>NZ_JAMYRZ010000004.1:0-258740 GCF_040321675.1 Mesorhizobium sp. M0296
AGGCGAGGAGGTCGCGTCGACCTTAATCAAGACGCTTCGGTGCGAGTGGATCCACGGCTTCATCGCCGACTTCTTCAACACTATCTAACCAAGCCTGACAAAGATGGCGGCTAGCAAAGACGTGGCCTGTCCAATCTCCAAGTTAATGTGTGCCATCGCGCTCGGCAGAAATTTCAAGAATTTCCAAACACCAGCGAGACATTGCCGCCAGCATGGCGCTCGAGCCGTCCGGCTAGGTCGAGCTCCAGCAGCACCATGAACACCTGGGCGGGATGCAGGCCGGTGTGGCGGATGATCTCGTCGACTGCTACCGGCGTCGGGCCGAGCGCCTCGACGACGCGGTCGCGGTCGTCCTCGCGCGGCGGCGGCGTTGCCGAAAAGTCGGGCGGCTCCTCAAGCGGCGATGTCCTTGGGGCCCAGGCGCCGACCAGCGGGACGATCGCACTGGTGATATCGGCGGCCTCGGTGACAAGGCTTGCGCCGTCCTTGAGCAGGCCATTGGCGCCGGCGGCGCGTGGATCGAGCGGCGAACCGGGAACGGCAAAGACCAGCCGGCCCATCTCGCCGGCAAGCCGGGCGCTGATCAGCGAGCCGGAGCGCTGTGCGGCCTCGACCACCACCAATCCCAATGCAGCACCGGCGACGAGCCGGTTGCGGCGCGGAAAATCCTGTGCGCGCGGCTGCCAGCCAAACGGCATTTCGGAAATGATGGCGCCGCCGCGCTCGGCGATCTCGTCGCACAGGCCGGCATTTTCGGGCGGGTAGGGCAAATCGAGGCCGCCGGCGAGCACGCCGATTGTGCCAGTCGCAAGGCTGCCATGGTGCGCGGCCGTATCGATGCCGCGCGCCAGGCCGGAGACGATGCCATAACCGTCGCGGCCGAGATCCGCCGCCAGCATCCGCGCCATCTTGATGCCGGCCAGCGATGCGTTGCGAGCGCCGACGATGGCGACCGCTGGCAAGCGGAACACCGCGCTATTGCCCCTGACCGCGAGCAGCGGCGGCGGATGATCCATGCTTTTCATCAGCGGCGGATAATCCGCTTCGCCGATGCCGACGAAGCGGGCGCCAGCCCGCCGGGCGGTCTCCAGCTCCGCCTCGGTCTCGGCAATGGACGGGATGCGGACGATTTTTTTGGCGCCACCCGAAATCATCAGCTCGGGCAGCATCGATAGCGCTGCTTCGGCCGAACCGAACCGGTTGATCAGGTCGCGAAAGGAAGCCGGGCCGACATTCGGCGTGCGGATCAGACGAAGCCAGCTCAGCCGCTGCCGGTCGCTGAGGCGCGGCCCGGCGTCGGGCTCGCTCACTCCTTGGCCCCGATCTTACCCTCGGTGCCGGCAAGCAGCCGCGCAATGTTGCCGCGGTGCTTTACGATGACGATTAGGCTCATCGCCGCGAAAAGCCCGGCAATCTGCGGCGTGCTCAGGAAATACAGTGCCATGGGCACCACAACTGCTGCCGTCAGCGCCGCGAGCGAGGAGTAGCGGAACAGGAAAGCCACCGCCAGCCAGACGACGGCGAAGATCAGCGCCGCCTGCCAGGCAAGGCCGATCAGCACGCCAAGGTAAGTGGCGACACCCTTGCCCCCCTTGAAGCCGAGCCAGACCGGAAAGAGATGACCTAAAAACGCGCCGAAGCCGGCCCAAAGTCCGAGCTCGGGCGCAAAGCGGCCTGCGATCAGCACCGCCGCGGTGCCTTTAAGGGCGTCGAGCAGAAGCGTGGCCGCGGCCAAGCTCTTGTTGCCGGTGCGTAGCACATTGGTGGCGCCGATGTTGCCGGAGCCGATGTTGCGCACGTCGCCGAGGCCGGCGGCACGGGTGATCAGCAGGCCAAACGGGATCGAGCCGAGAAGATAGCCGAACACCAATGCCAAGACGGGACTGTAAGCCATTGTTCCCCCGAACTTTCCTTGGCTGAGCGGATTTTAAGCCGTGACGCCTGTTTTCGTCCTAGGCCGAAAACACTGTGCGGCCCGCCACCATCGTTTGCAAGACCTTGCCTTGCAGTCGAGCGCCTTCGAAACAGGTGTTTTTCGAGCGTGAGCGGATGCCGCTCTCGCTGACGACCCATGGCTCGTCCAGATCGACGAGCGAAAGGTCGGCCAATGCCCCCGGTTTCAGCGTGCCGCCGGGCAGGCCGAACAATCTTGCCGGCGCGGTCGACAGTGTCTCGACCAGCCGGAGCAGCGTCACGTCGCCATTGTGATAGAGCCGCAGCGCTGCGCCTAGCAGCGTTTCCAGGCCGATGGCGCCGGCCGCGGCATCGGCAAAGGGAAGGCGCTTGGTGTCGACGTCCTGCGGGTCGTGCGAGGAGACGATGAGATCGATGGTGCCGTCCTTGATCGCTTCGATCATCGCCAGCCGGTCTTCCTCCGCGCGCAGCGGCGGCGTCAGCCGGAAGAAGGTGCGGTACTCGCCTACATCATTCTCGTTGAGCGACAGATTGTGGATCGACACGCCTGATGTGACATTGGCGCCATCGGCTTTCGCGCGTGCTACCGCGCTTGCCGCCATAGCCGTCGAAATCTTGGCAGCGTGATAGGCGCCGCCGGTCAGCCGAGCCAACGCGAGATCGCGCTCCAGGGGGATCGATTCGGCTTCGCGCGGAATGCCGGCAAGGCCAAGCCAGCTTGCGTAAAGGCCTTCGTTCATCACGCCGGCCGAAGCGAGGTCGGCGTCTTGGGTTTCATGCGCGATGACGCCACCGAAATCGCGCGCATAGGTCAGCGCGCGGCGCATCACCAGCGCGCTGGCAATCGAATGCCGGCCATCGGTGAAGGCGACCGCGCCGGCCTCGCGCAGCAGGCCGAATTCGGTCATCTCGCGGCCTTCCAGCCCCTTGGTGATCGCTGCTGCCGGCAAGATGTTGACGATTGCGGTGTCCTTGGCGGTGCGCAGCACGAACTCGACCAGTGCGACATTGTCGATCACCGGGTCGGTATCGGGCATCATGACGATTGAGGTGACGCCGCCGGCCGCCGCAGCGATGCTCGCCGAAGCAATGGTCTCCCGGTGTTCGCCGCCGGGTTCGCCGATGAAGACGCGCGCGTCGATCAATCCAGGGATGATAGTCTTGCCGGCGCAGTCGATGATGGTGGCGCCTTCGGGCGCGCCCTGGTTCAAAGCCGCCTTGCCGGCGGCAACGATTTTGCGGCCTTCGACGATGACGGTGCCGACCTCATCGATGCCGCGCGACGGGTCGACGATGTGGGCCCGGCTGAAGACCGTTATGCTCATCAGGCGCGGCCCTCGTGGTTTCGACGGGGGTCGAGCAGCGCTTCCATTACCGCCATGCGCACGGCGACGCCCATCTCAACCTGTTCCTGGATAACGCTTTGCGGGCCGTCGGCGATCTCGGAGGCGATCTCGACGCCGCGGTTCATCGGGCCGGGATGCATGACCAGCGCACCGTCCTTGGCCGCCTTCAGCTTCTCCGCGTCGAGGCCGAAATAGCGGAAATATTCGCGCACCGACGGTACGAAAGCGCCTTCCATGCGTTCGCGCTGCAGGCGCAGCATCATCACCACGTCGGCGTCCTTCAGACCCTCGGCCATGGAACGGGTGACGACGACGCCCATTTTCTCGATGCCGGCGGGCAAAAGCGTCGAAGGGGCGACGACCCTGACCTGGGCACCAAGCGCGTTGAGCAGGATGATGTTGGAGCGGGCCACGCGCGAATGCAGGATGTCGCCGCAGATCGCCACGATCAGCTTCGACAACGGACCCTTGACGCGGCGGATGGTCAGTGCGTCGAGCAGCGCCTGGGTAGGGTGCTCATGGGCGCCGTCGCCGGCATTGACCACCGAACAGCCGACTTTTTGGGCAAGAAGTGCTGCCGCGCCGGCCGATTGATGGCGGATGATCAATATGTCGGGACGCATGGCATTCAGCGTCATCGCCGTATCGATCAGCGTCTCGCCCTTTTTCACCGACGAACTCGCTACGGACATGTTCATGACGTCGGCGCCGAGCCGTTTGCCGGCCAGCTCGAATGACGATTGCGTACGGGTCGAGGCTTCGTAGAAGAGATTGATCTGGGTGCGGCCGCGCAGCGTCGATGTCTTCTTGTCCGACTGCCGCGAGATGGCAACGGCCCTGTCCGCCCGGTCGAGCAGAAGCTCGATGTCGGCAGGGGAAAGATCGCGGATGCCCAGAAGATGGCGGTGGGGATAAAGCGGCAGGGACGATACGTCGGTCATCTCAAGTCGCTGCTATAGGGGGGAGGCTCCGCGGCTGCAAGCACCGGCTTGGGATTGGATTGGTTCTCCCCGGTATTTTCGTCGCGCGCCGCTGGCCATAGGCTATAAACCGCCTTGGCTTTGGATTCGCAGCCTTCAGGTGATAAGGACGAAGCGTGACTGACGACGTGACCAACCAGCCGCCGCCGCTGGCCGGCGGTAACGCCTGGCGGGGCGATCCGTTGCTGATCCAGCTTGCCGAGCGCTTTTCCGATCCGGTGCGCAAGGACCTCGACGGGCTTGGCCGTTTCGTTCTGACCCATGAGGCGCAGGAACTGGCCCGTCTTGCCAATGTCGAGATGCCGAAGCTCAGGACCCATGACCGCCAGGGCCGGCGCATCGACCAGGTCGAGTTCCATCCCGCCTATCACGCGCTCATGCGCCGCTCTGTTGCCAACGGGCTGCATTCGTCGGTCTGGGAGAATGGCGACGCCGAGATCGGCCGCCGCCACCAGGTGCGCGCTGCACGCTTTTACCTCACGGCTGAGCTCGAGACCGGGCATCTCTGCCCGATCACCATGACCAGCGCTTCGCTGGCAGCGCTGATGGCCAGCCCGAAGCTGTTTCGCGAATGGGCGCCTCGGGTGACGACGCGCAAATACGATCAAAGCCAAAAGCCTCCGGTCGAAAAAGCCGGGCTGACGCTCGGCATGGGCATGACCGAGAAGCAAGGCGGCACTGATGTCCGTGCCAACGTCACCAGGGCCGAGCGCGCGGGCAGCGGGTTTTATCGCCTGACCGGCCACAAATGGTTCATGTCGGCGCCGATGTCGGATGCCTTCCTGGTGC
The DNA here is from genome assembly GCF_040321675.1 of Mesorhizobium sp. M0296. Classification (NCBI taxonomy): domain Bacteria; kingdom Pseudomonadati; phylum Pseudomonadota; class Alphaproteobacteria; order Hyphomicrobiales; family Phyllobacteriaceae; genus Mesorhizobium; species Mesorhizobium sp. M0296. Next base: position 5,030 of record NZ_JAMYRZ010000004.1, read on the forward strand.
TCGGACAGGTGCCGGAGGGACTGTCGTGCTTTCTCGTTCCCCGCCTGCTCGGCGACGGATCCGGCAACGGCTTCCGTTTTCAACGGCTGAAGGACAAGCTCGGCAACCGATCCAATGCCTCGTCGGAGGTGGAATTCGTCAATACCATCGGCGAGATGGTCGGCGAGCCCGGCGCGGGCGTGAAGACGATCATGGACATGGTGACCCTGACGCGGCTCGACTGTGCCGTCGCCTCATCGGCGATCATGCGGGCCGGACTGGCCGAGGCCGTCCACCACACGCGCCACCGCAAGGTGTTTGGAACCAATCTGATCGAGCAGCCGCTGATGCAGCGTGTGCTGGCCGATATGGCGCTCGACGTTGCCGCCGCTACCGCGCTGTCGTTCCGGCTGGCGCGCTCCTTCGACGAGGCGGCCGGCGACCGCGGCGAGGCGGCCTTCGCCCGCGCCATGACGCCGGTCGTCAAATACTGGGTCTGCAAGATTGCGCCGCCGCTGCTCTATGAAGCGATGGAGTGCCTCGGCGGCAATGGCTATGTCGAGGAGGGGCCGCTCGCCCGCTACTATCGCGAAGCTCCGGTCAACGCGATCTGGGAGGGATCCGGCAACGTCATGGCGCTCGACGTGCTACGTGTGCTGGGGCGTGCACCCGGCCTGTTCGATGACGTGCTGGCCGGCATCGACCGCGATCTCGGCGCCGGCGGACGCGGCACCGTCGGCGTGCTCAAGGCGGCAATGCAGGTCGCTGCAACCGACGAGGGCTCGGCGCGGCTCTTGACCGAGCAATTGGCATTGTCGGCAGCGGCAGCAGAGCTTCGCAGGCTGGGGGCAGGGCGGATCGCCGACGCCTTCGTCGAAACGCGCCTCGCCGGCCAGTGGCGCAATACCTATGGCATGATCGATTCCCGCCATGATGCGCGCATGATCATCGATACGCTCTACCCGCCGATCAACTAAGGGCCGTCGCCCAATTCGCTGCCGCTCTCGCGACCCTGTGGATGGCCGTTAACCTTAACGAATGGTTTCCATTGCGGCGGCCGGTGGCAAAGCCCAGTGTTATGGTTAAGGCAAGGATTGTTCAGCTTGAGCGGCTTTGCCCTGCGAAGCAGGAGCGTCATGCGGCATATTCTGAGCTCTTTTCTGGCATTGCATTGGGCGGCCGTTTTCGCCCTGCTGGCGTTCATTTGCATCGACGGGAATCGAGGCGTGGCGACGGCCCTTGGCGTACTGGGCGTTCCCGTCCAGAACACTCGATTTGCCGATCTCGAAAACGCCGTCGTCGTGGCGCCGCTCGCCGTGGCACTGCTTGTCGTCGCGGTGCTGTTCTGCTGGGCCTTTGTTGAAGCACTGACCAGCGACACGACCAACCCGGATCCCGCCGACAGCGTCATGCGAATCGCCTTCATTTCCGCCTTGGGCGTGCTGTCGCTGATCGTCATCGGCGGCGCCGCGCAAGGCATCAATGGGCTGTTCATGATTGTCGCGGTGCAATTGGCGGCACTTCTGGCGTCCTATGTCGCGATGCTCGCGGAGCGGCGGTCGACCGTTGCCGCGGCAGTTCCAGGGACCGGCGAAATCCGAGCGGCCGCGCATGTCATGGCCAAGGCAGCGGCGCATAATTCCTCGCTTGCCCGCATTTCCGGCCGGCTGGATTCGAGGGATGACCGCTGATGCGCACCTTGTTCGCGCTGTGGGCGGCTCCGCTCCTCTTGTTTTGGGGCTGGTTCTTTCTGTCGCTCAACGACATCAATTTCGGCTATGTCATCCTGAGCCGCCAATTACACGATCTCGTCTTCCAGCTCTATGGACAGATGCTCGGCGTTGATCCGGCGCTTATTCCGGGCATGGTGGCGAAAGCTTGCGTGTTCGATGGGCTGCTGCTGGTGGCGTTCTGGGCATTTCGCCGCCGCAAGGCGATTGGTGGCTGGATCACGGCGATGCGCAACCGCTATTTCGACCAGGCATCGACGCCGAGCGCCTGAAGCCGGTCGAGAACACCTTGGAGGATAAAAGCGGCCGCCGCAGAATCGATCTTGCCGGCGCGTTTCTTGCGGGAAAAATCCATCTCGATCAGCGTCCGCTCGGCCGCCACCGTCGACAGCCGTTCGTCCCAAAAGAGGAAGGGCAGATCGGTCAATCCAGCCATGTTGCGCACGAAAGCGCGGGATTTTTGGGCGCGCGGGCCTTCGGAGCCGTCCATGTTGATGGGGAGGCCGATCACCACGGCGCCGGCATTTTCCTTCTGTAGCAGAGCGAGCAGCACTGCGGCATCGAGCGAGAATTTCCTGCGCATGATGACAGGGCGCGGGTGGGCGAACGACAAGCCGCGGTCGGAAACCGCCATGCCGATTGTCTTGTCGCCGAGGTCGAGACCGGCCAGGGTCTTGCCGCCGCCGAGCCGGGCCGGCAACTCCTCGATGGTGATGATGCCCAACGGCTTTTCCTTTGACCGCGACGCCGCACGTCCTATACGCGCAAAGCGTGCGTGGCACTTTAATTTCGCCGTCGGCGTTCTATCCTCTACCGAAGCAAAAATCGAGGAAAGCATTGATGAAACTGACCTGGTACGGACATTCGGCATTCCGAATTGAAATCGAAGGCGCGAAAATCCTCATCGACCCCTATCTGGTCGGCAATCCATCATGGACGGGCGGCTGGGAAGGGCCGGCCGAAGGGATCACGCACGTGTTGCTCACCCATGGCCACAGCGACCACATCAGCGGCGCCATCGAAGTGCTCAAGAAGAGCGGCGCGATGCTGGTCGCCAATTTCGAGATTTGCATGTACCTGGTCGGCAAGGGCGTCGGTGACAAGCAGATCAATCCCGGCAATATCGGCGGCACCGTCGATTGCGGCGGCTTCACCACCACCTTCGTTCAGGCTCTGCATTCATCGTCCTTTCCGGGCGAGGGTGGCCAGAATACCTATCTCGGCAATCCGGGTGGGCTCGTCCTGCACTTTCCCGAGGACAAGACGCTTTATCATATGGGCGACACCGACATTTTTTCCGACATGGCGCTGATCAACGAGTTGCACGAACCGAAGATCGGCATCGTGCCGATCGGCGACCGCTTCACCATGGGTGGCGCGGTAGCAGCCCTTGCCTGCCAGCGTTTCTTCAAGTTCGAGACGGTCGTTCCCGCTCACTTCGGCACATTTCCGATGATCGATCAGACCGCCGACAAATTCGTGGCCGGGCTGGATGAATCGGGTGTGAAAGTTGCGTTGCCGAAGATCGGCGAGACGATTACGCTGTAAAGAAAGCCGGTCCGGAACGATACGATGCGCTTGAGAAATTCTCTTTGCATTTCCATGCTGGTTGCCGCGTCGCCGACGCTGGCCGCGGAAAATTTCATCGAGGGCGTCTATCTGCAATCGGAGGACCTCTGCGCGCAGGCCAAAAAGGATACGCTGCAGATGGTGATCGAGGGCGGCAATATCGTGCTGTCGGCAAATGGCCTGGAAAGCATCGAATATAATTGTGAATTCCTGCAGATCACCAAAGCGACACGCTCACCAAGCTGGGCGGTGACCGCCATATGCCAGGAGCCGGGCTACGTCTTTCCCGATGTTCTCTCACTGACACAGATGAGCCCGAAGCAGATCGACCTGGTATCGGTTCGGCCTGCCGCCGACGAAGGCGAGCAGAGCGGCAACGGCGGCAGTTATTTCCTCTGCGACGGCGTGGCGATGCCATAGGGCAGTTGAAGGCACGATGCATGTTGCGCGGCACGCGCCGCGCCGCTATAGCGCTGGTTTTCCCCGAGGCACAAACATGTCCGTTGATATAAAAACCGTGAAGCGCGTCGCGCATCTTGCCCGTATTGCGGTGAGCGAGGAGGATGCAGAGCGCATGACCGGCGAATTGAACGCCATTTTGGGCTTTGTCGAGCAGTTGAACGAGGTCGATGTTTCCGGCGTCGAGCCGATGACCTCAGTCACGCCGATGGCAATGAAAAAGCGCCAGGACGTCGTCACCGACGGCGGCAAGGCAGCCGACATCGTCGCCAATGCACCGGCGACCGAAGAGAATTTCTTCCTTGTGCCGAAGGTCGTGGAGTAGCAGGCCGATGGCAATCGACATCGCGGCTGAGACGCCGCTGCAGGACGATGTGCGTGGGCTGGTCGAGGAGCTCAACGCCACATTGCTGGAGCTGACGCCGCCGGAGCATTGCTACCATTTGACGGTCGAGCAGATGGCGGACCGCGACACGACCGTCTTCATCGCCCGCGACAACGGCCTTGCCATCGGTTGCGGCGCACTGAAGCGCCACGATGCTGTCGTCGGCGAGATCAAGCGCATGTATACGCGACCTTCGCATCGCGGCCACAAGATCGGCGCGAAGATTGTCGAGCGTATCGAGGCGCTGGCGCGCCAAGAAGGGCTTAAGCGTCTGGTGCTGGAGACGGGCGCCCGTCATCCCGCCGCCTGGACCGTCTACGAACGCGCCGGTTTTTCGCGTTGCGGGCCGGTGCTGAATTATCCCGATTCCGAGTGGTCGGTGTTTTACGAAAAGAGCCTTGCCTGATGAGCGACCTTACCCAGCTGACGATTTCGCAGGCCCGCGCCAAATTGCGCTCCAGGGAGATCACCGCCACCGAAATCACCGAGGCTTATCTATCGGCGGTCGAGCGAGCCAATCCGGCGCTCAATGCCTACGTGGTGGTCACCGACGACAAGGCGCGCGACATGGCCAAGACCTCCGACGCGAAACTGGCCAAGGGCGAGGGCGGGTCGCTCGAGGGTATCCCGCTCGGCATCAAGGATTTGTTCGGCACCGAAGGCGTCCACACCCAGGCCTGCAGCCATGTGCTGGACGGCTTCAAGCCGCGCTACGAATCGACGGTCACCGCCAATCTGTGGGCGGATGGTGCCGTCATGCTCGGCAAGCTCAACATGGACGAGTTCGCCATGGGCTCGTCCAACGAGACCTCGTATTATGGGCCGGTCATCAACCCGTGGCGGCGTTCGCGCCTCGACACGGTGGTGATGCCGACGACACATCAGGGCGAGGGCGGCTTCGTTTCGGCGGGCGGCACCAGGACCGCGCGCACGTTGGACAATGCCCAACTGGTGCCGGGCGGTTCGTCCGGAGGCTCGGCATCAGCGGTCTCGGCCTTCCTGTGCGCTGGCGCCACCGCCACCGACACCGGCGGCTCGATCCGCCAGCCCGCCGCCTTCACTGGCACAGTCGGCATCAAGCCGACCTATGGCCGCTGCTCGCGCTGGGGGATCGTAGCCTTCGCCTCGTCGCTCGACCAGGCCGGGCCGATCGCGCGCGACGTGCGCGATGCCGCGATCCTGTTGAAGTCGATGGCTTCGGTCGACCCGAAGGACACGACGTCCGTCGACCTGCCGGTGCCGGACTACGAGGCGGCGATCGGCCGCCCGATCAGGGGCATGAAGGTCGGCATTCCCAAGGAATATCGTGTCGACGACATGCCCGCGGAGATTGAGGCGCTGTGGCAGAAAGGCATTGCCTGGCTGCGGGATGCTGGTGCCGAGATCGTCGATATCTCGCTGCCGCACACCAAATATGCGCTGCCGGCCTATTACATCGTGGCGCCGGCCGAAGCCTCGTCCAACCTCGCCCGTTACGACGGCGTCCGCTATGGCTTGCGCGTGCCCGGCAAGGACATTGTCGATATGTATGAAAAGACCCGCGCCGCCGGCTTCGGGCGGGAGGTCAAGCGCCGTATCATGATCGGCACCTATGTGCTTTCCGCCGGCTACTACGATGCCTACTATCTACAGGCGCAGAAGGTTCGAACCCTGATCAAGCGTGACTTCGAAAATGTGTTTGCCGCAGGCGTCGACGTCATCCTGACGCCGGCAACGCCTTCCGCCGCCTTCGGCATCGCCGACGAGGAAATGGCCGCCGACCCGGTCAAGATGTATCTCAACGACATCTTTACGGTGACGGTGAACATGGCCGGCCTGCCCGGCATAGCGGTTCCGGCCGGGCTCGACGCCAAGGGGCTGCCGCTCGGCCTGCAGCTGATCGGCCGGCCCTTCGACGAGGAAACGCTGTTCCAGACCGCCCATGTCATCGAAAAGGCGGCCGGCACATTTCAGCCGGAAAAATGGTGGTAAGATCGTTTCTCATCTGAGGGGGGTGAGGGATGTTCTTCTATGTCTCCAAGGTTCTCGGGTTCTTCGTCGAGCCGTTGAATCTCGCGATCTTCCTGCTGCTGGCGGGGCTGGTCGCGGCGATGTTCGGGCGGCGACGGTTGGCGACCGCCGGCAGCGCTCTTGCCTTCCTCATTCTGGCGGTTTCGACATGGAGCCCGCTCGGCCCCATGATGCTCAATCGGCTGGAGGAACGCTTCCCCAGGCCGCCGCTGCCGGAAAAGGTTGACGGTATCATAGTGCTTGGCGGCAGTCTGGATGGCGCCGTCAATCTGGTGCGTGGCGGCTATGAAATGAACTCCAGCGGCGACCGGATGGTCGAGGCGGTCGTGCTGGCGCGGCGCTTTCCGACAGCGAAAGTCGTTATCTCCGGTGGCAGCATCGAAACGTTCCGCGGCGGCGAAGGCGATGCAGATACCGCGCCGCGTCTTTTTGCCGCTTTCGGCGTGGCGGCCGATCGGCTGATCCTCGAGAACAAATCCCGCAGCACCTACGAGAACGCTGTCTTTACCAGGGAACTGGTGACGCCGAAACCGGGCGAAACCTGGTTGCTGGTGACCTCGGCCTTCCATATGCCACGCGCCAAGGCGCTGTTCGACAAAGCCGGCTTTTCGACCGTTCCGTGGCCGGTCGACTATCGCACTTCCGGCAAGGAAAGCATCGGCACCTTGCCTTATCCCGGCGACTGGCTGGAGGTCACCACTGTTGCGATCCGCGAATGGATAGGGCTCACCGCCTATTGGCTGTCGGGCCGCATCGATCGGCCTTTCCCCGGACCGGGCGGCTGACCGAGCACCGCCTGCCGCGCCGCCGAGAAAAACTGGCGGCGCACCAGTACCGCCAGAAGCAGCAGCGTCGATAGCACGAAGACGGTGGGATCGACGAACCAACCGAGATAGCCGATCGAGAAGAACACGCCGCGCAGGCCCGAATTGAAATGCTTTCCGGCCAGCATGTTCATGCGCGCGGCACGCCACACCGCCGTTTCGGTGACCGGATTGCGCGACGCCTCGCCATGTGGAATCGGCACGGCGCCGATCAGGATCGAGCAATAGTTGAACAGCCGGTAAGCCCAGCCGAACTTGAAGAAGGAAAAGGCCAGGATCAGCACCAGCCCGAACACCTTCGTCTGGAAGGCCGCGCGTGAGGACGTGGCGCCAAACGGCAGGTCGCTGAGCACGGTCAGAACCTGATCGGAGGCGCCGAGCAGGGCAAAACAGCCGCCGATCGCAATCAGCGAACTGGAGGCAAAGAAGGCGGTCCCCTGTTGTAGCCCGCTCATGATAGCGGTGTCGACGATGCGGATCTCGCGTTCGGCCATGGTCCGCATCCAGGCCTCGCGCTGCGCGTTCATAGCCCTCGTCAGCGACATGCGGCTGACCAGCATTCCGTCGGCGGCGAGCGTATGCAGCACCCACGCGGCAAGGAAGAACCCCAGCGCCGCAAGGTCGGCCATCGATAGATGAAAGGAATCGCTCATGCGTTGCTTTTACCACAGGCGGAGGGGACGCTTCGATGGCCGAAGCTGGAATGTCGCTGCCGGAGCAAACGAGGTCGGCAGGCGCAGCGCGGCGGTCCTTAAAACAGCGGAAAACATCATGGGAATTCCTATATGTAGATCTCAACAGGGTCCCAGGAGAAAACGCCCACGTGTTCCTTTCGGTTTTCGACTTGTTCAAGATCGGCATCGGCCCATCGAGTTCGCACACGATGGGGCCGATGACGGCCGCGCGGCGGTTTCTCGACGAGATTGCGGGAGACGACTGGCCGCGCCCGGCCGGCGCCAAGGTCGACCGGATCGCGGCCAGCCTGCATGGCTCGCTCGCCTATACCGGCATCGGCCATGGCTCCGATCGTGCCGTGGTGCTCGGCCTCGCCGGCCAGACGCCGCAGACTGTGGATCCCGACCTAGCAGACGGCATCGTCGCTCGCATCGCCGCCGAGAAGCGGATTTCGCCGCCCGGCCATCCGTCCTACCGTTTCGACCCGGCAACGGATCTTGTGCTGGATCGCAGGACGCCGCTGCCGGGTCACGCCAACGGCATGGCCTTCTCTGCCCATGATGCCGGCGACCGGTTGCTGCTGAGGCGCGTCTATTATTCGATCGGCGGCGGCTTCGTAGTGTCCGAGGAAGAACTGCAGCGGATGAAAGCAAGGGGCTCGGCGACAACCGAACGCAAGAAGGTTCCGTATCCGTTCAAGAACGCCGTCGAAATGCTGTCCATGGCAGCGAAAAGCGGGCTTTCCATTGCCGAGATGAAGCGCGTCAACGAGGAGACACAGATGTCGCGCGGGGAGCTCGACGCCGGCCTCGACGGCATCTGGAGCGCCATGAAGGGCTGCATCGAGCGCGGCCTGTCGCAAGACGGCATCATGCCGGGCGGACTCAAGGTGCGCCGCCGTGCCCGGATGCTGCACGACAAGCTGCAGGAGCAATGGCAGCAGAACCGGCCTAACCCGCTGCTCGCCAACGACTGGCTGTCGATCTATGCGATGGCGGTCAATGAGGAGAACGCTGCCGGCGGCCGTGTCGTCACCGCGCCAACCAATGGGGCGGCCGGCACTCTGCCCGCAGTGCTGCGCTACTGGTTGCATTTCCATCCCGAAGCCGACCAGCCCAGCATCCGCGATTTCCTGCTGACGGCGGCGGCCGTCGGCGGCATCATCAAAACCAATGCTTCGATCTCGGGGGCGGAAGTCGGCTGCCAAGGCGAGGTCGGTTCGGCTTCGGCAATGGCTGCGGCGGGATTGTGCGCCGTCATGGGCGGCACGCCCGAGCAGGTCGAGAATGCTGCCGAGATCGCGCTGGAACATCATCTCGGCATGACCTGCGATCCGGTCGGCGGCCTGGTGCAGGTGCCGTGTATCGAGCGCAACGCGCTTGGTGCCGTCAAGGCGGTGACCGCCGCTTCGCTGGCCATCAAGGGCGACGGCGTTCATTTCGTGCCGCTCGATGCCGCGATCGAGACGATGCGCCAGACCGGCCTCGACATGAACGAAAAGTACAAGGAAACCAGCCTTGGCGGATTGGCCGTCAATGTCGTGGAGTGCTGAGCGCCAATCTGGCGGCATGGACCACCACTGTGGAGAAGTCGATCAGGCCGTTGACGCGTTCGCGTGCTGGACTAAAACCTTAAACGATGTCTCTCAATCTCATAAAGCTTTGCGTCGGCTGTGACAGCGTCGAGGATCTGGAAGAGTGGATTGCCTTCCGTCTCGACGAGCGGCGCCGCGCCGGCGAACCGGCCGAGCACTACCACACCACCCGCATGGTGCCGACGCGTGGCGCCGAGATTGCCGACGGCGGCTCGCTCTACTGGGTGATCAAGGGCAATGTCCAATGCCGCCAGTTGATCACCGAAATCCGGCCCTTCACCGATGACGAGGGCATCGGCCGTTGCCATCTGATCCTCGATCCCGAGGTCGTGCGCACTGACTGGCAACCGCGCCGTGCATTCCAGGGGTGGCGCTACCTGAAGCAGGCGGACGCGCCGGCCGATCTCGGCAAGGGCAAAGCCGGGCTGATCGAGATGCCGCCGAAGCTCAGGCGTGAGCTTGCCGATCTCGGCCTGCTCTGACGCCAAGAAACGCAACGCCAGGACCACCAGCCGAAGCGTCGTCCGCAGGTGCCATCATCACAGGTCCTCCAGGTCGCCTCATCTGGGCTTGCAAGCCGGGGAACAACGCCACATCTTGAATGTCATGAGCGACAAGAAGCAGCCCGTGTCTGCAAAGGCCAATCCTGCGCCGGTCGAGTCTCAATCGAGCACCGGCGAGATCGACGCGTTTCTCCGTCAGGCAAGGACGCTCGCTGCATCCGCTACCGGTTCAGGTAGGCTGATCCTGTCCCTCGACGCGACGATGAGCCGCCAGCCGACCTGGGATCTCGCCTGTGCGCTGCAGGCCGAGATGTTCGACGCCGTCGGCAAGGCCGGGGCGCTCAAGGTTCAACTTGTCTATTTTCGCGGCCTTGGCGAGTGCCGCTCGTCCGCATTCGTCACCGATACCGAAGCTCTGAAACAGCTGATGACGCGCATCGACTGCCGCAGCGGCCATACCCAAATCGGCAAGGTGCTCGCCCATGCGCTGAAACAGACGGCGGCGGCCAAGGTCAACGCGCTGGTCTATATCGGCGACGCGATGGAAGAAAACATTGATGATCTGGCCGAAAAGGCCGGCAGCCTCGGTCTGCACGGCGTTCCTGTCTTCGTCTTTCAGGAGGGCCATGATGCCGCCGCGGAAAAGGCGTTCAAGGAAATTGCGCGGCTGTCGAAAGGGGCCTGGTTCCGGTTCGATCGGCGGGCCGCCGCGACGTTGGCCGGCCTGCTTTCGTCCGTCGCCGTGTTTGCGACCGGCGGGCTGAAGGCACTGGAGGCCCGGGGCAGGCCGGAGGACCGGCTGATGATCGAGCATCTGCGGGGCGGCGGAAACTGATGGGCGCGATTATCGCTTTTGTAGCATTGCTTCTGGTGTTTCTCGGTATGCTCACCATCTTCCTGCGCGCCGATCCGGCGAAGCTTGCAGGCGGCATGAGGACGCTTGGACCTGTGCTGCTCGGGCTGGTCGGCGTCGCCGTGCTGCTGGTCGGGCGCGAGGGCATCGGGGGCTTGATTCTGTCGGCTGCGCTCGCCTGGTACGGCTCCATGCGCATGAATCGGCCGGCAGCCAAACTGGCGGCAGGCAAGCGTTCGACAGTTCGTACGGCGGCGCTTGAGATGGAACTCGATCACGATACCGGCGGCCTCGAAGGCCTTGTGCTGGCTGGGCGCCATGAAGGCAAGATGCTTGGCTCGATGGGGCTTGCCGAATTGCAGCAACTCTATCGCGAACTCTCCGGCGATCCGGAGAGCCGCCAATTGCTAGAGACGTATCTTGACGGCAGATTTCCCATCTGGCGCAAAGACGCTGATGCGAATGGTGGCGAAGGGCTGGGTGTTGCGCCAGGTTCTGGCGCCATGACTAAGGAGGAGGCCTACAAGATCCTTGGTCTTGAAGCGGGGGCTGCCGCGGCGGATGTCCGCAAGGCGCACCGCCGCCTGATGCAGCGCCTGCACCCCGATATCGGTGGCACGTCTTTCCTGGCGGCGCGGATCAATGAAGCCAAGGACGTCTTGCTCTCCAATCACAACTAGTCTCCTTCGACGCAGAACTTCGGGAAAGATATCGTTTCGCGCGCCGCTTACTGCTGGACGGCGTAGCACTCGATCTTCTTCTTTTTCAAAGCGTTGCAGGCTTTCCAGGCAGCCGTCTTCGAACCGAAACCACCGAACCGGGCGCGGTAGTAGGTGACACCGTCCTTGTCGAAGGCGACGGTGAAACCGGAGGCATCGGTCAGAACGGAGGGCGCCTGCTTCGTCGCCTTGTCGAGGAAAGCCTTCGCTTCGGCCTGTTTTGGCGAAGAGGCGACCTGTATTGCCCAGCCGGATGGCACCGACGCCGTGCTGACAGGATCGACCTCTGCCGCCGGTTCGGCATAGGCTGCGGCGACCCGGGCTGTCGCCACGTCGTCCACCGTCGACACAGCCGTCGTCTTGACCCTCTTGGCCTGAACGACCGGAGCGGTCTCTTCAACGACGGGCGCATTTTCCTCGACAAGAGAGGCAACGGCATCGTCGTCCGGCTTTCTGTCCGGTGTCGGCGCGTCATGCTTCGGCAGAAGCACCTTGGCCAAGGCTGAAATCGGATTGCCGCCGCCGGCCTTGGCAATCAGCACGCCGCCGCCGCGCGACGACGCCTGCGGCATGTAGGCATTGATCAACCCGGCCATCTGGCTGTCGCGGCTGCCGCCGGACCTGCCGCCCATGACCACCGCTACGATGCGCCGATCGCCATCCGAGACCGAGGAGACCAGATTGTAACCGGAGGCGCGGGTGTAACCGGTCTTGATGCCGTCGACGCCCTTGATGCGTCCGAGCAGACGATTGTGGCCGTTGATGCGCTGCCGCCCGTAAAGAAAGGAGCGCTGCGAGAAATAGCCGTAGTATTGCGGGAAATGCTCTCTCAGGGCGATGCCGAGCATCGCCATGTCGCGCGCGGTCGTGAACTGGCCGGGATCAGGCAAGCCGTTGGCGTTGCGGAAAACGGTTCCCCTCATGCCCAGCGCCCGCGCCTTGGCGGTCATCATGCGGGCGAAATTGGCTTCGTTGCCGCCGAGCATCTCGCCAAGCGCTGTTGCGGAATCGTTTGCCGATTTGGTCACCATCGACAGGATCGCGGTCTCGACCGTGACCGAGCCGCCCCGCTTGACGCCGAGCTTCGTCGGCGGTTCGGCAGCGGCATTGGCCGAGAACACGACCGGGGAATTCTTGCTGATCCTGCCCTTCGCCAACGCCTCGAACGTCAGATAGAGCGTCATCATCTTGGTAAGCGAAGCCGGATAGCGCCGGCCATCGGCATCCGACGAATAAAGCACCTTGCCGGTCTTGGCATCGATGACGATGGCCGCCGACTTGGCCGCCATGGATGAGGCCGCGTCCGCGACGACGAAGCTCATCGCCATAGCGAGGATCATGATCGTTTTGAGGGGGGACGCGGATTTGGAAACGAAGCCCGACAACGCCTTACGCACTGATAGTTCCTTTGAATTTCCGTTGCCTTGGAGGCGGCAAAGGGTCCTGCCTCACCTCCGGCCACGCTAACGCGGGCAGCGTTACCAATCCGTTTATGGTAACCGCCGCGTTCACCATTTTCTGTGGGATTGAGCTTCTCTTTATTCGAATCTTAGCGATTGCCGGCAGCTCACGATCCGCATTGCCGCGGGAATCTTGACTTTTGTGCACTGCACAATATATTTACACGCATTGCACAACGCGGCCCGGACAAGCCGCGTCTATCGTCCAAGGCAACCGTTCAAGGGAATGCGTGAAATGACCCAGACCTATGAAGATTTCAGCAAATACGGCAAGGAATTTGCGGACACCGGATTGAAGAGCTTCGCCTCGCTGTCCAAGGGTGCGCAGGCTATCGCCGCCGAGGCGGGCGAGTACACCAAGAAAAGCTTCGAAGCCGGGAGCGCCGCTGTCGAGAAGCTCTTTTCCGCCAAGTCGCTGGACAAGGCGATCGATATCCAGTCCGACTATGCCAAGCAGTCCTATGAGAGCTTCGTCACCGAAGCCACCAAGCTTGGCGATCTCTATGCCGAACTCGCCAAGGAAGCCTACAAGCCGTTCGAATCGATCGTCGCCAAGGCGAAGTAAATTCGACGAACATTCCGAGCCGGCCCCTGGGCTCGCAAAGACAGACCCGGTCGCGAACGCGCGGCCGGGTTTTTTCACGCCAGCTCGAAATCGGGGGCCTGCGGTCTTCACGATTTGAAAAATCGGTCAAGTTTGGCCACCTAGCCATATTGTCAGCTAAACAGAAGGGCTTAAAATCGTCCATCGAACACCTACATGTCGAGCATGCATGAGGATTCGAAAGAGGCAGGACTACGTGACTACAGGTTTGACTGCCACGAGCTACGTGGTGCGAATGCAGAACGGCAGCAACGGCAATGAGGCCGGTCGCGGCACGGCCGTCATCACGCGCACAAAAACCAAAACCAAGAAGCCCAGTCTGTATCGGGTCCTCATTCTTAACGACGACTACACACCCATGGAATTCGTGGTCCACGTGCTGGAGCGCTTTTTCCAGAAGGACCGCGAAGCCGCCACACGCATAATGCTTCATGTTCACAATCATGGGGTGGGCGAGTGCGGGGTCTATACATTCGAGGTGGCCGAGACCAAAGTGGCTCAGGTCATGGATTTCGCCCGACAGAATCAGCATCCGCTGCAATGCGTGATGGAGAAGAAGTGAGGTAACATGCCGGCTTTCTCCCAAGGCCTGGAAAAGGCGCTTCACCAAGCGCTGACGCTCGCCAATGAGCGGCACCATGAATATGCAACCCTTGAACATTTGCTGCTCGCCCTGATCGACGACACCGAGGCGGCGGCCGTCATGCGTGCCTGCAACGTCGATCTCGACGAGTTGAAGCATACGGTCCTCACCTATATCGACACCGAGCTCGACAACCTCGTCACCGGCTACGATGAAGATTCCAAGCCGACTGCCGGTTTCCAGCGCGTCATCCAGCGCGCGGTGATCCATGTGCAGTCGTCAGGCCGCGAGGAGGTGTCCGGCGCCAACGTGCTCGTTGCCATCTTCGCTGAGCGCGAGAGCCACGCCGCTTACTTCCTGCAGGAACAGCAGATGACCCGCTACGACGCGGTCAACTACATCTCGCATGGCATCGCCAAGCGCCCCGGCGCTTCCGAGACGCGGACGCCGCGCGGCGCCGACGACGAGCAAGGCAGCCAGAGCGGGGCCGAGCCGCAAGAGGAAGGCGGCAAGAAGAAGCAGCAGCAGGACGCGCTGACTGCCTATTGCGTCAACCTGAACAACAAGGCCAAGGCCGGCAAGATCGATCCATTGATCGGTCGCGAGAGCGAGATCAACCGGACCATCCAGGTGCTGTGCCGCCGCTCCAAGAACAACCCGCTCTATGTCGGTGATCCCGGCGTCGGCAAGACGGCGATCGCCGAAGGCCTCGCCAAGCGCATCGTCGAGGGCGACGTTCCCGAAGTGCTGCACAATGCCACCATCTTCGCGCTCGACATGGGCACGCTGCTGGCCGGCACCCGTTATCGCGGCGATTTCGAGGAGCGACTGAAGCAGGTCGTCAAGGAGCTCGAGGACTATCCCGGCGCCGTGCTGTTCATTGATGAGATCCACACCGTGATCGGGGCAGGGGCCACCTCCGGCGGCGCCATGGATGCGTCGAACCTGTTGAAGCCGGCGCTGTCTTCGGGCGCCATCCGCTGCATCGGCTCGACCACCTACAAGGAGTTCCGTCAGTTCTTCGAGAAGGACCGCGCGCTGGTGCGGCGCTTCCAGAAGATCGACGTCAACGAGCCGACCGTCGAGGACGCCATCGAGATCATGAAGGGCCTCAAGCCCTATTTCGAGGAGTTCCACAAGGTCCGCTACACGAGCGAGGCGATCAAGGCTTCGGTCGAACTCTCGGCGCGTTACATCAACGACCGCAAGCTGCCGGACAAGGCGATCGACGTGATCGACGAGACCGGCGCCTCGCAGATGCTGGTGCCGGAAGCCAAGCGCAAGAAGACCATCGGCATCAAGGAGATCGAAGCGACGATCGCCACGATGGCGCGCATCCCGCCGAAGACAGTTTCCGCCGACGACGAGAAGGTACTGCAAGGCCTCGACATCGAGTTGAAGCGCGTCGTTTACGGCCAGGACACCGCGATCACCGCGCTGACCTCGGCCATCAAGCTGGCGCGGGCCGGCCTGCGCGAACCGGAAAAGCCGATCGGCTCGTACCTGTTCTCGGGTCCGACCGGTGTCGGCAAGACGGAAGTGGCCAAGCAGCTCGCCGCCTCGCTCGGCGTGGAGCTGATCCGCTTCGACATGTCGGAATATATGGAACGCCACACCGTTTCACGGCTGATCGGTGCCCCTCCCGGCTATGTCGGCTTCGACCAGGGCGGCCTTCTGACCGACGGCGTCGACCAGCATCCGCATTGCGTGCTGTTGCTGGACGAAGTCGAGAAGGCGCATCCGGATCTGTTCAACATCCTGTTGCAGGTCATGGATCACGGCAAGCTGACCGACCACAACGGCAAGCAGATCGACTTCCGCAATGTCATCCTGATCATGACCACCAATGCGGGCGCGTCCGACGCGCAGCGCGCGGCCATCGGTTTCGGTTCGACCAAGCGCGAAGGCGACGATGTCGAGGCGATCAACCGGCTGTTCACGCCGGAGTTCCGCAACCGTCTCGATGCGATCATTCCGTTCGGCTCGCTGCCGGTGCCGGTCATCCATCAGGTGGTGCAGAAGTTCGTCATGCAGCTGGAAGCACAGCTTTCCGAGCGTGGCGTGACCTTCGACTTGTCGCAGGATGCAATCGCATGGCTTGCCGATAAGGGCTACGACGAGCGCATGGGCGCCCGGCCGCTTGGCCGTGTCATCCAGGAGCACATCAAGAAGCCGCTGGCCGACGAGGTGCTGTTCGGCAAGCTCAAGAAGGGCGGCACGGTGCGTGTCACCGTCGAGAAGAAGGAAACCGGCGAGACCGGCCTGAAGCTCGAATCGCTCGCCGACGAGGCGCCGGTGAAGCCGAAGAAGGAAGAGCCGGACGACGTGCCGAAGGCCAAGAAGGCGGTGGCGAAGAAGCCCGCCGCGAAAAAGGCGGTGGCGCAGAAGCCGGAGCCCAAAGGTAAGGACGGCGGCAAGCGCAGCCTTGTGCCGCAACTGCCGCGTAAGAACTGACGAACCAGCCAGTAAAAAAGCCCCGGAAACGGGGCTTTTTTTGTGACACCTTCCGGTTAAGCACCCGGCGCCCGCCGGAGCGGTTTGCACCGGTTCAGCTTGCCAGCGCCATCCGTATCTTGCCGGCGTTTTCGGCCAGGACTTCAGGCTTTTCCATCTGTCCGCTGTGCGGTTTCAGGGGAATGCCCTCGAAGCGCGGAATGACATGGACGTGAAGGTGAAAGATAGTCTGCCCCGAAGCTGGTTCGTTGAACTGCATAACCGTGACGCCATCGGCATCGAAGGCCTTCTTTACGGCCCGCGCAACTTTCTGGACGTGAGCGAAGAGCGGGCCAAGCACCGCCGGATCCGCGTCAAGCAGGTTGCGCGACGGCGCTTTCGGCACCACCAGCGTGTGACCCTGTCCTTGCGGCATCACATCCATGAAGACAATGACCGCGTCATCCTCGTAGACGCGGTGCGAAGGGATTTCTCCGCGCAGGATTTTGGCGAAGATGTTGCTGCTGTCATAGGTTGCTTCGGCCATGGCGCGCGCTCCGGTTCTTGGCTCGCTGTCTCGTGTAGCGAAGCTGTTCCGGGCGGGCAAGACGATCGGTCGACATCGGCCGTGCCGGCCCGCTCGGCTGAGCGATTGGGGCTCGCTACTCTACTCCGCCATGTCCTTGCGGAACGGGGTGTGCTCTTCCAGATATTCGCTCATCCGCTCGACTTCGCGCCGCTCGCGTTGGAGGTAGTCGGCCACTGCATTGCGCAGACCTGGATGGGCGATGTAGTGCGCCGAATGCATCGTCACGGGCCGGTAGCCGCGCGCCAGCTTGTGCTCGCCCTGCGCACCGGCTTCAACCACCTTCAGCTTGCGCGAGATGGCGAAATCGATCGCCTGATGGTAGCAGACCTCGAAATGCAGGAACGGGTGGTCCTCGATGCAGCCCCAATTGCGGCCGTAGAGCGCGTCTGAACCGATGAAGTTGATGGCACCTGCAATGTAGCGCCCGTTGCGTTTGGCCATGACCAGCAGGATGTCGTCGGCCATGCGTTCGCCGATCAGCGAGAAGAAATCGCGGTTGAGGTAGGGCCGGCCCCATTTCCTGCTGCCGGTATCCATGTAGAACGCGAAAAAGTCGTCCCAGGCCTTTTCGGTCAGATCCTTGCCGGTCAGCCAGTCGATCGAGATACCGTCGGCGAGGGCCTCGCGCCGCTCTTTCTTCATTGCCTTGCGCTTGCGCGAGGCTAACGTTGCGAGAAAATCGTCGTAGCTCGAAAAGCCTTCGTTGAAGAAGTGAAACTGCTGGTCGGTGCGATGAAGGAAGCCGGCCGCCGCCAATATCTGGACGTCATCCTCCGGCGCGAAAGTAACATGCGCGGAAGACACGCCGAGCTTATCCGTCACCGCCTTCAGGCCGGCCGCAAGACCGGCCTTGACGGTGGGGCTGTCCTCGCCCCTGCCGACCAGCAGGCGAGGGCCGGTGACGGGTGTGAACGGCACCGCGCATTGCAGCTTCGGATAGTAGCGCCCGCCGGCGCGTTCGAACGCGTCCGACCAGCCATGGTCGAAGACATATTCGCCCTGGCTGTGCGACTTCAGATAGCAGGGGACCGCCCCGAGCAGCTTGCCTCGCGCGGTTTCCAGCCTGAGGTGATGGCCCTGCCAGCCGGTGCGCCGAACAGCGCAGCCGGAATCTTCCAGCGCGCTCAAAAAAGCGAATGAAACAAGCGGGTTGTAGCCGTATTCTGCATCGCCGCGTGTAGTGCCGCCGAGGCTGTCCCATTCAGCGCTGGTAAAGGCGCCGATGCCCGCGGCGATGCGGATCGACAGCTCCGCATTCGCCGTTTGTCTTTCGCAGTCGTCCCCTTGATCCATGAGGCTTACTTAAGCTCGCTGCGGACCCATACAAGCCCGCTCAGGCGAGCCGTACCAGATCGGGCTCGAATCCTTCGAACGTCATCTGGTCGGCATATTTGAAGGTCAGGTCGACGGCAGGCTGGTCGTGCACGGTCCAGGTGATCACCGGCATGCCGAGTCTCTCTCGCACGAAGGAGACGAACCGGTTCGGCAGGTCGCCGGCAGCGTAGGAGGTGAAGGCGATGTCATGCGCCAGCATCGCGAAATGCGCCTCGATCAGGTGGTTGTCGTTGCCGTAGGCGGTCAACCCGCCGGGTATGCCGGGTGCATATTTCGGGAACTCGCGGATCAGCCAATGGTCGAACGACATGATCGCGGTCTTGCCCTTGTAATGCTTGAGCATCTTGCCGACGCTTTCGACCAGGCCTTCGTCGTGCCCGGCAGCACCTTTCAGCTCTACAACCATCGGCACACGGCCGTCGACCAGATCAAGCGCCTGCTGCAGCGTCGGCAAATGGTCGGCGGTGCCGCCGACCTTCAGCGCCGTGATCTCGGCAGCCGTACGCTGCCAGACGAAGCCGTCCTCGCCGGTCAGCCGCAGCAGATCGCCATCGTGGATGATGACGGGGACGCCGTCGGATGATAGGTGCACATCGCATTCGATCGCGTAGCCGCGCTCGGTCGCCGCAGCGAAGGCGGAAAGGGTGTTCTCCCAGCGCGTCTTGTTCATGTCGTGGAGGCCGCGATGGGCGACGGGCCGGGCGGTCAGCCAGGAAAGATCGGTCATGGTTGCAGTCCCGGTCATTCGACTTCGAAGATCGCTTCGATTTCCACTGCGGCATTAAGCGGCAGGGAGGCGGTGCCGACGGCGGAGCGAGCGTGCTTGCCACGATCGCCGAGCACGGCGGCGAGAAAATCCGAGGCGCCGTTGGCAACCAGATGCTGTTCGACAAAATCCGGTGCCGAGGCGACGAAGACGGTGATCTTCACCAAGCGACGGATTTTCTCGAGATCGCCAAGTGCCGCCTGAGCCTGGGCCAATATGTTGATCGCACAGTATTTTGCGGCTTCCTTGCCGGTCGCGGTGTCGACATCGCGGCCAAGCAGTCCGCTCGCCTGGAGCTTGCCCTCCTTGAGCGGCAACTGCCCGGCGGTGAACAGCAGATTGCCGGTCCGGCAATAGGGCACGTAATTGGCGGCGGGCGCGGCGGCGGCCGGCAGCGTCACGCCGAGATCGCTTAGCCGCTTTTCGATTGTTTCGCTCATGCTATTTCCCTATTGCTTGAAGGTGCCGCGCAGGCCGGGCCGAAATTGCTATTTTTGCCTCGCTTCCGCCACGACTTTTTTTAAGCTGGACCATCTTTCCATGCGGCTTGCCATTAGCCGCGATGATCGGAGCACCCCATGCGCGCAACGCGCCTCGCATTCAACGCCGTTCTCTTGACAGCGGCTTCCTGGGCGGCTCCCGCTTTTGCGGTGCCTGCGCTGCAGGCGCATCGTGCTGTTTACGACATTTCACTCGACAAGGCTTCAGACCGCTCCGGCATTACCGGCATCACCGGCCGCATGGTCTACGAGTTCAACGGCTCGCCTTGCGAGGGCTATACGGTAAAGTTCCGTTTGGTGACCCAGATCGTAACCAGCGACAACACCAGGCTGACCGACCAGCAGATGACCACCTTCGAGGATGCCGAGGGCAAGACCTTCTCCTTCGTGAACAAATCCTTTGTCGACCAGAGCCTCGACAAGGAGGTCAAGGGTACCGCAACGAAGGAAGCCAACGGTCTCAAGGTCGATATCGACAAGCCCGAGAAGAACAGCCTGGAACTCGCGCCAACGCAGTTCCCGACCCAGCAAATGGTCGAAATGATCGGCAAGGCGGAAAAGGGCGAGCGTTTCTACGAAACCAACCTGTTCGACGGCTCTGAGGATGCCAACAAGGTGGTGACCACCACCGTCGTCGTCGGCAAGCAAGCCGATGCCGACAATGCCGATCCGGAAGCGCCGGCGCTGGCCAAGCTCGCCACCGACAAATACTGGCCGGTCGACATCGCCTATTTCGATGATGCCGACAAAGGCGGCGAGGAGGTGCCGGAATACCGGATCAGCTTCAAGCTGCACAAGAACGGCATCACGCGCGATCTCGTCATGGACTATGGCGAGTTCTCGATGACCGGCAAACTGGTCAATCTGTCGCTGTTCGATCAGCCAAAGACCTGCCCGTCTAAATAAGCTCGAGTGAACGGCAAGCCGCCGGCGCTATCCGGGATAGTAGCGCTTAATCTTGCGTGGCAGGTCGCATCGACTTGAGCATGCCGCAATTGCCTATCAACGTCTTATGACGGTATGCGCCGCGGGGGAGCAGGTTGAGCAGGATCGACGTTTTTGTGGCGCCGCGGCCCAATGCAACGCTGATCAACGCTATGACATTCGTCAACCGGATTGTCATGCTGCACGGCATTCCAGGCTTTCGCGACCTGTTGCCATTCAACCGTCTGGCCGGTTTGCGCGGCGTCGCCAATGTCCGCCACATCGATTTTCCGGAGGATGACCGGCAAAGGCTGAAGGCTTGTTGCGGCGCGGGCAAGGCGACGTTCATCACGCCCAACCATCCCGAATTCTTTACCGACTGGATGATCGACAAGGAGGTCGTCTCGCGGGTAAGCCCGCTGGCGGCATCCTGGGCCACGCACGGCGTCGTCAACGGGCTTGGCAGGCTGATGCAGAAATTCTGGTTGGCCAACAATCTGATCGCGCAAATCCCGGGCAACAGCGCGGCCGCCAAGGAACATTCGGTGGCCTGGGCGCTGAAGGGGCATGGCGTGCTCCTGCATCCCGAAGGCGGTGTCGGCTGGCATGCCAACATCATTGCCCCGCTGCTGCCGGGCGCGGTCGAAATGGGGTTCGAGGCGCTGAAGCGCGGCCGCCTGACGGATCCGGATTTCAAGGTTTGGATCGCGCCCGTGATCTGGAAGCTTGCTTTCACGGGGAATGTCGAGGCAGCGCTGGCAAGGGAATGCGCCTATGTCGAGCACAGCCTGAAGATCGAACGCCGTGCCGCCGATTCGCTGCCGGAGCGCATCCATCATATCTATGCGACGTTGCTGTCGCGCGATGAGGCTGCATATGGCCTGCGGTCCGATGAGCGGGCTTTGTATGACGCACGTCAAAAGGACCTGCTGACCGAACTCGGCCGTCGCCTTGCCGAACTTGTCTCGGTCGACGCCGGCACGCTCGACAATGCGGACCTTTTGCGCCGTTCGCGGCGCTGGCTGCGGGAAGACACGGATGGCAGTGGAAGCCAGAAGCAGGTCCGAATGCTGGCGGATACAATCCAGCGCGTGCAGCGTGTCGGGCCGTGGGCTTCAGCCAACCCGGGCATCACGCAGGAGGAGATCGCCGAACATTTGAAGCGGATCCGCAACGATTATTGCAAGGGTACGCTGCGCGATACGATCAACCGTTTCGTGCCGCAGCCGGCAGGCCCACGCCGCGCCTATGTCCGGGTACCGGAGCCGCTAGGCTTGCACGCCTATCAAGGCTCCGTCGAGGAGGCACTCGCCGAACTGCACGGCCGGATGCAGGAGACCGTCACCAGGACGATGACGCAACTCGAGGCCGGCGGCGGCTTCATTTTCTATGCCAATCCCTTCTATCATCGTTAGCGATGTGTTGGTCGGCGCAAGATGAAGGAGTGCGGCAAGCCTCATGGCGGTCTATGTCGATGCGGCGATCTGGAAATGGGTCGGCCACCGCTGGTGTCATCTGCTGGCAGACGACACCGACGAGCTGCATCGCTTTGCCGGGCAGCTCGGCATCAAGCGCGCGTCCTACCAAGGACCGCCGAAGACATCGGCACCGCATTATGACATAACCGGGTTCGAGCGCGACCGCGCAGTGCGGTTAGGCGCCATCGAATGCACCCGCGAGGAGATCGTCGCTGTTTTCCGGCGTGTGCGGGTGCCGAAGGGGAAGATGCGGCGATGACACCGGTGCGCTGATCGCCGCACGCTGAAACACAGACGCCACAACGCTTGCGTTTGTCGCGCTTCCCCTCTATATGCGCGCTCATTCCACACACGGACTTTGGTGTCTGCCCGGGAGAAATCCGGCTGAAACCTCCGGTGGCGTTCGAGGACAAAGTCCAAAAATGCCTGTGTCCGTGGAGGCTAACCGGAAAGGAAATAAGAATGGCTCTGCCTGATTTCAGCATGCGCCAGCTATTGGAAGCTGGCATTCACTTCGGCCACCAGACCCACCGCTGGAACCCGAAAATGGCGCCCTATATCTACGGCGCCCGCAACAACATACACATCATCGACCTCTCGCAGACGGTGCCTTTGCTGCACCAGGCGCTGAAGCAGGTTTCCGACACTGTTGCCAAGGGCGGCCGCGTGCTGTTCGTCGGCACCAAGCGCCAGGCCTCCGACATCGTCGCCGATGCCGCGCAGCGCTCGGCCCAGTACTATGTCAACTCGCGCTGGCTCGGCGGCATGCTGACCAACTGGAAGACGATCTCGAATTCCATCCAGCGCCTGCGCAAGCTCGACGAAATGCTGGCCGGCGAGGCTCAGGGCCTGACCAAGAAGGAGCGCCTCAACCTCGACCGCGAGCGTGAGAAGCTCGACAAGGCGCTGGGCGGCATCAAGGATATGGGTTCGACGCCCGATTTGATGTTCGTGATCGACACCAACAAGGAAGCGATCGCCATTCTCGAAGCCAAGCGTCTCGGCATCCCGGTCGTTGCCATCATCGATTCCAACTGCGACCCGGACAAGATCGACTTCCCGATCCCCGGCAATGACGACGCGGCCCGCGCCATCCAGCTGTATTGCGATTTGATCGCCAAGGCAGCTATCGACGGCATCGCCCGTCAGCAGGGCGCGCTCGGTGTCGATATCGGCGCATCGGTCGAGGCTCCGGTCGAGCCGGCGCTCGATCAGACCCCGGCCGCCGAGAGCCCGGCAGCCCAGACCCCGGAAGCATAATAGCGAAGGGCGGCCGCGGCCTTCATCTTTCCAATATGTTGGCGCGGTAAGCGCTACCGGCACCAGGCGCATCATCGAAAATCGATGGTGCGTCAGTGCATTTAGACAAAGAGGCGACAATGAGCATTTCGGCTGCACAGGTCAAAGAACTCCGCGACTTGACCGGCGCGGGCATGATGGACTGCAAGGCGGCGTTGAACGAGACCAACGGCAATATGGAAGAAGCCATCGACTGGCTGCGCAAGAAGGGCATTTCCAAGGCCGACAAGAAGGCTGGCCGTACCGCTGCCGAAGGCCTGATCGGCGTAGATTCCGGCGTCCGCGAGGCAGCGATCGTCGAGGTCAATTCCGAGACGGACTTCGTTGCCCGCAATGCTGCGTTCCAGGAGATCGTCGCCAATGTCGCGAAGGTCGCGCTTGCCTATGGCGGCAAGACCGAGGCCGTTGCCGCCGCTCCCTATCCGGGCTCGGGCAAGTCGGTCGCCGAGACCATCAAGGACGCTGTCGGCACCATCGGCGAGAATCTGGGCTTCCGCCGCTCGGCCAAGCTCACCGTCGAGCACGGCGCTGTCGCAACCTACGTTCACAATGCGGTCGCCGACGGCCTTGGCAAGCTCGGCGTGCTGGTGGCCATCGAGACGACAGGCAACGCGCATGCCGCCAACGCCTTCGCCCGTCAGGTTGCCATGCATGTCGCTGCCACCAATCCGATGGCCCTGACCACCGAAGAGCTCGATCCGGCCGCAGTGGAACGCGAGAAGGCGATCTTCGCCGACCAGGCGCGCCAGTCCGGCAAGCCGGAAGCGATAATCGAGAAGATGGTCGAAGGCCGTTTGCGCAAGTTCTATGAAGAGGTCGTGCTGCTCAAGCAGGCTTTCGTGCTCAATCCCGACATTACCGTCGAGAAGGCGCTGAAGGATGCCGAAAGCGAAATCGGCGCGCCAGCCAAAATCGCTGCCTATCTGCGCTTCGCGCTCGGTGAGGGCATCGAGAAGGACGAGACCGATTTCGCGGCGGAAGTCGCGGCAGCGGTCAAGAAGTAACTATTCGTTTGAAAGGCTTTTTCGGCCGGGTATCCGCGAGGATGCCCGGCCGATTTCTTGCGCGGTGTCGATGAAGGCGCGGAGCTTCGGGGCCATCGAGGCGCGGCGCGGGAAATAGAGGAACAGTCCCGGTTCCTCGATCGATACCTCGCCAAGGACTTCGACCAACCGGCCTGCCTCGATGTCGGGCTTGACAAGCGGCTCGAACAGATAGGCGAGGCCGATACCGGCAAGCGCCATTTCCCTTGCCGACAGCGGATCGCTGACGACCACGCTGCCGCGTGTCTCGACGCTGATATCCTTGCCCTGATCGGACAGATCCCAGCGATAGAGCGCACGTGATCGCAGCAGCCGATAGCCGATGCAGTTGTGCGCGGCGAGATCGGCCAACGCCCATGGCCGCCCGCGCCGGGCGACATAGGCCGGCGAGGCAACGATGATGCTGCGGAAAGGCCCTGTCAGTCGCACCGTCACCATATCCTCGGCGATCATCTCGCCCAGCCGGATGCCGGCGTCAAAACCCTCGCCGACGATATCGCTCAGACGTTCGTCGGTGACGATCTCCACCGTCACGTCAGGGTAACGTTCCGCCATCGCCGTCAGGATGGGCATCAGCGCCAGAGGCAGCGCCAAACGCGGCGCGTTGATCCTGAGCAGTCCGCTTGCCCGGCCTTTGACAGAGCGGATACGTTCGATCCGGTCGGCAATGTCTTCCAGCGCCGGCTCCGCCGCAGCGACAAGCGCGGTGCCAGCCTCGGTCAGCGAGACGCTGCGCGTGGTGCGGGCAAACAACGGCTGGCCGATTCGCTCCTCTACCAGCCGAACCGCATGGCTGACCGCTGACGGGCTCATGCCGAGCTCGGCGGCTGCCGGCGCGAAGCCGCCACGCCGCGCGACGGCAACGATTATAGGTAGGTGGCTAAGCAGATCGCGGTCCATTCATGCATGATATCGCATAGTCCATTCGGATAATGCAAATCTTATCGGTGGGGAAAGGAGGGCGCATCTTTGGCTGCATCACACGGCAATCGCCGAGCAGCTAAGGAGACGTCTAATGACCGACCTCGATTCCGAACGAACCCGTAATCTCGAGACCGTGCGTAAATTCTTTGATCTGATGCACCGCAACGACATTGAGTCATGGGGCGACCTTTGGGCTGAAGATGGCCGTATACTTGTCTTCTACCCACCGGCAGGATTTGGAAACAGCATCGATGGTAAGGCCGCGATCCTGGCGGCCTTCCGAGGCCTCTTCGGTAATTTCGAATCCTTCGATTCGCAGCTGACAGCCATCTATCCGGCAGCGGATTCGGACGCGATCGTCGTTGAGTACAAGAACCGCGCGGTGCTGATCGGCGGCACTGAATACACCAACAGCAATATCGCGGTTTTCCACTTCAAGAGCGGTCTGATCAGGGCCTACCACGATTATTTCGATCCGCGCCGCTTCCAGGTGGTGGTCGATGCGCTGGCCAAGGCCTGACTGCGTATCCCAGGCAAGACCTCAATCCCGCTTTTCAAACTTCAGGAGAAATCCATGACCATGTCCTACTACACGCTCGGCAACAGCGGGCTGCGTGTCACCCGCCTGGCGCTCGGCACCATGACGTTCGGCACGGAATGGGGCTGGGGCGCGGAGAAGGAGACCGCGCGCGCCTTGGTTGATGCCTATGTCGAAGCCGGTGGCAATTTCTTCGATACCGCCGATCTCTATACCGGTGGCACGGCCGAAACCTGGCTCGGCGAATTCATCGCCGAGCGTGGGCTGCGCGACAAGGCGGTGATCAGTACCAAATTCACCTACAACGCCGAACCGGGCAACCCGAACGCCGGGGGCAACGGCCGCAAGAACATCCTGCGGGCGATAGACGGTTCGCTGAAGCGGCTCGGCACCGACTACATCGACCTCTACATCCTCCATACCTGGGACAGGCTGACGCCGCCGGAGGAGGTGATGCGGACGCTGGACGATCTGGTGCGCGCCGGAAAGATCCGGCATGTCGGTCTGTCCGACGTGCCGGCCTGGTACGCAAGCCGGGCGCAGGCCGTCGCCGAGCATCGCGGCTATGAACCGGTTTCGGCGCTTCAGCTCGAATATTCGCTGGCCGAGCGCAACATCGAGCACGAGTTCGTGCCGTTCGGCACGCGCTATGGCGCCGGAATCATGGTCTGGAGTCCATTGGCCAGCGGCCTGCTCAGCGGAAAATACCGTTTCGATACAATCGTCGAGGATGGTGGCCGGCTGGAGACAATGCGTGGTTCGACCAATCCCGGTTTCCAGAAATTCACCGATCGCAACTGGCAAATCGTCGCCGAACTGGAGAGGGTTGCCGGCCAGCTCGGCCGCAGCATGGCCCAGGTCGCCCTGAACTGGACGGCAAACAGGCCAGGCATTGCGTCCGTCATCGTCGGCGCCACCAGGCTTGACCAGCTCAAGGACAATCTCGGCGCGCTTGATTTCGACATTCCCGAAGATCTTCGGGCACGGCTCGATGCGGTGAGCCGGCCGGTCACGCCCTTTCCGTATTCGTTCTTCGGCCCTGAAATACAAGCCGGCCTGACCGGTGGGCAGGCGGTTGGCGGTAAGCCGGCAAGCTATCTGCCGGATCTGCTCATGCGAGGCACTTTTGCCGGCGTGAGCTGACGGCTATCCCGGTCCACGATCTCAACTTTCCGGCTCGAGCGCCGCGTGACATCGCGGCGCCCTTCGTGTATCGGAACGCCCAGTGTTTCGGGGCGCACCGAAACGCGTCACACGCACGATGACGAGGACCAGATGACGGTGAAGCCCCTCTACCGACGTGTCTTGCTGAAAGCGTCGGGCGAAGCGTTGATGGGCGAGCAGCATTTCGGCATCGACGTATCGGTGGTCGACCGCATCGCCGCCGACATCGCCGAGGCCCGCGCATTGGGCATCGAAGTCGGTGTCGTCATAGGCGGCGGCAACATCTTCCGTGGCGTCGCGGTTGCGTCAAAAGGCGGAGACCGCGTCACCGGCGACCATATGGGCATGCTTGCCACGGTTATCAATTCGCTGGCGCTGCGCACCTCGCTCAACAAGATCGGCGTCGACGCCGTGGTGCTGTCGGCGATCGCCATGCCCGAGCTTTGCGAAAGTTTTTCGCAGCGTCAGGCGACCGCCTACATGAACCAGGGCAAGGTCGTCATCTTCGCCGGCGGCACCGGCAATCCGTTCTTCACCACCGATTCGGCTGCAGCCCTTCGCGCCGCCGAGATCGGCGCCGATGCTCTGTTCAAGGGCACCCAGGTCGATGGTGTCTATTCGGCTGATCCCAAGAAGGACCCGCATGCGACACGTTTCGAGCGGATCAGCCATGACGAAGTCATCAAACGCGGGCTTTCGATCATGGATACGGCGGCGATTGCACTTGCGCGCGAAAACAACATTCCGATAATCGTCTATTCGATCCACGAGAAGGGTGGCTTCGGCGATATCCTGAGGGGCGGCGGCCGTTGCACGGTTGTCGCAGACGATTGACCGGACCATGAACCCGAAAGGGACCGGTTGCGGATGAGGCTCGAACAGGGCCTAAGCAGTGAACCCGGGTTAACGGGTCGAGGAGACGATGATGAGTGGCGAGTACGACGATCTCAAACGGCGCATGGACGGGGCGATCGCCGCGTTCAAGCATGATCTGGCTTCGCTGCGCACCGGCCGCGCGTCGAGCAACCTGCTCGATGCCGTCCAGGTGCAGGCCTATGGCACCACCATGCCGATCAACCAGGTGGCAACAGTGTCGGTGCCGGAACCGCGCATGATTTCGGTTTCGGTCTGGGACAAGTCGATGGTCAGCGCAGTCGACCGCGCCATCCGTGAAGCCAATCTCGGCTTCAATCCTATCGTCGACGGTACCAATCTCAGGATTCCGCTGCCCGAGCTCAACGAACAGCGCCGCAAGGAGCTGGTCAAGATCTCGCACGGTTATGCCGAGAATGCCCGCGTCGCCGCACGCCACGTTCGCCGGGACGGCATGGACTTTCTGAAAAAGGCGGAAAAGGACGGCGACATCAGTGAGGACGACCATCGCAAACGGGCCGACCAGGTTCAGAAACTGACCGACGAGACAATCAGCACCATCGACCACCTGCTTTCCGACAAGGAAGCGGAAATCATGCAGGTCTAGGGTCTGGCCACGCCTGGCCCGGAAGCGAGAATATGGCAACGCCCGCGCATGTCGCGATCATCATGGACGGAAACGGACGCTGGGCCAAGGCGCGCGGCTTGCCGCGGCTGGCCGGTCACCGCGCCGGCGTCGAGGCGCTGCGCAAGACAGTGCGCGCCGCCCCCGGCCTCGGCATCTCCTTCCTGACCGTCTACGCTTTTTCGTCGGAAAACTGGTCACGGCCGAAATCCGAAGTCAGCGACCTCATGGGCCTGCTGAAGCTTTTCATCCGACGTGACCTCGCCGAGCTGCACCAGAGTGGGGTGCGGATCAGGGTCATCGGTGACAGGGCAGGGCTGCAGCCCGACATAAGGGGGCTGCTCGAGGAAGCCGAAACGCTCACTCTCGGCAACGAGGCGCTGACACTGGTCATTGCCTTCAATTACGGCGGGCGCGACGAGATCGTGCGCACCGCGCGCAAGCTCGCAGCGGCGGTGGCGCGCGGTGAGATTGAGAGCGAGGCGATCACGGCCGATTCCTTTGCCAGCTCGCTCGATACAGAGGGCATTCCGGACCCGGAACTGGTCATCCGCACCAGCGGCGAGCTTCGGCTGTCCAACTTCCTGTTATGGCAGGCCGCCTATAGCGAACTCGTTTTCCTGCCTTGCTACTGGCCCGACTTCAGTCGCGAGCACCTGTCCGATGCACTGCGCGATTTCGCCGGCCGTGAGCGCCGCTTCGGCGGACTTGCCGCCCAAGATGTCGCCTCAGGCTGAGGAATGAGCAACCTCCAACTCCGGGTCATTTCGGCCGTCGTGCTTGCCATCGTCACGCTTGCCCTGACCTGGCTCGGCGGACTGTCCTTCCGGTTGCTTTGCGCCGCCATGGCGGCGGTGATCTTCTACGAGTGGACGCGGATGAGCCGCCCCGTTGCCCCGGCAGGTGCTGGTGCTACGGCAGGTCTCGGCTTTCTGCCCGAGGCGCTGATCGTGGTCTTTATTGGTGCCCTCGTCGCCGGCCTGCCTGCGTCTTTGCTGCTGCCGCTCGTCGCGGCTCTGGTTGCTGTCACTGCCGTCGCTTCTTCCATGCGCAGGGCAGGACCGTGGGAAGCATCCGGCCTTGCCTATGCGGCCGTGTCCGGCTTGTCGCTGGCCTTCTTGCGTGACGGCGACCATTCAGGGCTGCTGGCCATTCTGTTCCTATTCGCCGTGGTTTGGGCGACCGATATCTTTGCCTATTTCGTCGGCCGCTCCATCGGTGGTCCAAGGCTGGCGCCGTCGATCTCGCCGGGCAAGACGCGGAGCGGGGCGCTCGGTGGGTTGGTCGGCGGCGTAGTGGCCGGGCTGCTTCTGGCCGCCGTAGCCGGAACGGGCAACCTCGTCGTGCTTGGCGTGGTCGCACTGGTGCTTTCGATTGTCGCGCAGGCCGGCGACCTGTTCGAATCATGGGTCAAGCGACGCCACGGCCGTAAAGATTCCGGCACGCTGATACCCGGCCATGGCGGCATCATGGATCGGGTAGATGGGCTTGTCGCGGCGGCTTTCGCCCTATACGTCATCGGCTGGATTTCCGCAACCGCCGACCATCCGGCACAGGGGCTGTTTCCGGTTTGAACGGCATCGTCGGTGGGCCGACGCGGGGCTGCGTCATGGATTCGCCTGGATTGATGTCACAGTCGCGGCGTGATCTGTGCCGTGGATGAATTTGAGGGCATGAATTGAACGAGATTTTTCACGCGGTTTTCAGCACAGAGGGCTTTGTCCTCGGCACGCTGGTGCCTTTCCTGTTCGTGCTGACCGTGGTCGTTTTTGTCCACGAAATGGGCCATTACCTCGTCGGGCGTTGGTGCGGTATCGGCGCAAAAGCCTTTTCCATCGGTTTCGGCCCAGAGATCATCGGCTTCAACGATAGCCGCGGCACGCGCTGGAAGCTTTGCGCCATACCGCTCGGCGGCTACGTCAAGTTCGTCGGCGACATGAACGCGACGTCGAGCCAGCCCAGCTCGGAGGAGATCGAGGCACTGAGCGACGAAGAACGCAAGGTGGCCTTCCACACGCAGCCGATCTGGAAGCGCGCGGCGACCGTCGTGGCGGGGCCGCTGTTCAACTTCCTGCTGACGATCGCCGTCTTTGCCGTGCTGTTTTCCGTCCATGGCCGGCCCGTGCTGGAGCCGATGGTGGCTGAGGTCACCGTCGGCAGTCCGGCCGCCGCGGCCGGCATCATGCCCGGCGACCGATTCGTCAGCGTCGACGGCAGCAAGGTCGAGACCTTTGCCGACGTCCAGCGTCTGGTCTCTGGCCGCGCCGGCGACAGCATCACCTTCGTCATGCTACGCGGCGGCAAGGAAATCACCGTCACGGCGACGCCGCGCTTGATGGAACAACAAGACGCACTAGGCAACAAGGTCCAGGTGGCCGTGATCGGCGTCGTCAACAACAAGGAACTCGGCCAGCCGCGGCTGATCACCTATAGTCCGGCCGGGGCGGTCGGGGCAGCGGTCCAGGAAACCGGACACGTCATCCAGCGTACCGGCCAGTTCCTGCAACGTTTCGTTGTCGGTCGCGAGGACAAGTGCCAGCTGGGCGGGCCCATCAAGATCGCCAAGATGTCGGGTCAGGCGGCAAAGCTCGGCTTTGAATGGCTCGTGCAGCTTGTTGCATTCCTGTCAGTCGGGATAGGGATTCTCAACCTTTTGCCGATTCCCCCCCTCGACGGAGGGCATCTTCTGTTCTACGGCGTGGAGGCTGTCATCCGGCGGCCGGTGTCCGAACGCATGATGGAAATGGCTTACCGAAGCGGACTCATATTGGTGCTCGGGTTCATGGGCTTTGTTTTCTGGAACGATCTGTTTGGGTGCTGAAATCATGAAGGAATTTGGCTTCGGCACGAGCAATGTTGAGACGCCGTTTACCATGCGTGGGGATATGCGTGACGCGAAAGCCACGCCGCAGGGTTAAGTAAATACAAATTAACCAGAAGCCTTGCGTGTAGGGAAAATCCGGTTAATACGGTAGGGGAAATTACCGCACGTCCGGTTTTCTCGCCGTGGGGACTTCGAGAAAAGGTACAAAAGCCCGATGAAGGCAGCATCCAAGTTTCTGAGCGCCGCGTCCGCGGTGGCTATGTCCGCCGCTCTGGTTGTACCAGGCGCGCTCGCAGTGCAGTTCGTTGCCACATCGGCCGCCGAGGCGGCTGTCGTCTCCAGAGTCGAAGTCACCGGCAATCAGCGTGTCGACGCGGACACCATCCGCAATTACGTGACGATCAAGCCCGGCAAGGCGTTTTCCAGTTCGGATATCGACGATGCGGTCAAGGCGCTGTTTGGCACCGGGCTGTTTTCGGATGTGCAGATCAACCAGGTCGGATCGACGCTGGTCATCAAGGTGTCGGAATACCAAGTCGTCAACCAGGTGCTGTTCCAGGGCAACAAGAAGCTCAAGGACAACGCGCTTGAGGCCGCGGTGCAATTGAAGCCGCGCGGCACCTTCTCGCAACAGCAACTCGATGCCGATGTCGAGGCGGTCAAGGCCGCATACCGGCGTATCGGCCGCGACGATGCCGCCGTGACCACCCAGATCATGGATCTCGGCGACAACCGGGTAAACGTGGTCTTCAACATCAACGAAGGCGGCCGCACCCAGATTGCCGCGATCAATTTCGTCGGCAACAGCGCCTATTCGAGCCGCCGGCTGTCGGACATCATCTCCACCAAGCGCTCGTCCTTCCTGTCGTTCGTGCTGCGCGACGATGTTTATGACGAGGACAAGCTGCGCGCCGACCAGGAGCTGCTGCGCCGCTTCTATTATAATCACGGCTATGCCGACTTCCAGGTCGTCTCGGCTGTCGGCGAACTCGACGACACAACCAACAAATACACCGTCACCATCACGGTGCAGGAGGGCGAGCGTTATACGTTCGGGGATGTCAGCGTCGAAAGCACGATCCCCGAGGTCGACGCCAAGTCGCTTGAATCGGTGGTCGAGACCCACAAGGGCGATGTCTACAACGCCAAGAACGTCGAGGACACGATCATCGCCTTGACCGAAAAGGTCGCTGGATCCGGCTATGCCTTCGCCCAGGTGACGCCGCGCGGCGACCGCAACTTCGAGAACCACACGATCTCGGTCGTCTATACGGTCGACCAGGGTACCAAGGCCTATATCGAGCGCATCGAGATTCGCGGCAACGATCGGACGCGCGACTACGTCATTCGCCGCGAGTTCGATGTCAGCGAAGGCGACGCTTTCAATCAGGTCCTCATCCAGCGCGCGAAGAGGCGGCTGGAAGCACTCGATTATTTTGAAAAAGTCGAAATTTCCACCGTTCCGGGTTCTGAGCCGGACCAGGTTGTGCTGGTGGTGGATGTGGTCGAGAAATCGACCGGTGAGTTCACGGTCGGCGCCGGTTATTCGAGCGGCGGTGAAACGTCAGGTCCGTCCGTCGAAGGCTCCATCAGTGAGCGCAACTTCCTCGGTCGCGGCCAATTCATCAAGGTGGCGGCGGGCGGTGGCAAGAACTCGCGCGACTACAGCTTCTCTTTCACCGAACCCTATTTCCTCGGCCGCCGCATCGCGGCCGGCTTCGACATCTACAAGCAGAGCCGAAACTACGACCATTACGACAGCGACACGACAGGCGCGACCGTTCGCTTCGGCCTGCCGATCACAGACAATATCTCGACGCAACTCGCTTATAATATTGCGCAAGAGAAGTACGAGTTCGATGAGGGCTGCGACCCAGCGGCCGGTTGCGACGTGTCCCAGGCGATCCAAAACGGCGTTAACGAGAGCCCATGGCTCAAGTCTTCGGTCAGTCTCGGCCTGATCTACAATACCATCGACGACATGAAGAACCCGCATGACGGTATTTATGCCAATGTCGGCACGGAAGTGGCCGGCCTCGGCGGCGACGCCAAGTTCATCAAGGTCACGGCGCGCGGCAGCATTTATCAGACGCTGTCCGAACAATTGGACCTGGTGGGCCTCATTTCGGGCGGCGCCGGCCATGTCCAAGGCTATGGCAACGGCGATCTGCGCGTCTTCGACCATTTCCAGAGCAGCGACCGTATGATCCGCGGTTTCGAATATGGCGGCATCGGCCCGGTTGCTTCGGACAACAGCAATGACCATCTCGGCGGCACCACCTACTTCAATGCCTCGGCGGAAGCGCAGTTCCCGCTGCCGGTCATCCCCGAAAGCTTCGGTTTGCGTGGCGCTGTGTTCGCCGATGCGGCAACGCTCTACGGCAGCAAAATCGCAAGTGGCCTTGTCAATTCTTCGACAACCGGCATGGAATGGCGCGCTTCCGTCGGTGTCGGTTTGATGTGGGCATCGCCTTTCGGCCCGATCCGCATTGACTATGCGATCCCGGTCAAGAAGGAAAAGACCGACGACGTGCAGGAATTCAACTTCGGCATATCGACCCGCTTCTGATGTGCGGGCAATGATGCTTCCGGCTCGTTTGGGTCCGGATGGCAGTGATCCGACACTACAGCGCAGCGCGTCCTATCGGACGCGCAAAGGACGTTGTAGCACTTTGATTTGCGCATGATCCTTTCCGAGGGTCGATTTCCGATTTTCGGGGTCATGCGCTAGCTGGATATTGCTTCTGGAATGACCGATCCGGTGTTCTTCGCGCCCTCACGCCGGTATACGGCCGGCGAAGTCGCGAATCTGACCGGCTCGACGCTTGTTGATTCCGGTCTCTCCGACGTATCGATCGAGGCTCTGGCGCCCGCCAACGAAGGCGGCGAGAACGCCCTTGTCTTCGTCGATGGCAGGCGCAATTTCGCCCTGATGCAGTCACTGCGGGCGGCGGCGGTTCTCTGCCCTGCCGAATTTGCCGGCAAGGCGCCGGCGGGCATCGCGGTGCTGGTGCATCCGCGCCCGCAGCAGGCCTTCGCAATGGTCGGGCGTCTGCTTTT
Source organism: Mesorhizobium sp. M0296 (assembly GCF_040321675.1). Lineage (NCBI taxonomy): Bacteria > Pseudomonadati > Pseudomonadota > Alphaproteobacteria > Hyphomicrobiales > Phyllobacteriaceae > Mesorhizobium > Mesorhizobium sp. M0296. Next base: position 39,352 of record NZ_JAMYRZ010000004.1, read on the forward strand.
TCCGGCGGCTGCAACGCCTGGACCGATGACCGGCGAAACCGGTATCTCGCCGCACGCCCATATCGATGCGACCGCCCATGTCGAGGCTGGCGCGATCATCGAAGCGGGTGCGATCATCGGGCCTCGCGCTGCCATCGGCAGCGGGACCGTCATTGCCCCGCATGCGGTCATCGGTCCGTCTTCGCAGATTGGCCGCGACGGCTATGTCGGTCCAGGTGCCAGCGTGCAATATGCGTTGATTGGCAATCGCGTCATCATCCATGGCGGTGCCAGGATCGGCCAGGATGGCTTCGGTTTCGTGGCCGGCGCCAAGGGTCCGGAGCGGGTTCCGCAGATCGGCCGCGTCATCATCCAGGACGACGTCGAGATCGGGTCGAATACGACCGTCGATCGCGGCGCCATGTCCGACACGATCATCGGCCAGGGCACCAAGATCGACAATCTGGTGCAGATCGCGCACAACGTTCGCATCGGCCGCAATTGCATAATAGCCGGGCTTTCGGGTATTTCCGGTTCCGTGACGGTAGGCGACAACGTCACCATGGGTGGCGGTGTCGGCCTTGCGGATCATTTGACCATCGGGTCCGGGGCCAAGCTTGCGGCAAGAAGCGGGTTTATGAGCAATGTGCCTGCCGGTGAGATTTGGGGAGGATATCCGGCGCAGCCGATGGCGGAAGCCATGCGCGAGATAGCGGCCTTGCGCAGACTTGCACGGACGCGCAAACAGGGTGAGGGGGGAAATGGCTGACATCGCAGCGGCGACGCTCGAAGCGGTTGACATAATGCGGCTGATGAAGCTCCTGCCGCACCGCTATCCGTTCTTGATGATCGACCGTATTGTCGACATAGATGGCGACGAATCCGCCATCGGCATCAAGAACGTCACCATAAACGAGCCGCATTTCCAAGGTCATTTCCCCGACCAGCCGGTCATGCCCGGCGTGCTGATCATCGAGGCGATGGCGCAGACGGCCGGCGCCATCTGCATCCGCAGCCTTGGTACGGAAAAGCCGTCGCTGGTTTATTTCCTGACCATCGACAATGCCAAGTTCCGCAAGCCGGTCGTTCCAGGCGACCAGCTGAAAATTCATGTGAAGAAAATCAAGAAACGCGGCAATCTTCTCAAATTCGCTTGCGAGGCCCTCGTCGATGGCGCCAAGGCGGCGGAAGCCGAGATCTCGGCGATGATGGTCGCAAGCGGCTGACAAACGATTGCTAATGAAAATCCAGACAGTCATCCATCCATCGTCGGTCATCGAGGCAGGCGCCCAAATCGGCGAAGGCGCCCGCATCGGGCCCTTCTGTCACGTCGGCCCCGACGCCGTGATCGGCGACCGCGTCGAACTGGTCAGCCATGTCTCGGTGATTGGCGCGACCACCATCGGTGCATCGACCAAGGTCTATCCGATGGCGATACTGGGCGGGCCGCCGCAGAACACCAAGCACAAGGGCGGCCGTACCACGCTGGTGATCGGCGAGAACTGCACGATCCGCGAAGGTGTCACCATGCATGTCGGCACCGATTCCAGCCGCGGCGAGACGACGATCGGCGACAACGGCAATTTCCTTGCCTATGCCCATATTGCCCATGACTGCGTGGTCGGCAAGAACGCCACCTTCGCCAATCAAGCGACGTTAGGCGGGCATTGCGAAGTCGGTGACAATGTCTACATCGGCGGCCTTACCGCGGTTCATCAGTTTGTCCGCATCGGCGATAACGCCTTTCTCGGCGGTTGCTCGGCGATCGTCGGCGACGTCATTCCTTACGCCATCGCCGTTGGCAACCGTGCCAGCCTTCGCGGCCTCAACATCATTGGCCTGAAGCGCGCCGGCCTGCCGCGTTCGGAGATCCACTTGCTGCGCAAAGCCTACAAGACGATCTTCGATCGCTCCCGGACTGTCGGCGAAAACATCGAATTCGCCAAGGCGGAATTCGCCTCGTCACCGACTGCCATGAAGATCGTCGACTTCATCGCCGGTCGCGGCAAGCGGCACTACGCCGTGCCGTCGCTCAAGGGTAGCGACGGCGACGATACCGATGATGAAGACTGAGGGCAGATGACGAAAATTGAGGCTGCCGGAAAGGGCCTTGATCTCGCGCCAGATGCCAAGGTCGGCATCATCGCCGGCGGCGGCAGTCTCCCGGTCGAAATTGCCCGAGCGCTCGCCCGGCAAGGCAAATTGCCCTTCGTCGTGATGGCGGCCGGCGAGGTCGATCGCATAGCCGATTTCGAGCCCTATGAGCAGGCAACCTTGAGGCTGGAAGACGTCGGCTCGCTGCTGCCGATCCTTAAGCGGCATCACGTTACGCATCTCGTAACCGCGGGTCATATCACGCGACGCCCCAGGCTGAGCGCCATGCGCCTCAATTTGGGCCTGCTCGCGTGGCTACCCAGCCTCTTCGTCGGTGTAACGCGGGGGGACGATACGGTGCTGAAACTGTTCGTGCGCAGGATCGAGCGCAGCGGCATCAAGGTCGTCGGCGCTCACGAGATCGTGCCGGAGCTGGTCGCCGCCGAAGGCCTGCTGACCAAGGCGGCGCCACGCAAATCCGACTGGCGCGACATCGAGGCGGCGCACGCGGCGGCAAAAGCCATCGGCGCGCTGGATATCGGCCAAGCGGCTGTTGCGGTCGGCGGCCGCGCCATTGCGTTGGAAGGCGTCGAAGGCACCGACGGGCTGCTCGAGCGGACAAGGGAGTTGCGCGGGCACGGCAGGCTGGCCGGCGGGAGCCGCGGTGTTCTGGTCAAATGCGCCAAGCCCGGTCAGGAACTGCGTGCCGATCTGCCCTCCATCGGCCCGCTGACCGTCGAGGCGGCGCATGCCGCCGGACTGGCCGGCATTGCCGTCGAAGCCGGTCGCTCGCTAGTGCTCGAAGGTCCCGCCACCATCGGACGTGCCAATGCGCTCGGCCTGTTCGTAATCGGCCTGCCTGCTGCGGAGCCGGCGCATGGCGAATGAGCGGCCGTTGAAGATAGCCGTCGTCGCCGGCGAGGAGTCCGGCGACCTGCTTGGCGCCGACCTTGTGCAGGCGCTCAAGCGCATGACCGGGCGCGAAGTTCGGCTTGTCGGCATCGGCGGCCGCCATTTGCAGGCGCTCGGCCTGGCGCCATTGTTCGACGGCAGCGAGATCGCACTGATGGGGCTTAGCGCCATCCTGCACGACCTGCCGCGCCTGATGCGGCGGATCGGCCAGACGGCAAAAGCGATTGCCGGTGAAAAGCCAGATTGCCTTATCACCATCGACAGTCCGGATTTCTCGCTGCGCGTCGCCAAGAAGGTGCGTGCCGCCGATCCGACTATCCCGATCGTCCACTATGTCTGCCCGAGCGTGTGGGCTTGGCGGCCGGGCAGGGCGGCAGCGATGAAGCCATATGTCGATCACATTCTTTGCATCCTGCCGTTCGAGGTGAAGGAACTCGCTCGCCTGGGCGGGCCGCCCGGCACCTATGTGGGGCATCGCCTTGCACACGATCCGGGCATAATCAGTGCCGCCAGGGCGCAGGCGCAGCCGCGTGACCTGTCCGCAGATCACGTCAAAACGTTGCTTGTACTGCCTGGTTCGCGTCGTGGTGAGGTGCGACGCATGGTCGGGCCGTTCGGCGAGACGGTGTCGATCCTGCGGGCGCGCGGGCACCGCTTGCGCCTGCTGTTGCCGACGGTGCCGCACGTCGCCGATCTGGTCAGGACCTCGGTCGCGAGCTGGGACGAGAAGCCGGAGATCATACTCGATGCCGAACGCAAATGGCAGGCCTTCGGCAAGGCCGATGCGGCGCTGATCGCATCGGGGACAGTATCGCTGGAACTGGCACTGGCGAGTGTGCCGATGATCTCCTGCTACCGGCTCGATCCGGTCATGCGCATGGCGCAGCCGCTGATCAAAGTATGGAGCGCAGCCTTGCCCAATCTCATTGCCGACCGGCCCGTTGTGCCGGAACACTACAATCAATATGTGCGGCCGCATTATCTGGCGCGGCAGTTGGAAGCGCTGTTCTCCGATACCGCCTACCGCACCTGGCAGAAGCACGGTTTTGCCGACATTGCCGGGCGTATGGCAACCGCCAAGCCGTCAGGCGAGATTGCCGCGGGTGTGGTGATGGGGATGGGGAGGAAGTGAGTGAATTGTGAATAGTGAATTGTGAATAGTGGTTTCTATGGACAGGGAGCGACGCTTCGCTACTCCCATTCACCATTCACCATTCACCATTCACCATTCACCATTCACCACCTTCACCGCTTCGCGATTGGCACGTAGTCCCGTTCCGGCGCGCCGGTATAGAGCTGGCGCGGGCGACCGATCTTCTGGTGCGGGTCCTCGATCATCTCCTTCCACTGCGCGATCCAGCCGACGGTGCGGGCGACCGCGAACAGCACGGTGAACATGGTGGTGGGAAAGCCCAGCGCCTTCAGCGTGATGCCGGAATAGAAATCGACGTTCGGATAGAGCTTCTTCTCGATGAAATAGGAATCGGTCAGTGCGATCCTTTCCAGCTCCATGGCGATGTCGAGCAGTGGATCGTCCTTGATGCCGAGCTCGCCCAGGACCTCGTGCGCGGTCTTCTGCATGATCTTGGCGCGCGGATCGTAATTCTTGTAAACGCGGTGGCCAAATCCCATCAATCGGAACGGATCGTTCTTATCCTTGGCGCGCGCAATGAATTCCGGGATGTGATCGACATGACCGATCTCGCCCAGCATGTTCAGGGCTGCCTCGTTGGCGCCGCCATGTGCGGGACCCCACAGGCAGGCGATGCCGGCAGCGATACAGGCAAAAGGATTGGCGCCCGACGAGCCGGCCAGGCGGACGGTCGAAGTCGAGGCGTTCTGTTCGTGATCGGCGTGCAGGATGAAGATGCGCTCCATCGCGCGGGCCAGCACCGGATTGATCTTGTATTCCTCGCAAGGCACGGCGAAGCACATATGCAGGAAATTGGCTGCGAAATTCAGCTCGTTCTTCGGGTAAATGAATGGCTGGCCGATGTGGTATTTATAGGCCATCGCCGCGATCGTCGGCATCTTGGCGATCAGCCGCATTGACGCGACCATGCGTTGATAGGGGTCCGAGATATCGGTGGAATCGTGATAGAAGGCCGACAGCGCGCCGACCACGCCGCACATCACCGCCATCGGATGCGCATCACGGCGGAAGCCGGTGAAAAAGCGCGACATCTGCTCATGCACCATGGTGTGGCGCGTCACCCGGTAGTCGAAATCGTCCTTCTGCGCCTTGGTCGGGAGTTCACCATAGAGCAAGAGATAGCAGACTTCGAGGAAGTCGCCGTGCTCGGCCAATTGGTCGATCGGGTAGCCGCGGTGCAAAAGAATGCCGGCATCGCCATCGATGAAGGTGATTTCCGATTCGCAGCTCGCCGTCGACGTAAAACCGGGATCGTAGGTAAAGACGCCGGCGGTGTTGTAGAGCGAACCGATGTCGATGACGTCAGGTCCTACCGAACCACTTCGTATCTTGAATTCATGGGTTTTGCCGCCGAGTTCCAGCTTGGCCGTCGATGCCTGGGTTTTGCCGCCAAATTCCATTTTTGTCGCAGGTTCGGTCATAGCAAACTCCTTTTTGTTTCCTCAGGCCGGCAAAGGCAAAATATCTGAACCCAACACGTCAAAAGCATCGGAATACGCACATTTGCGCCCGCAATTGAATCTGCGCGGCAGATTAGGCCAAGACCCAATGTTGCACTGCGAAACACACCTTTCAATGCCAATCTTCTTGGGCCAGTTTGCTAATCGATTTGATCAGCGATCCGCGCCAGGCTTTCCTCGCGGCCAAGCACGGCAAGCACATCAAAGACACCTGGCGAGGTACTTTTGCCGGTGAGCGCGGCGCGCAAAGGTTGGGCCACGGCGCCGAGTTTATGGCTGGCGGCCTGCGCATAGTCGCGGATCGCGGCTTCGGCTGAGGCGGCAGACCACTCCGAAACCGTGGCTAGTGCCGCATGAGCGCCCCGCAGGATCGCGCGCGCCTCACCGCTGAGCAGCGCCGCCGCCTTCTCGTCGACCGGCAGCGGCCGCTCGACGAAAAGGAATGCAGCCCCTTCAACAAGTTCGACCAGCGTCTTGGCGCGCTCCTTCAGGCCCGGCAAAGCGGCAAGCAGTTGCGCCCTGCGTCTGTCGTCGAGGCGCGCGGCGATTGCCGGGCCGCCTTCAAGATAGGGCAGAGTGGCGATGAAGATGTCGAGCAGCGCCGCGTCGTTCATCCGGCGCATATGCACGCCGTTAAGCGCCTCGAGCTTGGCGAAGTCGAAACGGGCGGCGCCCTTGTTGACGTCGCCAATGTCGAACCATGCAATCATGTCGGCGATCGACATGATCTCATCGTCGCCGTGGCTCCAGCCAAGCCTCGCAAGATAGTTGAGCAGCGCCTCCGGCAGGTAGCCCATGGCGCGATAGGCTTCGACGCCAAGCGCACCGTGCCGCTTCGACAGCTTGGCGCCGTCGGCACCGTGGATCAGCGGGATATGCGACATCGACGGCACCTTCCAGCCCATGGCCTGATAGATTACGGTCTGGCGTGCGGCGTTGGTCAAATGATCGTCGCCGCGGATGATGTGGGTGATGCCCATGTCGTGATCGTCGACGACGACGGCATGCATGTAGGTGGGATTGCCGTCCGAGCGCAGAATAATGAAATCGTCGAGATCCTTGTTGGGAAAGCGCACGTCGCCCTGGACGCGGTCATGCACCACCGTCTCGCCGTCTGTCGGCGCCTTGATGCGGATCGCCCCCTTGGCGCCGGGCGGCGCCTCCGACGGGTCGCGGTCGCGCCAGCGTCCATCATAGCGGGGAGGCAGCCCCTTGGCCCGTGCGCTCTCGCGCATTGCCTCTAGCTCGGCAGGCGTCGCATAACAATAATAGGCCTTGCCCATACGAACGAGCTCCTCGGCCACCTCGCGATGGCGCGGCGCACGCTCGAACTGCGACACCGGCTCGCCGTCCCATGTCAGGCCAAGCCAGGAAAGCCCGTCGAGAATGGCCGCGCTTGCCGCATCGGTGGAGCGCTCGCGGTCGGTGTCCTCGATGCGCAGCAGCATCGTGCCGCCTGTGTGCTTGGCATACAGCCAGTTGAACAGCGCCGTCCGCGCGCCGCCGATGTGCAGGTAGCCGGTGGGCGAGGGGGCAAAACGGGTGACGACCTTATCGGGCATGGAACTCTCAGGCGGGCGAAGGAAGTGGGTTTGCGGACTTTCGCGCGTTGCGCGTTCATGTAGCATAGGAGGTCGAGGGCGCAAGGGGCAGACCCGATGGCTGTGCGAGGCCGTGGTACGGGCGAGGGCGAGGACGTTGGCAGCGGCGTCAGCGAACGCTTGCTGTTTGCCGCTCCCCCGCCTGTCCTGCCGGCACCGGCATTGCTACCTGCTCCGCGCTTCGATGCTCCGTCGCTGCCGGCCAGCGACCGAGCAGCGGTTCTCGTGCCCGCGGGCGAGCCCATCGTACGCCTGCCCAGGCGTTTCCGCCTCCCGTCACCGTCCCGTATCCGCAACAGCGTAACCACGGCAGCCGGCCTGGAACTTGACCGCGGCATTGCCTTCCTGCTGGTGCCGGTGTTCCTCGCATGCGGGGTGGTCGTATATTTCGGGCTCTCGGTGGAGCCGGCCTTTCCACAGCCGATCGCAATCGCGCTCCTCGCGGCCCTTTGTGCCGTCGTCTCGCGGTCATGGCCCAGGACGCGCCTGTGCTTCATGGTGGCGCTGCTCTGCGCGCTTGGCGTACTTGCCGCCAAGTTCGAGACATGGCGTGTCGGAATGCATATGCTCGGCTCCGAAATCTCGACGCGGCTGACGGGTCGCGTCGTATCGTACGAGCCCATGGCAAGCGGCCGCATCAGGCTGACAATCGATGTGATCTCAACGGCCAGGCCGACACTGCGCTACATGCCGGAACGGGTCCGCGTTTCGGCGATGAAGATACCGGCTGAGCTGACCGCCGGTTCCGAGATCACCGGCTATGTGCGGCTGCTGCCGCCGACCGGCCCGGTGCGGCCCGACAGCTATGATTTCTCCTTCGACAGCTATTTCGCCGGTATCGGCGGCAGCGGCTTTTTTCTCGGCAATCCGAAAGTCGTGTCGTCGGGCAGCATGCCGCTTGGCGCGCAGCTTTCTTCCGCGATCGAAGACGCGCGCGAATCCATCGCCGACCATATCCGCAGCCGCATCGGCGGTGCCGAGGGCGAGATTGCTGCTGCGCTGATCGTCGGCGTGCGCGCCGGCATTCCCGAGGAGATCAACGAAGCGATGCGGCGCACCGGCATCTACCACATCATCTCCATCTCGGGGCTACATATGGCGTTGGTCGCCGGCACCATCATGGCGCTGCTGCGGGGTGCCTTTGCGCTGTTTCCCGATTTCTCATCGCGACGGCCGGTCAAGAAATATGCCGCGGCCGCCGCGCTTTTTTCGATTGCGGCCTACCTCGTCTTTTCCGGCATTGTCGTGGCGGCCGAACGCAGCTTCATCATGCTGGCGGTGATGCTTATCGCCGTGCTGTTCGACCGGGCCGCGCTCACCATGCGCAACCTGGCGATCTCGGCCATCGCGGTCATCCTGGTGTCGCCGCACGAGGTGGTCGGTCCGAGTTTCCAGATGTCCTTCGCCGCGACGGCGGCCCTTGTCGGCGCCTATGCAGGCTGGTCCGATTACCGCGCCGGCAGGGCCACCATGCCGCCGCCGCGGCTGTCGCCGCTACGCTTTGCCACTCGAAAGGTCCTGCTGGGCATGTGCGGTCTGGCGATGACCTCGATCATTGCAGGGAGCGCCACGGCGCTTTTCGCCATATGGCATTTCCAGCGCGTGGCGCCGCTCAGCCTGTTCGCCAATCTGGCCATCATGCCCATCGTCTCACTGGTCGTCATGCCCTTCGCCGTTCTCAGCGCGCTGGCGATGCCGTTCGGTGCGGATGGCCCTTTCCTCTATGTCATGGGCAAGGGGCTGACGGCGATGATCGCCCTGTCCGGGTGGATCTCGGAGCGCTCGCCGATCGATGCGGTCGGGCTGATTTCGCTGAGATCCGTCCTTCTGGTGACGATCGCCCTCGTCATTGCCAGCATGGCGACGACCTGGTTGCGGCTGGCGGCACTTCCTTTTGCGCTCGCCGGCTTGCTGACGACAACGCAGACACGCATACCCGACGTATTGGTCTCGGAGGACGCACGGCTGGTCGCGCTGCCGATCGGCAGCGGTGAACTCGCGGTCAACCGGGCACGCCCGAATGAGTTCACCATCGACAACTGGAAACGCGCGCTCACATCAGAGGCTATCGTCGCGCCGGAAACACCTGCAAAGAACGACCCGCAATTCGACATTGCCGATCCGGCCGACCTACCGCCGGGCATGCCGTTCATTTGCACGGACGGCCTCTGCCTTGCCAGGCATCCATCCGGCGCGATCATCGCGCAAGCCAAGGACCGCGATACTGCGCGGCCAGCCTGCGCCTTTGCCAGCTTGATCGTCATCGACGACGCCACCGCGCATAACCCCTGCTACTACGACCGGCTGGTCCTCGTCGTCACCAAACGGCAACTGGCGCGCGCGGGAAGTGCCGCCGTCTACTTCGATCCACAAGCGGCAACGCGCGCCGAAATCCGTTTCGCGGTCGAAAAATCATACCGGCCCTGGCACGTGCAGCGGAAATTTTCACGCGCGGCACGGGGCCTGCCACCATACCGCAGGGCCGACAACCCCAAAGCCGGCGCCAAGGGCGGGGCTCAGTAGCGGCGGATCAGTCCGACGAGCTTGCCCTGCACCTTGACCCTGTCTGGTCCGAAGATGCGCGTCTCGTAGGCCGGATTGGCGGCTTCCAGGGCGATCGAGGCGCCCTTGCGGCGGAACCGCTTCAGCGTCGCTTCCTCCTCGTCGACCAGTGCCACCACGATCTCACCGGGGCTCGCCGTATCGGCATTGCGGATGATCACCGTGTCGCCGTCGAAAATGCCGGCCTCGATCATCGAATCGCCTTTGACCTCGAGCGCATAATGCTCGCCGCCCATGATCATATCCGGCGGCACCGAAATCGAATGCGTCTGGTGCTGGATGGCGTCGATCGGCACACCGGCGGCGATGCGGCCCATCACCGGGATCGAAACGGCGGCGACGACATCGTCGTCATTTCCGGCTGCGGGCACGCGCGACGATGTCGGCTTGCCTTGCCGAGGACCGCCTTGCCCAAGACTGCCCTGGATGACACTCGGCGAGAACTTGCGTGCCGCATTGAGGCCGGGGGCGATCGAGTCAGGCAGGCGCAGCACCTCCAGCGCACGGGCCCGGTTGGGCAAACGGCGAATGAAGCCGCGCTCCTCCAGCGCCGTAATCAGCCGGTGGATTCCGGATTTGGAAGCCAGGTCGAGCGCTTCCTTCATCTCGTCGAAGGAAGGCGGGATACCGCTTTCCTTCAACCTTTCGTGGATGAACATAAGCAGTTCGTGTTGTTTGCGTGTCAGCATAGCGACCCCCAACAGAATCAGAAAAACAAACCCAGAACAAACACTATCTGTTCCAGTTGTGTTCCGCAACTGTTTAAAGTTTAATGAATGCGTTAAGGCTCGGGAAACAAACGACGTCCCTACCGGGGTACCGTATTTTCACCGCCGCGAGCCTCATCGCCTTGATTCTGCTTTCGTTTGCGCCCTTCTGGCTTCCCGGAGGCCACATTGACATCGGCCGTCGGTCGGCAAAGGGCACGGAAGTGAACCCCTATCGACTGTGCGGTTTGGTCGATGCACCGTGAACGAAACGAACTCAAAACGCCAACCTCGGGTTAAGTCCCCGGTTTCCACCGCCTGGTCAGGCTGCTTCTCGCCGGTGGAGCCTTGCTGCGCGCAACCAGGGAATGGAAGAACAGTCGACGCGTGTCGGGCGTTGCGTTGGATCTTGGGGGAGCAGACAAATCATGACAGGAATTCCCGATCTCGTGGCCATAAAGGCGATGGATGCCGCGGATCCGCTGCGCGCGATGCGCGACCGCTTTGTATTGCCGCAAGGAGTGGTCTATCTCGACGGCAATTCGCTAGGAGCTGCTTCACGTGCCGCTTTCGATGAACTGCGCAAGGCCGCGACCGAAGAATGGTCGCATGATCTCATCCGCGCATGGAACACGGCCGGCTGGTTCAACATGCCGCTTGAACTTGGCGACCAGCTCGGGCGCCTGATCGGTGCCGCGGCCGGCCAGACGGTGGTCTGCGACACGACATCGGTCAACATCTACAAGCTGCTGCACGCCGCCATGGCCATGCGACCGGAGCGGCAGGTCATCGTCGCCGAGGGCGATAGTTTTCCGACGGACCTCTACATGGCTGAGGGTGTGGTTTCGACGCGAAAAGATACGCTGCTGCGCCTCTCGGGGGTCGACGCGCCGAGCATCGAAGAGCTGATCGACGAACGCACCGCCGTGGTGCTGGTCAACCACGTCAACTACAAGTCGGGCAACTGCGCGACATGCCGGCGCTGACGCGCAGGGCTCAGGAAGCCGGGGCGATGATCGTCTGGGATCTCTGCCACACCGCCGGCGCGATGCCAGTCGAGCTCGACAAGGCAAACGCCGATTTTGCCGTTGGCTGCACCTACAAATATCTGAATGGCGGCCCGGGCGCGCCTGCCTTCATCTATGCGGCTGAGCGGCATCTTTCCGACATCCAGCAGCCGCTCACCGGCTGGTGGGGCCATGCACGGCCCTTCGCCTTCGAGCCAGGCTATGCGGCCGGCACCGGCATCCGCCGGTTTCTGTGCGGCACCCAGCCGGTGCTGTCGATGCGCACGCTGAAGGGCGCGCTCGACATCTGGAACGATGTCGACATGACGGCGGTGCGCAAGAAGAGCATCGCGCTGGCGGATCTGTTCATCGAGCTTGTCGAGGCAAAGTGCGGCACTTACGGGCTCACGCTCGAAAGCACGCGCGATGGGGAAAAACGCGGCAGCCAGATTTCATTCATGCATGAGCATGGCTACCAGGTCATGCGCGCGCTGATCGAACGTGGCGTGATCGGCGATTTTCGCGCGCCATCGACCATGCGCTTCGGCTTCACCCCGCTCTATGTTGGCTATGCCGATGTCTGGCAGGCCGTCAAAGTGCTTGAGGACATCCTGCGCACCGGTGCGTGGAGGGATGCGCGCTTCGCCATCAAAGCAGCTGTCACTTGAGATTGATGCGAGAGCTGGAATCGTGAGGCTGGCGACGACGCGCCGCGCGATGCTCACGGCTACGTTGCAAGGCCATATTGCCAGGGAGGGCGCAGGGTGTTCGAACGTCACATTGCCGATTGGGACAACGCCTATGCCAACGGCGCCAACATAGCCGGCAGCGATCGCTGGCCGGCGGCCTGGATCGAGCCCGCGCGGGTTTTCCGCGACGTGCTTTCGACCGAGGGCAGGGCGCGGCTCGACATGGCCTATGGCGACAACCCATGCAACCGGCTCGATCTTTTCCTGCCGGCCATCAAGCCTAAGGGACTCGTGGTGTTCGTTCATGGCGGCTACTGGATGGAATTCGACAAGAATTTCTGGTCGCATCTTGCCGCTGGCCCTGTTGATCGCGGCTATGCGGTGGCGATGCCGTCCTACACGCTCTGTCCGCAGATACGCATCGGCGGCATCGTCAAGGAAGTCGGCGCGGCGATCGGCAAGGCGGCGGCGATCGTTGCAGGGCCGCTGATGCTGACCGGGCACTCGGCCGGCGGCCATCTTGTTAGCCGGATGGTTACGGCGACGACGCCGCTGGCGCCCGAAGTCGTCCGGCGCGTTCGTCATGTGGTGTCGATCTCGGGGGTGCACGATTTGCGCCCGATCATGCGCACCGGCATGAATGAGACGCTGGCGATCGATGAGGCCGAGGCGCAGGCCGAAAGTCCGGTGCTGCTGCGCCCGATGGACAAGGCCCGCCTGACCTGCTGGGCCGGCGGCGGCGAGCGCGCCGAATTCCTGCGTCAGAGCGCGTTGCTGGCCAACATCTGGATCGGCCTGGGTTCCGCGACCAGCTCGGTGGTCGAACCTGACCGGCATCATTTCAACATCATCGACGGTTTGGCCGATCCAGACCATCCGCTGACCCGGACCTTGATTTCGGAGTGAGGCAGGTTCAGCGTAGCATCAGCACGTCGCAGGGGGAGCCCGCCGCCGCGGCAGGAGCGAACGGCGTGCGAACGATCAGCCCGTCGGCATCGGCCAGCATTTTCAGCATCGAGGAGTCCTGGATGCCGAACGGCGTCGCCACGAGCGTACCGGCGTCATCTATGACAACAGCCCGCACATAATCTTGCCTGAGATCGTTGGCCGGCATGGCGGCACCGAGCCGTGCCCGACGTATATCCTGCTGAAAGGCGCGGCCGCCGAGCCGCGCCAGCAGCGGCTTCAGGAAGAGCTGAGTGCAGACCAGGCTTGCCACCGGATTGCCGGGCAGGCCGATGCAGCGAATGTCTCCCAGCCGCCCGAACATCAGCGGCTTGCCCGGCCGCATGGCGATCTTCCAGAAATCGAGCGTCATGCCTTGCCCGGTCAGTACGTCATGAACGAAGTCGTGGTCACCGACCGAGGCACCGCCCAGCGTGACGATGACGTTCGCGCCAGCCTTCACGGCCTTTTCAACCAGCGCAGCGATCGCCTCCCTGCGGTCCGGCGCGATGCCAAGGTCGAGCGCGCGCGCACCGACCGACTGTGCGGCAGCGGCGACACCATAGGCGTTAGAGGAGATGATCTGGTCGGGGCCAAGATCGCTGCCCGGCGGCAGCAATTCGTCGCCGGTGGCGATGATGGCGACCAGCGGCCGTTTGACCACGCGCACCTCGGGGTGATTGGCCGATGCCGCCAGCGACAAGGCCGCCGGGTCGAGCAGGCGGCCTTTGGGCAGCAGGACATCGCTCTTGGCGAAATCGAGCCCGAGGCGGCGGATGTTGCGCCCCTGCACCGTCGGTTCCGTCACTTCGACGCTGCCGCCACCGAGATCGCGGACGTTCTCCTGGATGACGATAGTGTCGGCGCCTTCGGGAAGCGGCGCGCCAGTAAAGATGCGCACGGCCTGCCGCTGCTGCACCGTTCCGGCAAAGCCGCGTCCGGCCGGCGCCATGCCGACCACCGAAAGCTTTGCCGGTACGGACGCGATATCGGCCGCCCGCACGGCATAGCCGTCCATGGCGGAGGCGTTGAACGGCGGCTGGGTGCGGAGCGCCACAACCGGCTCCGCCAGCACGCGGTCGGCGGCATCCAGCAGTGCGACGCGTTCGTCCGGCAGCGCTGCTGCGCCGTCCAGCAGGCGCTCGAGCGCCTCGGCAACTGGGACCAGCGCCATTATCGGCCTGCCTCGGTGGCCCCGTCTCCGGTGATCTTGTAGTCGCCGGATTTGCCGCCGGTCTTTTCAACCAGCCTGATGCCGGAGATGACCATGGCGCGGTCGACCGCCTTGGCCATGTCGTAGATGGTCAGGCAAGCGACCGAGACGGCACTCAGAGCCTCCATCTCAACGCCGGTCTTGCCGGTGACGCGGGTCAATGCTGTCACCTTCAGGCCGGGCAGCGCGGCGTCCGCCTCGATATCGACAGATATCCTGGTCAGCAGCAGCGGATGGCAAAGCGGGATCAGTTCATGCGTCTTCTTGGCCGCCATGATGCCGGCAATGCGCGCGGTGCCCAGCACGTCGCCCTTCTTGGCGTCGCCGGCGAGGATCATGTCCAGCGTCTCGGGCCGCATCGCGACAAAACCTTCTGCGACTGCCGTGCGCACCGTCTCAGCCTTGTCGCCGACATCGACCATGTTGGCTTCGCCCTGCGCGCCAAGATGGGTGAGGGCGGCCGCCATCCTCAAACGACCTCTGCCGGCGCCTTGCCCGTCAACAGCAGGCGCGTTGCCGCGGCCACGTCCTGCTGGCGCATCAGGCTCTCGCCGACCAGGAAAGTCGCAATGCCGCTCTGCTCCAGCCGACGGCAATCGTCGCGCGAAAAGATACCGCTCTCGCTGACCAGATGGCGGTCGGCCGGCACCATCGCTACCAGCCGCTCCGAGGTCTGTAGGCTGGCTTCGAAGGTCCGGAGATTGCGGTTGTTGATTCCGATCAGCCGCGACGACAGCTGCAGCGCGCGTTCCATTTCAGCCTCGTCATGCACTTCGACCAGCGCGTCCATGCCGAGCCCGAACGCTGTCGCTTCGAGTTCTCTTGCCAACGCGTCGTCGACGCTGGCCATGATGATCAGGATGGCATCGGCGCCCCATGCCCTGGCCTCGTAGACCTGATAGGGGTCAAACAGGAAATCCTTGCGCAATGCAGGCAGCTCGACGGCAGCGCGCGCAGTGGTGAGGAATTCGGGCGCGCCTTGGAAGGAGGGTGCGTCGGTCAGCACCGAAAGGCAGGCGGCACCGCCCTTCGCATAGGCCCTGGCCAGCGTCGGCGGATCGAAATCGGCGCGGATCAGGCCTTTGGATGGGCTAGCCTTCTTGATTTCGGCAATCAGCGCGAACCTGCCGGATTTGCGCTTTGCTTCAAGGGCGGAAAGAAAGCCGCGCGGCGCGTCGGCATCCGTCGCCCGTGCCTTGATCTCGGCGAGCGGCACGCGCGCCTTGGCCGCCGCGATCTCGTCGCGCTTGTAAGCCTCGATCTTGCGCAGGATGTCGGACATGGTTTTAACCGTTCGAAATCTCGATCAGCCTGTCGAGCACTTTCAGCGCGCGGCCGCTGTCGATGGCCTGCGCCGCCGTTACCATGCCGTCGGCAAGCGTCGTCGCTTTGCCGGCCACCACCAGCCCGGCGCCGGCATTCATCAGCACCGTATCGCGAAAGGCGCCGGCTGCGCCGCCCAGCATGTCGCGCAGTGCCTGGGCGTTGTGGGCGGCGTCGCCGCCGCGCAACTCGTCCTTGTTGTGCCGCTTCAGTCCGACGGCTTCCGGGGTCAGCGTAAAGCTGCGGATCTCGCCGCCGGCCAGTTCGGCGACAAGTGTCTCGCCGGTGGTGGTGATCTCGTCATAGCCGTCGCCATGGACGATCCAGGCATGGTCGGCACCAAGTTCCTTCAACGTTTCTGCCACCGGCATGATCCATTCGGGCAGGAACACGCCGACCATCTGCCGTCTGACACTCGCCGGATTGGAAAGCGGGCCCAGCAGGTTGAAGATGGTGCGGGTTCCGAGCTCGACCCGGGTCGGGCCGACATGCTTCATCGCCGGGTGATGCGCCGGCGCGAACATGAAGCCAATGCCGGCCTCGTGGATGCAGCGGCCGATCGTCTCCGGAGGGATGTCGATCTTGACGCCCAATGCGATCAGCACATCGGCGGCGCCGGTCAGCGAGGACAGTCCGCGATTGCCGTGCTTGGCGACGGGCACGCCGCTGCCGGCGATGACGAAAGCGGATGCGGTCGAAATGTTGACGCTGTGCGAATTGTCGCCGCCGGTGCCGACAATGTCGATGGCGCCCTCGGGGGCTTCGACACGCAGCATCTTGGCGCGCATGGTGGCGACGGCGCCGGCGATCTCGCTGACGGTCTCACCGCGCACGCGCAATGCCATCAAGAAGCCGCCGATCTGGCCGGGGGTAGCATCGCCCGACATGATGATGTCGAAGGCCTCGCGCGCCTCCTCGAAAGAAAGAGCGCTGCCGGCGGCGACCTTGGCGATGTGGATCTTCAGCGCGCTCATCTGGCCAGGGCTTGGGTTACGGCCGTCTGATCGATGCGGACGTCATATTGCGTCTGCAACTGCGCTACCAACTGGTCGAGCAGGTCGTCGGACATGCCGGATGTGAAGGACTTCTGTGCGTCCTCGGGTACTGAGCTGGCGTCGGCCCCGGCGGGCTCGAATACCTCGGCAACCTTGAACAGGATCTGTCCGTCGCCCGTGGGCGAGGGGATCAGCCCGGTGCCGCCTTCGCCGACGCCGAACATCGCGGCGGCGCCTTCCTTGCCGAAATCGACGTCGTCAGCATCGCGCTTGACGCCGCGCTTGGTCTGCTTTTCGAGCTTGAGCTCACCGGCGATCACCTCGAGCGTGGCGCCAGCCTTGAGACGCTTCTCGAGCTCCTGTGCTTTTGCGGTGAGCCGTTTGGTGGTCTCCGCCGCGGTCCAGTCGGCCACGACCTTCTGGCGGACTTCGTCCAATGTGCGGTCGCGGGCAGGCGTGATCGCGCTCACGTCGTAGAAGACGAAGCCATTATCGGCGGTGGTGAGGCCTTCATTGTCGGTTCCGGGTTCGGATTCGAACACCGCCTTGATGAGTGCCGGCGATTCCGGCAGGTCTTTGACGATGCTTCCATCCGGCCGTTGGCCGGTGCGGTCGATGGCATCGATGGTGACGACCTTCAGCTTCAATTTGGCGGCTGCCTCGGCGAGCGAACTGCCCGAGGCGCGCGTATCCTCGTAATTGTCGTGCACGTCCAGCAAGATGCGGCTTGCCTCGCCCAGTGCCAGGTCCTTGCGGATCTGCTCGGACACTTCGGCCAGCGGCTTCACCACTTCGGGCTTGATCTCGGTGACGCGCAGCAGAACGGGACCAAAGGCGCCCTGTACGACCGGGCTGACCTCATTGACGTTTAGTTTGAAGGCAGCATCGGCGACCGCCTTGTCGGCGATCTTGTCCTTGGCCAGCGTGCCGAGCAGCGTGTCGGCCGGCGTCTTGCCTTCGGCAGCGACGATCTTGTCGAAGGTCGCGCCGGTCCTGAGCGAATCGAGCGCCGCCTTTGCGGCATCAGGTGTCTTGAACACAAGCTGCTCGATGGTGCGCATCTCCGGTGTGGTGTAGCGCGCCTTGTTCTTATTGTAGTCGTCGCTGACCTGTTGGTCGGTCACCGCGCTCAAATCCATGATGTCTTCCGGTTCGAGCCTGACATAGGAGAACTTACGGTATTCGGGCGCGGCGTAGGTTTTCTTGTTTTCCTCGAAATAGGCCGAAAGCGCGCTGTCGGACGGCGCTTCTATCGGTTCGACCAGCGATTTCGGCAAGGTCAGGTAGTCGATGGTGCGATCTTCGCCGCGATAGAGCGCGACCGCCTTGAAGAAAGTATCCGGGGCCTTGAGGCCGTCCGAAACCGCCTCGACGATCTGCTGGCGGACCGCGACCTGGGCGCGGTTCTTCAAATAGTCTTCCGGCCGCATTCCGATCTGCCGAAGCAGGTACTCGAAGGTTCTCCTGTCGAAGCTTCCGGCAGGCCCTTTGAACGCCGGGTCTTCACGCGTCAGTTCGGCGAGCCGGTCCTTTGACAGGCCGAGTCCGAGCTTGCGGGCCTGCTCGTCGAGGACAGCGCCCGACACGAGTTGCGCCAGCACCTGGTTGTCGATGCCGAGCGCCGTCGCTTGCTCACGGCTGATGCGTTGGCCGAATTGCTGCGACATGACGCTGAGCTGGCGATCGTAGGCGAGGCGGTATTCGTTGATCGAGACCTTGGTGCCTCCGGCCGTGATCACGGCATCATGGCCGGCAAGACCGCCCATCAGGCGGCCCGAGATGCCCCAGACGGCGAAGCTCAACACCAACAATGACAGCAGCAGTTTAGCGACCCAGGTCCCCGCCGCGCTTCTCAACATACCAAGCATGAGTACTTCCGATTTTTGCGCATTTCGCATGCGCCGAGTCTGAAACAAGCGCAATAGCGCCCTTCCTGCCCACTGTCGATTGCTTTGTGGCCTGATTTTGATAGTGAGGGCCAGCTGGAAATTGCCTGGAGAAACAAATCCCATGACGCCTGGAATCCGCCCGCTCGTCGCCGGCAACTGGAAAATGAACGGCACTAGCGCCTCGCTCAACGAGCTCAGGATGATCGGCAACGGCTTCATGAGTGGGCTCGACGCCGAGACCGAAGCGGTGGTCTGCGTGCCGGCGACCTTGCTTGCGCACGCCGCCGAGATTCTGTCGCGCACGCCGGTGCGGGCCGGCGGAGAGGATTGCCACACCGAGGAAAGCGGCGCCTATACCGGCTGCATTTCGGCCGAGATGCTGAAGGATGCAGGTGCCAGCCATGTCATCGTCGGCCATTCCGAATGCCGCGCCGATCGCAAGGAGGACGATGCCTTGGTCCAGGCCAAGGCCTCCGCCGCATGGCGCGCCGGGCTGGTGGCCATCATCTGCATTGGTGAGACAAGAGCCGAACGAGAAGCAGGAGCCACGCTCGACGTGCTGTCGCGCCAGGTCGCTGGCTCGGTCCCGCCAAACGCCACGGGTTCCAACACCGTCATTGCCTATGAGCCAATATGGGCGATTGGGACCGGCTTGACCCCGACCGCCGCCGACGTCGCCGAGGCACATGCGCATATCCGCGAAGAACTGGCACGGAAGCTCGGCAATACGGCGGCCAAGATGCGCATTCTCTACGGCGGCTCGGTCAAGCCGTCCAACGCCGTCGAGTTGCTCGGCGTCAGGAATGTCGATGGCGCGCTGGTCGGCGGCGCCAGCCTAAAGGCGGCGGACTTCCTCGGCATCGCGGAAGCCTATCGAAACATCGCTTGATACAAGGGCTGCTTGCTGCATTTGAGCGGACGGCCGGCGCGGAAATCGTTGCAAAGGACGCATTGCTTCCCATATTCCGGCCACGGGCTTGGAAATGCCGTCAAAGCATTGTATTGAGCCGCCTCCAAATCAGCGGCCGCACAAGGCCTTGCCAGGGTAAATTATGGAAACCGTACTGATCGTCGTCCACCTCATGGTCGTGCTCGCGCTTGTCGGCGTGGTGCTGCTGCAGCGCTCCGAAGGCGGCGGCCTCGGCATCGGCGGCGGATCGGGCTTCATGACCGCGCGTGGCGCCGCCAATGCGCTGACGCGGGCGACGGCGATCCTGGCTGCCGCTTTCTTCGTCACTTCGCTGACACTGTCGATCGTTGCGCGCTATGGCGAGAAGCCGATCGACATTCTCGATCGCGTGCCGGCGACCTCGGACGGAGCAGGCAAGGGCGTACTCAACCAATTGCCTGGAACCACGACGCCGACGCCGCCTTCGGGCACCACGGCGCCGACCCCGCCGTCCGGCAATGGCGCGGCAACGACGCCGCCGGCAACCGCTCCGGCGACGCCGCCAGCGACAAACGGCGCCACCGCGCCGGCCACGCCGCAGGTCCCCAACCAGTAATAGGGCAACTTATGCCGCGATCTGTTGTCGTTTGAACACAGTCGCGGCAAATGCCGCATGATCACGAAGATTCGACTGCGCCTCACGCTTGAGGCGCTTCCGGCTAATCGATTATACGTTGCACGCGGCATTCTCGGCGTCCTTGGGGGGCGCCGGGCGACGCCGTGGGCAACAAGCATTGAACGATCGGATCTTCCCCATGCAGCTTCGCAGCTTCATTTTTGCCGGCCTTTGTGCCGTGCTCAGCCTAGGTGCGCCCGCTTACGCGGCCATGCCGACGGCAAACTCGGCCCACAAAGCCGCGACAACAACCGACGTCGTCAAGGTCGCTGCCAAAAGCGATGCAGCGCAATTGAAGCTTCTCAAGAAGAAGAAAGATCCGACGCCGGACGACCTTGCGCAGATCCGCAAGATCGAAGCCAAGATCGCAGCCGACAAGGAAGCCGCTCGCGCCAAGGCACTCGAAGCCAGGAAGCTGGCGATGCGTGAGGCGGCGAAAGCCAAAGCCGATGCGGAACGGCAGGCGTTCCTTGCCAAGAAGAGCCAGCCGCTCGCAACGGCCAAGGTGGCTGACGCCACGCCGGCCAAGAAGAAGACCGTCAACATCATCGAACCGATTACGCCCATTGCGCCGATCCAGTCGGCCGAGCCGATCCCGGCCGAGGCCATGAACGTTGCGCTGACCGGCAACAATGGCGAGTTGCGCAGCGAACCGGTCGGGCAGAAGCCGCAGAGCGTCGGGCTTTTCGCGGGACTGTTCGGCGGCACATCCTCTTCGTCGATGTCGCTGCTTCCGGAAACACGCGCGCTCGACGCCGCGCTCGAAAGGAAGCAGGCCAAGCGGCAGTTCAAGGTCAAGGCGGAATTCGTGCCGCAGGAGGTCGAATTCACCGGCTACAACCCCGGCACCATCGTCATCGACACCAGCGCCCGTCGTCTCTACCTCGTCGAATCATCGTCAA
This sequence comes from Mesorhizobium sp. M0296, assembly GCF_040321675.1. Taxonomy (NCBI): domain Bacteria; kingdom Pseudomonadati; phylum Pseudomonadota; class Alphaproteobacteria; order Hyphomicrobiales; family Phyllobacteriaceae; genus Mesorhizobium; species Mesorhizobium sp. M0296. The sequence goes on from NZ_JAMYRZ010000004.1 coordinate 60,348, forward strand.
CCGCCCGCCGTTATGCCATCGCGGTCGGCCGGGAAGGCCTGCAGTTCAAGGGTACGGTTGCCGTCGGCGACAAGCAGGAATGGCCGCGCTGGATTCCGACGCTGGATATGCAAAAGCGCGAACCCAAGCACTATGGCCAGTACAAGGACGGCATGCCCGGCGGCGGCGACAATCCGCTCGGTGCGCGCGCCATCTATCTTTACGACGGCAAGAAAGATACCCACCTGCGCATTCACGGCACCATCGCGCCGCAGTCGATCGGAACCAGCGCCTCCAATGGCTGCTTCCGCATGATCAACGAACACGTCATGGACCTTTACCGCCGGGTGAAAGTAGGCACCAAAGTCGTCATCATCTGACGCTTTGACAGATCGTGCCAAAAGGGCCGGCCTCGCCGGCCCTTTTGTTTTGATACGCCAACGACCAGAGCGCCTTCTTGGGAAAAAGCCTTCGCGGCGGTTTTTTCTCTGGCGGAATCAATTCGGCCGCGTTAAGCGATGACTCCCATGGCGCGATATGTATTCATCACAGGCGGCGTGGTTTCCTCACTTGGAAAAGGCATTGCTGCAGCGGCCCTTGGGGCTCTCTTGCAGGCGCGGGGCTATCGCGCACGCATCAAAAAGCTCGATCCCTATCTCAATGTCGATCCCGGCACGATGTCGCCCTATCAGCACGGCGAAGTCTTCGTGACCGATGACGGGGCCGAGACCGATCTCGATCTTGGCCATTATGAGCGCTTCACCGGCCGCTCGGCCAACCAGCAAGACAACATCACCACCGGCCGGATCTATAAGAACATCATCGAGCGCGAGCGGCGCGGCGACTATCTCGGCGCTACCGTGCAGGTCATTCCGCACGTCACCGACGAGATCAAGAATTTCGTCCTCAACGGCAATGACGACTACGATTTCGTGCTGTGCGAGATCGGCGGCACCGTCGGCGACATCGAAGCGATGCCGTTCCTGGAGGCGATCCGCCAGCTCGGCAACGACCTGCCGCGCAACAACGCCGTCTACGTCCACCTGACCTTGATGCCTTACATTCCGACGGCAGGCGAACTGAAGACCAAGCCGACGCAGCATTCGGTCAAGGAGTTGCGCGGCATCGGCATTGCACCCGACATACTGCTGGTCCGCGCCGACCGGCCGATCCCCAAGGAAGAGCGCAGAAAGCTGTCGCTGTTCTGCAATGTCCGCGAAAGCGCCGTCATCCAGGCGCTCGACGTCCCGCATATCTACGACGTGCCGATGGCCTATCACAATGAAGGGCTGGATTCGGAAGTGCTGGCGGCCTTCGGCATCGATCCGGCGCCGAAGCCGCGCATGGAACGGTGGCAAGCGGTGTCCAACCGCATCCACAATCCGGAAGGCGAAGTGACCATTGCCGTCGTCGGCAAATATACCGGCCTCAAGGACGCCTACAAATCGCTGATCGAGGCGCTGTCGCATGGCGGCCTCGCCAACCGGGTCAAGGTCAAGCTCGACTGGATCGAAAGCGAGATATTCGAGAAGGAAGACCCGGCGCCGTGGCTGGAGAAGGTCCATGGCATTCTCGTCCCCGGCGGTTTTGGCGAGCGCGGCTCGGAGGGCAAGATCCTGGCGGCGAAGTTCGCGCGCGAGCGCAAGGTGCCGTATTTCGGCATCTGCTTCGGCATGCAGATGGCCTGCATCGAGGCGGCGCGTTCGCTGGCCGGCGTCGAGCACGCATCATCGACCGAGTTTGGTCCAACCGAGGAGCCGGTTGTCGGCTTGATGACCGAATGGCTGAAGGGCAACATGCTGGAAAAGCGCAGGGAAACCGGCGACCTTGGTGGTACCATGCGGCTCGGTGCCTACCAGGCCGACCTCGCCAAGGGATCGAAGATCGCCGAGATCTATGGCGATACTCAGATTTCCGAACGCCATCGCCACCGCTACGAGGTCAATGTCGACTACAAGGAGCGGCTCGAGGATTGCGGCCTGGTGTTTGCCGGCATGTCGCCGGACGGCGTGCTACCGGAAACGGTCGAATATCCCGACCACCCCTGGTTCATCGGCGTGCAGTACCATCCCGAGTTGAAAAGCCGGCCGCTCGATCCGCACCCGCTGTTTGCCAGCTTCATCGAGGCGGCGGTAGAGCAGTCGCGGCTGGTCTAGACTAGCCGCCCATGCAAACTTACGTCGCGCTGCTCTACAGCATTGTCCTGGGCGAGGGGCGGCGGGTCGTCATGTCCGATCTGAAGGCGATGGCCGAAGGCCTGGGCCTGAATAACCCGCGCACGCTGGTAGCGACCGGCAATCTGGTCTTCGAGGCGCAAGAAACAGAACTTGCGGCGTTGGAGCAGCGGCTGGAGGCGGCGTTCGCAAAGACTTTCGGCCGCCACGTCGACATCATCGTGCGCCGCGACGACGGCTGGCTAAGGCTGGCGGCCGGCAATCCGTTCCCAGCTGAATCGGCTGAGACCGCGGACCAGGTGGCGGTGCGCGTGATGCGAGCGCCCGTTCCCGCCGAGACCGCCGCGGCGCTTGAGGCATATGCCGGCAAGGACGAGAAGCTGCGGATTGTCGGCGGCGACATCTGGATCGTCTTTTCCCGCGAGATGCCGAGTTCGCGGCTGCTTGCGGCGGTGAGCCACAAACGTCTCGGCATCGGCACCTCGCGCAACTGGAATACCGTGCGCCGCCTGGCCGAAATGATCGCAGAATGAACGGGGCGGCTCGCGCCGCCCCGACTCCGTTCAGGCCTTGGCTATCCTGGCTCTGGCACCGAGTGCCATCGTGCGCAGCACGTAATAGATGACGCCGGCAATTGCCACGCCGAAGAACCAGCCATAGACGCCCCACCAGGACGGCAGCAGGCTGGTGAAGTTGGGCAGGATCGAGGAGAAGACCGCGCCGATACCGGCGGCGATGAAGGCATTGACATGCCAGCCGCCCTGAAAGCGGAATTCGCCATTCTCCCTGTAGAGCGCCTCGACGTCGACCTCGCCCTTCCGGATCAGGTAATAGTCGACCATCATCACGCCGAAGATCGGCCCCATCGTCGCGCCAATGATGTTGACGAAGGAGGCGGCACTGCCTTCCCAGGGCGCGAATGGATAGAGCACCAGCGCGATCAGCGCCGCGATGTAGCCGCCCTTCTTGAAGTCGATCTGGCGTGGAAAGACATTGGAAAAGTCGAAGGCCGGCGACACGAAGTTCGCCACCACATTGATGCCGAGCGTCGCCACCGCAAAGGTCAGGGCTGCGAGCGCCGCCAGGAACCAGCTGTCGAATTTCGCCGAAATCTGGTCGGGATGCAGCAGCACCTCGCCATAGACGTCGAAGGCGGCGATCGTGGTAACGCCTGCGACCAGCGAGAACAGGATAAGATTGACCGGCAGGCCCCAGATGTTGCCCTTGCGCAGCGATGCCTTGTCCGGGGCGTAGCGCGCGAAATCGCAGAAGTTGAGATAGAGCGCGGAGAAATAGGTCACCCAGATTGCGGCCACCGCAAACAGCGAGGTCCAGGAGCCCGGCGTGCCCGGCACGCCCGCGTCCTTTGTCTTTTCCAGCAGCACATCCATCGGGATGTCGCTGGTGAAAGCGAAAGTGCCTGCCTTGATGCAAAGATAGATCGCCAGGATCAGCATCATCACCCACACCGCCGGTCCGGCCCAATCCTGGAAGCGGCGCACCGTTTCCATGCCTCTCTGGATGATCAGGAGCTGCAGCGCCCAGATGACGGCGAAGCAGATCACCTCGAGCCCGGAGTGGCCGAGGAAATGGGTGCTCTGGTTGAAGTCGGCGAACCATTGCGAGCGGATCAGCAGGGCTACGATCGCCCCGGAGGCCGCCGCCGTCTGCGCGCCGTACCAGAAGCAGGCGACGATGGCGCGCACCAGCGCCGGTATGTTGGCGCCCCAGATGCCGAAGGAGGCACGCGCCAGGACAGGGTAGGGCACCCCGGTCTTCACGCCGGCATAGCCGACCATGTTCATTAACGCATAGATGATCAGCGAGCCGATACCGATGGCGATGATGAAGTTGACGAAGCCGCCGCAGAACAGGAACAGGCTGGCAGCGAGATAGTAGCCCCACAGGCTGTGGACGTCCGACGTCCAGACGTTGAAGATCGAGAACGGTCCCCAGTTTCGAACCTTCGCCGGTGCGAGATCCTCATTGTACAGGTCCGGTGATGCGTCTTGTATGGTCATTGCTATGTCCTCCCCTTGTTACCGCACGCGCCTCCACGCATGGCACGCAGGTTAAGCCTGACGCAGGGGAACCGGCAAGCAGACGATTTGCCGGCGTTGGGCTTAAAGTCATTCAATGAGAAACGCGCTTATCGGCGTGGCGTCGTTGAGCTTCTAGCGCCGACGATTCGGGGGGTGACACCGATCGCTCGACCTAAGCTCCCGAGTCCACCTTGTACTTGATCAGGGCGGCAAGCTTTTTGGGCGCTTGTGCGCGATAACTCTCATCGAGCCATGACTTCAGTTGTCCGATCGGTGGCAGTTCGTCCGGTGCTGGTTCGAATGTCACCCATCCGCTCTTGCCAAGGCCGTACTCCGCCGGCGACGCATAGTGGAGCTTTCTCGCCTCGTCGCCGCTGTAGGGGAGTTTGAGGGAGATGCTGAACGGTTCGCCTTCCAGGCTCAAAATAAGCAAAGGTCTTGCCTTTCACCGCGAGATCGTCGTGACCAGGCCACGGACTCTTTGTCTCGGCGCCCGGATAGGTGAGGCCGAAGGCGCGCAGTTCCTTGAGAACGGCATCGGTCGAAGCGCGCGATTTCCTACTCATCAACTCTCCTCCATCGCTGTCAGCGGCTTACGGTCCGGCTTCGAGAAAAGCCCGGGCAAAACCGGGCTGCATGGCTTCTATCGTTCCATCGGGCAACTTCAAAAGCCGGTCGATTGCGATGCCGTAGAGCCGCAATCGGCCCTCGAGCAGCCGCGCTGCTTCGTCGATATTACCCTGTTCGGCCTGTAGCAGGGCGCGGTGCATCACGTCCCGAAAGGTCAGCCGGAGTTGCAGGAACATCTCGGCAAAAGCTTGCGGGTCGGGCACGTCGAGAATGCCTTCCTCGCTTCCCTTCCTGAGCAGATTTGTGATTATCGGCTCGGCCAGTTCCCTGGCCGCCTGGTCGACCCGATGGAAGAGGGCAAGGTTCTCGGGCCGGAACACGACGAAGAACGTTTTTCGCAATTGCGGGGCAAGCTCGATGTTCAGCCGTCGCGAGCCGGCAAAGAGCGCATTGAGCCGGCCAATCCCATCGAGTGACGGGTCGTCGAGGAGGGGTTGCAGCTCGGCAAGGCTGTCACGTGCGAGACGTCTGGCGAGCGCCTCCAGCAGGGCCTCCTTCGACGCGAAATAGTGATAGAACGCACCCTTCGACAAGCCGGCCTCGCGGATGATGTCGTTCACCGTCGTGTTGTCGTAGCCATGCTCGAAGAAAAGCCGCTGGGCACAGTCGAGGAGCTCGGCGGATCGTATCTCCGGCGGCTTTATTACTCGGGGCAAAATCAACCTCAAAAAGTACAGGGGGCAAGAGGAGCACGAACCGTTTCTTTATGCAACTTTTATAGACCGACGGTCGGTCTAATGCCATGTCTGCCACCGCTCCGACGTTCGCATTCGATGGTGGAGGGAGAGCTTCTTGCGACGGATACGTTGGACTGTCGGCATCGTTCTTGTCGCGGCGACTGCTGCTTTCGGCGCTTGGTATGTGTTGCAGCCGGCCAAGGTTTCGGTCGTGACGCCACAACGCGGCGACGCGGCGGAAATTGTCTATGCGAGCGGCTCCGTCGAGCCGCGAACCTGGGCCAAGGTGGCTCCCGTGGTTCGCGAGCGGATCGTCGAGCAATGCAATTGCGAGGGGTCGCGAGTTAGGCAGGGCGACGTACTCGCCAGGCTCGACGACAGTGAAGCGCGGGCGGCGCTTGGCGAACTCGAGGCGCGTCAAGCACTTGCCCAGGAAGAGCTCCGGAGGCTGACCGTGCTTGCCGAAAGGCGTGCGGCAAGCCAGCAGGCGCTCGATCGCGCGCAAAGCGAGCTTGGCCAGATCGAAGCGCTGGTTGCCGGACAGAAAGCGCGGCTCGACACCTACGTCTTACGAGCGCCGAGCGCCGGCGTCGTGCTCAGGCAGGACGGGGAGGTGGGTGAGGTCGCCGAACTCGGCACGGTGTTGTTCTGGGTCGGCGAGCCGAAGCCGCTCCTGGTGGTCGCCGAGGTCAACGAGGAGGACATTCCACGGGTCGAGATCGGCCAGCGCGCGCTGCTTAAATCCGACGCGTTCCCTCGGCAGAATCTGGAAGCGGTGGTCGACAGCATCACGCCCAAGGGCGATCCGGTGACGAAGACCTATCGCGTCCGCTTCCGCCTGCCGGACAATACGCTGCTTCGTATAGGCATGTCGACCGACGTGAACATCGTCATCCGCGTCTCGAAAAACGCGCTGCTGATCCCGTCCGTCGCGATCGAAGGGAACAATGTGTTCATGGTCGAAGGCGGCAAGGCCGGGCGCCGTGAAATCCGCACGGGCATTCGTGGCACCAATGGCGTCGAGGTACGGTCAGGCATCGACGAGAAGGCCAGCATCGTCTCGCCCTATCCCGCTGACCTCGGCGACGGTGCGCGCGTGAGCATCGCCGCCGCGCAGGAGAGATAGGCAACGATGGCGCTGATCGTCGACATTGCCGTAACGCATATCGCCGGCCGCGGCCGCCAGACGCTGGTCGCCATAGTCGGCGTCGCGGTGGGTGTCGGCTTCTCAATTGCGATGGCGGCGCTGATGCAGGGCGGGCAGGACGATTTCGTCAGGCAGCTCGTCGACACGATGCCGCATGTCGACATCACCGACGAGCAGCGCACCGCCCGCCGGCAGCCGGCCGAGGACTACTTCGAGACCGCCGCCATCTCGGGGCTCCGGCCACGCGACGATCGACGCGGCATTATCAACCCGACCGCCGCGACCTCTTGGCTGGAGAGCTGGATTCCCGGCCGGTTCGCAGCAAGCCTCAAGACGCAGGGCGTGATCCGCTATTCCAGCCGCGAAGTGGGCGCAGCTATCATCGGGGTCGATCCGCAGCGCGAGACCGGCGTTTCACCGATCGTCGGAGAGTTCGTCGAAGGCAGCTTTTCGGAACTTGCCGCGGGCGGCAACAACGTGCTGATCGGCAACACGATGGCGAGCCGGCTCGGTGCCGGGTTCGGCGATACGATAACGGCGGTCTCCTCGGAAGGGCTCACGCGCAATTTCAAGATCGCCGGCCTTTTCCACACCGGCACCACCGCGCGCGACGAAGGCGAAGCTTATGTGCTTTTGAAGAACGCGCAGATTCTCTCAGCGCGGCCAAACGCCATCAACGAGATCCGCATCAAGCTCGACGACCCCAACCGCGCTCCGGCGGTGGCGCATCGTGCAGAGGCCGAACTGGGCTACAAGGCCGTGGCGTGGCAGGAGGCCAATGAATCGATCCTCGAAGCACTCGTCGTGCGCAACGTCATCATGTACACCGTCGTCGGCGCGATCATGCTGGTTGCTGGCTTCGGCATCTACAACATCATCTCCACCATCACGCACGAGAAGGCGCGCGACATCGCCATCATGAAGTCGCTTGGCTTCCCGGAGTCCGACATGCGCCGGCTCTTTTTGCTGGAAGGCGTGGCGATCGGCGCTGCCGGCTCTGTGCTCGGCGGGGTGCTTGGCTTCTCCATGACCTATGCACTGTCGCTGGTGCGTTTCGAGATCGCCGCGACTGGCCAGGAGATGACCCGGCTGCCGATCGCTTGGAGCTTGATGCACTACGTCATCGCGTCGGCTTTCGCGCTGGGCTCGGCGGCAGTGGCCGGCTACCTGCCGGCGCGCCGTGCGGCGCGCCTGAACCCCGTCGAGATTATCCGAGGCGCGTCATGAGCGCACTCATCGAGACCGAGAGACTGACCCGCATCTTGCCCGAGACGGTCCCCGTTACGCTGGTCAAGGACATCACACTCACGATCAACGACAACGAATTCGTCGCCGTGACCGGTCCCTCCGGCTCCGGTAAGTCCTCGCTGCTCTATCTGCTTGGGTTGCTCGACCGGCCGACAGGCGGGACCTTGAGGATAGGCGGACGCGATAGCGAGCCTATGAATGAAAGGGAGCGCGCGCAGACACGGCTTTCGACGCTGGGCTTCGTCTTCCAGTTTCATTTCCTTCTGCCGGAATTCACGGCGCGCGAAAATGTCGAAATCCCGATGCGCAAGCTTGGTCGGCTGGCCCGACCCGTGATGCGCGAACGGGCGGGCGAGTTGCTGTCATCCCTTGGACTCGGCGAGCATCTCGACAAGCGGCCTGACCAGCTCTCCGGCGGCCAGCGTCAGCGCGTCGCGGTGGCACGTTCGCTCGCCAACGACCCGCCGCTTATCCTCGCCGATGAGCCGACGGGGAGCCTCGACAGCAAGAGCTCCGAGCAGGTCTTCACGATCCTGCAGAATCTGGTGCGCGAGCGCGGCAAGACCGTCGTGGCGGTTACGCACGATCTCGACATGGCGGCGCGCATGGATCGCCGCATTCACATCGTGGACGGCAAGATCGAATAAGGCGTGTTGATATTCAGATGATCAAGAGACCGGCAAGGCCTCGAAATTGGCCTCGAGCCAGGCTATTGCGCCGGTCACGTCGTCGAGGGCATAGTTTGCGGTCGTCGGTCCGTTCGGCTTCACGCGGATGGAGATGCCGCCAATTTTATTGATCGCCTCGAAACCGTGTTCGTCCGATGTATCGTCTCCGAGGAATATCGGCCGCCCGCCGACAAAGGGCGGAATGTCCATGAAACGCCGGATGGCAGCACCTTTGACGGCTTCCAAAGGCATGAGCTCGACGCCGGCGTTTCCCGGAAGCACCCGATAACCCTTCGGAAGCCGGGCCAATGCCTGTTCGACGAGCTGGATTGCGGGTGCAAGCAGTTGCGGTGCTGCTCTTGTATGAACGGCAAGGACCGGCCCCTTGCGCTCGACATAGACCTTGCCGCTGCCCAGTTCGGCCTCGATCTCGTCCGCAAGGGCGGCGATGTCGGCCGGCGCGTCGGCGGCATCGATCGGACCGCTCGGCGTCAGCCGGTGCTCCAGCCCATACAGTCCGGCGATCCGCAGCTTCAGCGGATGGAACAGTTTGTCCACGGCGGGAATCGATCGGCCGGTGATGAAGGCGACCGCACCATCCAGCCGCCGCTCGATGCGTTCGAGCAGATTGCGCAATTCCTCGCCGACGAACACCGCGTCGGGATGGGCAGCGTGTTCCAGCAGGGTTCCGTCGATATCGAGGAACAGCGCCCATTGCCCTTCCGACAGGTTCAACGCCGGCGGTTGTTCAAAGCTTTTCACGACGCTGCCTTCCGAGCCCGCTCGAACATCGAGATGACGTTGTTGGTGTTCGATGGCGGGCGCTCGCCGGTTCCGGTCACCCTGTCGAGATCGCCGCGTTTGCGCAGGCGCGCGGCGTCCAGCAGCATACTGCCGGCCCAGCGGTAGACATTGTTGTCGCGGACCATCTCGCGCATCGGCCGCAAACGTTCGCGCTGCTCTTCCGGCGTCATCGTCAGCGCCTGCAACAGCGCCTCGCTCATCATGGCCGCATCGTAGGGGTTGACGATCAGTGCTTCCAGCAGTTCGCGCGAGGCACCGGCGAAGGTGCTGAGCAAAAGCACGCCCTGTTCGTCGTCGCGCGCTGCGACGAATTCCTTGGCGACAAGGTTCATGCCGTCATGCAGACTGGTGACCATACAGATGTCGGCGGCGCGATAGACCTCGTAGACCTGCTCCTGCCGATGATGTTCGGCGACCATCAGGATAGGGCTGTATGTCTCGCTGCCATAGCGCCGGTTGAGCTCCTCGGCACAGCGGCGGCATTCGTCGTGGAGTTGCTGGTAGGCGGGCAATGTCCCCCGGCTCGGCGCGGCGATCTGCAGGAAAACCACCTTGCCTATCCATTCGGGATATCTCGTGAACAATTCGTCCAAGGCATGGAAGCGATCGAGAATGCCTTTCGTGTAGTCGAGGCGCTCGACGCCAACGCATAGTTTGGTATCCGCAGACAGGCCGAATCTGTCGCGCACGCTGGCGCGGCACTCCTCCACAGACGGCAGTTTTGCCAGCAATTGGGCCGGCCATTCTATGGAAATGGGATAGGCGTGGACCAATGTGGTCTGCCCACCATAGGAGATTGCCGCGTCTGCCCGTTCGATCCGGCTCTCCAGAAAGCGGTCGACACTTTCGGTGAAGTTGTTGGCATGGAATTGGGTATGAAAGCCGATGATCGAACTGCCGAGCAGTCCTTCCAGGATCCGCTCACGCCACGGACAGATGCTGAATACTTCCGAATTGGGCCAAGGGATATGCCAGAAGGTGATGACTATCGCGTCCGGCAGGCGCTGGCGGATCATGCGCGGCAGCAGCGCGAAATGGTAGTCCTGCACCAGCACGATCGGCCGTTCGTTGCGGGCTTCGGCAACCACCGTATCGGCGAATTTGCGGTTGACGGCCTCGTAGGCGTCCCAGTCCGAGGCGCGAAACACGGGGCGGGTGAAGGCGATATGGCAAAGCGGCCATAGGCCCTCATTAGCGAAGCCCAGATAATAGCCCTGATATTCCTCCTCCGTCAGCCAGACCCTGCGCAGCGTGTAGGACGGATTGCCTGGCGGCACCTGCACCCGGTCGTCCTTGTCGACGGTGAGGCGGTCTGCCGTGCCGCCGCCATAGGCGATCCAGGTGCCGGCACAGGCGCGGGTGATGGGCTCGAGTGCCGAAACCAGCCCGCTGGCCGGCACCAAAAGTTGGACCCCGTCGTCCTTGATGTTGTGGATGTAGGGTTCGCGGTTGGACACCACGATGACCTGTGCGTCCGGCAGGTCGTCGGCCAGGATCTTGCGCAACGTGTCGGGCGACCATGTGACCAGTGCCGCATCGGCCGACTGGCCGTTCTTTTCGAACTCGCGCAGCACCTTGCGTGCCGCTTCCGACGCGACATCCTCGCTCGGCGTGTATGCGGCCGCCGTTGCGCGGCCGCGACGCTGGCGGGATATCGACAGGAGAATGGCAAAAGCAGAAAAGCCAAAACTTGCAATCAGCAAAACCCAGAGCAGGTTTACAGTATAATCTGACATGGAATGTGATCTCGCCTCCGGCCGGCCGATAGCCGTTTTTTATTTGTTTTCTGGTTCGCCGCCATATGACAACAACACCATCCCCGCCCCGCCCATTTTTGCAACGCACAAAGAGGCTATCGGTTCCGGACGATTGCAATGCCGCACGTCATTTTCAATGCGCCGCAGCGCGGCGGCATCAAGTGCGCACGATGAGCGGCACCATCCCCTCATACCGATCGGCGAGAAAGGCAACGACCCGGTCGCCGACACGCTGGAATGTGAGGTCGACCACTGTCGAGCCGACACCTAGATGCCGCAATGTCAGCGTGTCGATGCCGATCGGCAGCCTTGGGCGGGTGACCCGGATTTCGCTGTTCCAGCCGTCGATTTCGAGCCCAAGGCAGGCCTGCATCAGCATGAAGGCCGATCCCGCCGACCAGGCCTGCGGCAGGCACGCGACGGGATAGGCGATGGGCGCTTCGCCCGGCGACCGGGTAAAGCCGCAGAACAGTTCCGGCAGCCGCATGTTGAAATGGACAGCCGATTCGAACGTGCCGCTCATCAGCCGGACCACGCTGTCGCGCACGCCATAACGTGCCAGGCCGGCACCGCACATGGCGGTGTCGTGCGGCCAGATCGAACCATTGTGGTAGGACATCGGATTGAAGAATATCGCATCGTCGGCCAGCGTCCTCACTCCCCAACCAGAGTGGAACGACGCAGAGAGCAGCTGATCGGCGACCATCTGCGCCCGTTCCGGCTCGGGCAGCCCGACAAAGAGAAGATGGCCGGCATTCGACGTCCGTACCTTGCAGAGCTCGCCTGCACCATCGATCGCCAGTGCATAGAAATTGAGATCGTCCATCCAGAAATGGCGTTCCACCGCGGCGCGCATGGTTTCGGCGCGTTCCTCCCAATGATCGGCCTTGTCGTCCTCGCCGCGGCGGCGGGCGAGCGCCGCCAGCCCACGGAACGCGGCAAAGACGTAGCCTTGCACCTCGACCAGGGCGATCGGCCCCTTGGGCATGCGGCCATCGGCATGGAAGACGGAATCGAAACTGTCCTTCCAGCCCTGGTTGGCAAGGCCGGTCTCGGCGCCGCGCTGGTAGGTAACGAAGCCGGTCGCGCGGCTTGTCTCCTCCGTCCATTCCGCCGCTGCACAGAGCGATGGCCACAGGCTGTCGACGAACGCCATGTCGCCGGTACGATCCGCATAGGCGCAAGCGAGATGAATGTAGAGCGGCGTGGTATCGACGCCGCCGTAATAGCGGCCGAACGGGAGCTCCCGCAGTGCCGCCATCTCGCCCTTGCGGGTCTCGTGCATGATCTTGCCCGGCTGCGAATCGCTGAACGGCGACGTTTCGGTCGCCTGATGCTGGGCGAGAAAGGCGAGTACGCCGCGCGCCAGCCCTGGATTCAACCACAGCATCTGCAATGCGGAAATCACCCCGTCGCGGCCAAATGCCGTCGAGAACCAGGGTATGCCGGCATAGGGGTAAGGTCCGGTTGAAAGCTCGGTGGTCAGCAACGCCACGTCCGCGCGCGCGCGTTCGATCCAGTCGTTGAAGACGCGGCCGGAGCTGTGCACCGTCGCGCCGTGGCGGCGTTTGGCGCGCATGCCGAAGCGAGCGCGGGCGGCGGCAGCCCGAAAACGGTCGCGGTCGGGTGTCTCCGCCACTTCCGGGCCGACCTCGATATAGAGGACCTCGCTGCTGCGCTTCGTCACCGCAACCAGGAAATCCGCGCGGCTGGCGGTCAAATTGTCCGGCGCCTGCGAGAACGAGATCGCCGACAGGCGCACGAGCTGGTCCAGCCCGTCATATCGAAGCACCACGGATGTCGGACTGGTCTCGGCGGCGTGGGCTATTCCGCGCTTGAGCCGGGTCGAACCGCGCACCTCGAACATGTCGCGGAAATCTGCTGCGAAATGCAACGAAACCCGAATGGCCGACGATTCCTGGCTGTAGTTGGAAAGGGTGATGCGCTCGAACAGCCGGTCCTGCCAAAGCAGCCTGACGCGTTCTATGTGGATCGCGCCCTGCGGAATGTCGCGGCCACCGACACTCTGGATCGGCAGATTGGTCAGGTTCGAGGTGAAAAGCACATTGTCCTGGCTGAGCGAGGCGCCGAGCAACGACATTTGCCGGCCACCGACCGTCAGCCGGAATTCCGAAAGCACACGCGTGTCGTCTCTGAAAAAGCCATCGCCGGCGCCGCGGATGTCGCCATAGGCGTCGGCCACCGCGAAGCAGTCGGCTTGCTTGAGGGCGAACAGCCGGTGCGGCTCCCGGGGCGCAACCTCGTCGAGGGAAGCAAGGGCTACGGCGGGATCAAGCTTACGCTCGTCGAGTTGATTCATACGTCACAAGCTCTGTCGTTTCGTTCCAACGTCCACAATGACGCCGATCAGGACGCTCTCGCTTCACCGGGAGTACCGATCAGGCGCGCATAGGCAGCCACATAGTCGTGGGCCATTCTCGTGGCAGAAAAACGGTTTTCGAACACGGCTCTCACCTGTCGCCTGTCGAGGCGCAGCAATTCCGGTATCGAGGTGACTGCGGCATCGACGGTATCGACAAGGAAACCGGTCACGCCGTGGTCGATGATCTCCGGCAGGGCACCGCATTTCCAGGCGATTACCGGCGTGCCACAGGCCATAGCCTCTATCGCGGCAAGACCGAACGGCTCCGGCCAATCGATCGGAAACAGCAGGCCGGCCGCCTTGCCGAGGAATTCCGCTTTTCTGTCCTCTTCGATCTCGCCGATATAGTCGACACGGTCGCCGTCGATCAGCGGCTCGACCGTGTCGTGGAAAAAAGGGCGGTCGTCGTCGCCGATCTTTGCCGCAAGCTTCAGTTTCAGCCCGGAGCGCAAGGCGATCTCAATGGCACGGTCCGGGCGCTTGTCGCGCGACAGCCGGCCCAGAAAGGCCAGATACGGCTCGTCCACCTCCGTCTCGAAAGTCGGCTCGTACATATTGATCGGTAGCCCGTGATGGATGGTCGCCAGCCAATTGGCCCTGGGTAGCCCGGTTCTCTGGCTGCGCGAAATCGAGATCATCGGAAAGCGCGGAAAATGTTCGTAGGCCGGGGCCAAGTCGACATAGTCGAGCCTGCCATGCGGTGTCGTCACCGTCCGGTCGGGCATGTGTTCGAAGAAAGGAAAATGCAGGAAGTGGCTGAGATGGAAATGGATGATGTCGAACTGTTGCGCCCGGTTCCTCACCTTGGCGAGCATCGAGAGATGCGCCGCGGTTTCGGATTTGTGCGGGCGCGGATCGAGACGGAGCGCGTGCTCGCGACACGCCACCAATTTCGCCGACGTCTTGGTATCGCCGCTGGCGAACAGGGTCACGTCATGGCCAAGCTCGACCAATCCTTCGGTCAGATAGGAGACGATGCGCTCCGTCCCTCCATAGAACCGGGGTGGCACGGATTCATGGAGCGGCGCCACATGGGCTATTCTCATGTTTTGGCATTCCCTCAAAAAGACTGCTCGTGGCATCGAAATGCATCAGCCGCGCTAACGTTCCCGTACAATGGCAAGATGTCACCCAATTGGGGCAAGATGTCACCCAATTGGAGCTGCCGGGCGCGTCCACCGCTGCTCGTCTCGTCCAGCCAACATTTTTCAGGCCAAGCCCTGTTTTGCCGGGAACCAAAGTCGGGTTCGCGAGTTTAGTGGGGTTCGATCGCACGCATCCGGTCGACGGGGAGGAAGTGATGGACCGTTTGCAATTCTTTTCGCCCGTGCGGATTTTGCGCGGACAGGGACATCCCGTGGAGGAGATCGACAGCGTTGCCGAAGCAATGGCATTCTTGCGAAAATGGCCGGCCGGGCGGCGCGGGCCGGTTTACCAGTGCGCCGTGAATTGCTGCGCTGCGGCCATGGCCGGCCGGATGTCGGCCGAGGAAGCGAGAAAGGCATTTGCCGGCTTCGCCCGGATCACCCGCCTGCTCGAGGGCGATCGGCCGTTGCCGATGAGCGGCGAGGATCGGCATCGCGATCACGCCTTGAGGCGATAGGCCAGCTGCCGCAGATGGTCCGAGCAAGGGTTGGCATTCAGCCGGAGCGCCCGATCGGCGGCCGACGCACTTTCGCAAACAGTCGTTTGAGCTGAGCTACGGCACCGTTCTCGGCGATGTAATCGCAATAGGCGACGTAATCGAGGTCGCGTGACAGATGGCGTTCCTCGGTGATGGCGCGGAGTGCGTAGACGGCATTGAGCGCGAGCAGTGGCGCCGCCACCGGAGCCGCTTGAGCAGCCGCTACACTCCGCCGCTGCCGTTGGATCCGCCGCTGCTTATCCCGTCGTTGCCGCCACTGGATCCGCTGCTGCCGCTCGAACTGCTGCCGCTTGAGCTGCTGGCGCCGCTCGAACTGCTGCCGCTTGAGCTGCTGGCGCCGCTCGATCCGCTGCTGCTTGAGCCGCCGATGCGCCCCTTGTTGACGTTGCGTGGAGAGGGACGGTTGTTAGCGCCCTCGCTTACATTTTCGCAGGTGCACTTGCGCTGATATTTGGTGCCGAAGGCACTGCCTTCATTGCTCGCCTTCTGGCAGACCGACCCATGGCAAATCAAAGTCGCTTCGGTTGTCACGGGGGTAAGGCCCGTGATGACTAGTGCGGTTGTCGTGGCCGCCATGGCCATGATTGTGAACCGGAGTAAATTCCGAAAATTTGCATAGATACCTCGCTTTCTGACGCCTCGCTTCTCGGGCTCACGCCCAAGCGTCCTCGTTGTCGAGTGGGTGTTTGCGACAAGCCCGCATACGGATCGCTTACGCCTCAGCGGTCGGGGCTCAGGGGCGGCATAAAAAGTTGGACGAAGCGCAGACAATGGTGCCGCATTGCGGTATTTCGACCGGAAAAGGCCAAAGATGCACTTTTGGGGGAATGGAAAATGTCGAAACGGCTTAGACTGGTGCTGGGAACGGCCGGCGCAATTGCCGTCGCCATTGTCTGGGGAATCATCGCCACGTCGATGGGTGTGCCATCGATTCTGATCACTCTAGGAGCGGTCGCGATCGGCGCGGGCATCTACAGCTATGTCGATCGAAGCCGAAGCTGATCCGGTTATCAGGTACGGGCATAGCGCAAAAATCCCACGGTCGCAGACTGTCTGTGCCAATGCTCAGTGTACGAAAATTACCAACGACAGCGTTCTGTGGAACGAGTGGCCTGCCGAAGCTATTGTGGTGGCGGTCCGAGACACCCCGCCTCGGGTTATTGGCTCACCCAGCCGAGTGGTCCGCTGCTACCCAATGGCAGCGGACCTTCATCCGGAGGACAGACCCGGAAGACGAACATTGTGCCGAATCGAGGGAGAACGATGGTCGTTGACGAGATTGCCGCGCGGCGCCTGAATATTCTGCTCGAGCAATACATGGAGACCAGGAAGAGGCGCCACGATGCGGTTTCCACCGCTGCGGCTGAGATCGCGATCAGGGCTGTCATGCCGAATTGCCCGGTCTCCGGAAAAGCCCTGGACGACATGATTGCGGCATGTGCGTTCGAACACGGGCTGGGGGTGCTGTTCGATCAACCTGACGCATGAAGGCCTAAACGCCATGAATCCGAACGCCAAAATCGCACGGTGCTGTCGTGCACAAATCCGACGCTGTTCCTGAGGCGCTCGCCACTAATGCGCATCGCGTCGATCGGCCTCATGCGACGCGCTTTAAGTGCTTGTTTTTGTGCATGTCGTTGCCGCTAAACCGCTGCACAGTTTTGCGCGACATGCATTAGAGAAACCGACCGACCGGAGCAGCCATGCCGAGATATTTTTTCCATTTCCGAAACAATGAGGGCCGCCTGACGGAAGATTTCGAAGGTCAGGAGTTGGACGGTTTGTCCGCGGCTCAGGATAACGCAATGGCTTCGGCCAAGGAAATCCTGGCCGAGGGTCTGCTCAGCGGCGGCCCAGTCCTGACAGGCCTTTCCTTCGAAATCTGCGACGAGAACCGGAAGCTGCTTTTCCGATTTCCATTCTCGGAAGCTGCCGAAAAGGCCGGCGCTCGACCTTGATTGGCCAAAAAGCCCGGCGATGCGGGCTTTGATCGAGCCTGGCTGAAAAACCGCATGTCGTGGCAAGACGGTCGTTGGTGCAAATCAGCACCATGAGGAATTAGTAGCATAGCTGCCGGCACAAAGCAAGAACAAATATGGCTTGCCTTGCCGACGGGCCATTACTTATGTCCCTGCGTGTGCCGGCCCGGGCTATCGTGCGTTTCAGGAACTCGAGGGCAGGCACGGGTAGGGGGCGCCAAGCGACGTTGCCATTTCCAACCAGTATGTCGATTTGTCGGGCCGGGTGTTCGTCAACTTACCGAAACGTCTTCGCAGGATGCTGTGATCAGGAGTTCCTTTCTCCCGCGGTTGCGTTTACAGGACGCTCACGACAGTGTCGTTTGCGCGCCAGAAACTGGACCGAGTTAGGCCGGGCGCACGGTCCCCCTCCGTCAAGGAAACCAGTTCGGCGCCGTTTTTGGAGAACAATGATTTGTGGTGGTCAAATAAGCAAAAGAGATTCAAGGGAACGTGGGACGACAGACTGGACGGCCTATTCTCAGCAGAGGTCGACTACGCCGGGAAATCCATTCTCGATGTTGGCTGCAACATGGGTGTTGTCGCCTATGAGATATCCAAGCTAGGACCGAGTGCGATCCATGGGATCGACATTCTCAAGCCGCATATCGAGACGGCCAGGATGATCTTCCTGGGTTGTCCGGTCCAAAGCCGGTTCGATTGTCTCGATCTTGGCAGCCGGAAGCTGCAAAATGTTCTCCAACCGCAGTACGACATCGTCATGCTGCTGGCGGTCTACCATCACATGCAGTGGAGCCTCGGCGCGGACAAGGCGCGACGCGTGCTGTGCGACATCGCCGGGCGTGCTCAAACGATCGTTGCCCGCGTCCCTCCTGGCAAGGATAAGGAGATGATCGCGGTGCTTTCGGATGTGGGCTTTTCAATCAAAAGCAATCACACATCGCCTCTTGGAAGCCATCTCATGGTCCTCGCGAAACACTGACCAGGCATAGCGCGGCCGACGACGAATGGCGCAAGAGCCGCGTGGCTGGGGTCCGCTATGCTCGCATGCGAGGAACCGACGGTCATAAGCCGATGACGTGCAAGGATCCGGTTCGGCATTGACTGCGGTCGGGAACGAAGCCACAGACAGGTGATCGAAACCGTCTCGCGCTTCAAGATAACGCGAAGACCGGACGGGATCGCAACGGGCGGCGACGAGATGATTACAAAGAAACGAGTGTCAACGGCCCCAGCATATCCGCTGATCAAGCGTCTGATTGGCGAAAATCTGCCGCCGCACAAGATGCTGTATGTGACAGGTTTGCTGTGCTCGATCGCCGCTGCTGCGGCGACCGGCGCGGCGGCCTGGATCATGAAAGTCATGATCAACACCATCTATGTCGAGCGAGACGCTGCCGCTGTATCGGGTATCAGTGCCGTCATCATCGGCATTTTCCTGGTCAAGGGCATAGCTGCCTACTGCCAGACCATCACCACGGGAAAGATTCGCCGGGCTATCGTTTCGGACCTGCAAAACCGGCAATTTTCCCGAATGGTGTATTTCGACATCAGCCGTTTCGCGAACCAGCATCCGGCAAAATTCATCTCCAAAATCATGTTCAACGCGCGCGCCGGGGCGACCGTTATTCTCACCCTCACGAGCAGCGCCGTCTCTGATCTGCTGACCCTGATTGCCTTGGCCAGCGTCATGGTCAAGCAGGACCCGGTGATGTCGCTGATATCCGTGGCGGTTCTGCCGATGCTGTTCCTGTCAGTCGGCGCGATAACCAGGAAGCTCAAGGCGCTGGCGAGGGGCGAGACGGAATTGGCCGCACAAGTCCAGTCGATCGGCACGGAAGCCGTCGAAGGCATCCGCACCATCAAGTCCTTCCAGCTCGAGGACAAGGCCGTCGCCAGCTTTGCAAAGGCCGTCCGCAAGATGGAAAGACGTGGCATCCAGATCAATCGGACGTCAGCATTGATGAGCCCATTGATGGAGACCGGCGGCGGCGTGATCATCGGGCTTTTCGTTATGTACGCCAGCTGGCAGACCCTCGGCAACGGCAAGACGCCCGGCGAATTCATGGCCTTCATTACCGCGTTCCTGCTTGCCTATGAGCCTGCCAAGCGGTTGGCCCGGGTCAATGTCGACATCCAGAAGCAAATGGTCGCCGTCGAGCAGATGTATGATTTGATCGACACGCCCGAGCAGCGGCGACTCGCGATCGCGGGCGAGCGTCTGACCGACGTCGATGGTGGTATCCGCTTTGAAGATGTGGCCTTTTCCTATGACGGCAACAGCCCCGCGCTCGAGGGTGTTTCCTTCGACGTGCGACCTCGTGAGAAGCTGGCGATCGTCGGCCGCTCCGGCGCCGGCAAGACCACCATCGTCAATCTGATCCTGCGCCTGATGGAGCCGGACAAGGGCAGGATCCTGATCGACGGAAAGGACATTTCGAAGATCAGCCTGGCCGACGTTCGCGATAACATCGCACTGGTATCCCAGGACGTCTTCCTGTTCGAAGGCTCGATCCGCGACAACATTCGCGACGGCCGCCCGAATGCCACGGATCAGGAAATCGAGTCCGCTGCGAACCTCGCCCGGGTCACCAGCTTTGCTTCGGCGCTCGAAAACGGGCTCGACACGCTTGTCGGGCCAAGCGGCACCAACCTGTCCGGCGGCCAGAAACAACGCGTTGCCATCGCGCGCGCCCTGCTCAAGAATGCTGCGGTAATCGTCTATGACGAAGCGACATCCGCGCTTGACGGTGAAAACGAACGGGCGGTTATGGAGGCAGCCTTCGACAACACATTTCAGCGCACGGTGATCTGCATTGCGCACAGGCTGTCTACAATCAAGGCGGCCGATCGTATTCTCGTGTTTGACGCCGGACAGCTTGTCGATGCTGGAACGCATGACCAGCTTGCCAAGCACAGCGAGATATATCGTTCGATATTCCACCTGGAGACGCCCGATCCGATGGTCGAAAGCGGCAAAAAGCTGCGGCAGAGCGTATTGCGCTGAAGGCCGATGACCAGCTTTTATCACGGTTCCTATGTCCGGTATGTGATTGGTGGACTGGGCCTTCAGGTGCGCCGGTACAAAAAGGCGGTGCGCAGGTTGTTTTTCAGTCCCAAGCAGCCTCGTTCCATTCTTGAGCTGCAGGCCAAGGTTGAGGCCCTGATCGTGCGCAGGGACTGGAAAGGCCTTGAAGCCGGTACCAACGAGATGGCTGTCACGGCCGATCATAATCGCGACCCGGAGCTGATGCAGAAGGCGGGCCAGGCCTTCGAACGCCTTGGCAACTTTGCGCGGGCAGCTGAGCTTCGGCTTTCCGCTCGCCGGCTGCGGAAAGGGAAAAGCGCCAACGAGTGGACCGGCGAGAATCTCGGATCGGATACACTGCTGATCGATCTTGTGGAGGATGACCCGCGCAGCCTTGGCCGGGTTATCCGCCACGCGCGACTGGCCGGCGCTGCCGCTGCCTATGCGCAAAGCGCAACAATTCGGGTCGAGCCGCGCCTGGTATCAATTCTGCAGCGAACGTTCCCGAAGGCGACCGTGGTCCCGGCGCAGCAGGATGTGGTCGGCAACAAACGTGCGACGTTCGAAGATCTCGCCTGGGTGTTCGGACGCGATGCCGAAAAACTTGCTGCCGACTTCGTGCCGCTGCGGGCAGATCCTGAACTCGTCGAGACATTCCGCAAGCGCTATCGCTCGATGACGGATCTGCCGCTGGCAGGTCTCTCCTGGGGCAGCAAATCCCACACCAAGGACGTGCCTGATTTTTCTGAATGGGCACGGTTCATCGCCCAGACACAAGCGACATTCGTTTCGCTCCAGTACGGACAGATCAAGCCGGCGTTGCGGCGCCTTCGCAACGGCAACGACGCGCGTCTGATCTTTGACGACAGCGTCGACCAGATGGTCGACATGGACCGTTTTGCCGCACAGCTCGCCGCACTCGATGCTGTCGTGACGATCAGCAATACGGCGGCCCATCTTGCCGGAGCCCTTGGCGTGCCGACTGTTTTCCTCATCGACGATAATTTTCAGACGGCATGGCCAGTGACCGGCGACCGGACACCTTGGTATCCGAAGGGCATTGTCATTCGCAAGGAGGGGCGCCCTTGGTCGCTGGTGCTCGACGAGGCCGGCCGGCGGCTCTCGTCGATCCTGACGACGCTTTCCGACGCTCCCCGGGGACGATAGAACATCGCCGTGCAGAACAGACGAACCATCCTTCAGAAGGCAAAAACCGCCGACCTGCGCCCGCAAGGCGCCGTCGGCAAGCGGCTGCAGAAGGTTCTCGAGCGGGCAAAGGAACTTCTTAGACGTCCTTCGCGCCACACCGACGAAAGTGCCGAAAGGCATATGAGGCTGATGGAGGAAAGCGTGCAGCGTGGTGACTGGCAAACTGCTCGCGACCATGCACTGGCGCTTGGCGCGCTTGGTGAGCAGCTTGGCGATCTCGGCCTGATCAAGAAAGCGGGGCGCGGACTGAGGCGTCTCGACGGAGGAAATCGCATCTGGCAGTTGATGGCGGCGAGCAAGCAGCGCGGCAGACCCGATTGGGATGGCAGTGATCTTGCGGGTCGCACGCTTCTCGTCGATCGTCGCGAAGGCGACCTGGCGATCTTTTTCCAGTTCGCGTCTTTGCTTGGTCCAGCAGCTGCGGCTGCCGGTCGATGCATCGTCTTCGTCGAGCCGCGACTGGCACCGCTTTATCGCAGAACATATCCTGCGCTCGATGTCAGGATTGAAGGGGAAGAGGACATGGCGGCGGTGGACGCCGATGTCGTTGCCGGTTTCGAGACACTCGCAAAGCATTTCTGGCCGGACGACCCGGCGGCACGCGCGCCCTTCGTTCCGCTGGAGCCGGACCGCCGACTGGTTGCCGAGCTGCGCGGTACCTATCTCGATGGCGGCCCAGGTCCCCTGATCGGATTTGCCTGGGGAAGCCTCAACAAGAGCAAGGATCTGCCGGCCCTGGACGATTGGCGGACGCTGTTCAGCAGCCTGCCGGGGCGCCTCGTCAGCTTGCAATATGGCGATGTCGGGCCGGCCCTCTCCGAGTTCGAGCGCCACGCGCCGGGGCGCATCATCCATGACGCTACCGTCGACCAGTTGACGGACATGGACCGCTTTGCCGCCCAAATTGCGGCGCTCGACGCGGTGGTGACGATCAGCAATACCGGCGCCAACCTGGCCGGAGCGCTCGGCGTGCCGACGATTGTCATGCTCGACGACGGGTTTCGACTGTCCTGGCCTGCCTTCGGTGAGACCGTCGCCGTATATCCGAGCGTTCGACTGGTCCGAAAAGGCGGCCGAGCCTGGGCGTCGGCAGTGCAGGAAGCAGGCGGACGGGTCATGCAAATCATCAGCGGAGTTGGCGATGGAAGGTAGCCTACTTCTCGGCCGGTTGCGCCGCGCTGTCGCGCTTGCAGGCTACAAATACAAGGTCTGGTTCCGACGTCACCGCCGGCAGCTCTTCCTTCGCTGGCGCGACGGCGACATTGCCGATCAGATGGCGGATTATCGGCGAAGCGTCGAGTCCCGCGATTGGCCGGCGGCACTGCCGAAAGCCCTGGCTCTTGGATCCATTGCGAAGTCGAAGGGCGAGGTCCACCTGATCGACGAGCTCAGCAAGGCGCTGATGCGGATGGGCGCTTATGGCGCAGCCGCCGAACTCAGGATCGCCCGACGCCACATCGTCAACGGCCGCGTCGATGGCGAGTGGCTGGGCCAGGATATTTCTGGCCAGACACTGCTGATCGATCTGATGGAAACCGAAAAGCAGGGTCTGGCCACCGCGATCCATCATGCGAGTTCCGTCGGCTGTGCCCTGGCGCGCGCCGCCCGCTCCATCGTGCTGGTCGAGCGCCGCCTGGTACCGCTCTTTCAGCGCACTTTTCCGACCGCCGACGTGCGGCCGGTCGGCGCTGGCGGCAAGGCCGCCTATGCCGAGGCGCAGGCCTTCGCCGGCGTCCAGCATCTGACTGCCGTTTTCGAAACCGACGAGGCGACGATCCGCGAGCATTTCGTGCCCCTTAAGCCGGATCCGGCCCGGGTCGCTGAACTTCGCGCCCGCTACCGGAAGGAAGGACGGCCGTTGGTCGGTATCGCATGGGGCAGCTCCAATCCCGGCAAAGACCTGCCGCCGCTTGCCGCCTGGCGAAACCTGATCGGCCGACCGGACCTCCGGTTCGTCTCGCTGCAGTACGGCCAGATCGAGACCGATCTGAAGATCCTGACCGACGGTGAGCCGGAGCGCATTCTTCATGACAGATCGGTCGATCAGCTCGTCGACATGGATCTTTTCGCCGCGCAGGTTGCCGCGATGGACGCCGTGGTGACCATCAGCAATACCGGAGCGCATCTGGCCGGCGCGCTCGGCATCCCCTCGGTTTTCATTCTGGGCGACGGCTTCAAACGCTCCTGGCCGGTCGAGGGCGACCGCACGCCCTACTATCCATCGGCCGTGCTGGTCTCGAAACGGGAACGCCCCTGGTCCGTGGTGATGGGCGAGGCCGAGGCCATCCTGGCGCCATGGATCACAAAAGTAAGTGGCTAATGCATGTCGTCCGAAAGCGCGTCACTGAATACGCTTCGACGCGATGCGCATTAAGGATTCGGCCGCCGGATCGCGGAACGGAGCGCCCGCGTCGAACAGTCGTCGCAACAGGCCAAAAAACATAAGGCATTCCGAACCGGGATATAGTAAAGGCCAATTCGCCCCGCAGAGGATCGCAATTCTTGCCGGCATTTCTGCCTTGTGTTCGAATCAGCCGTAGGCTTAGGCGCCCAGTAATGGGGTTGGTCTGGCCGGCAGCGGTTCGGGCGCCAGCTCTGATAATCTAAAGGAGGTCTCTCCATGTCCTTTCTAAACATGTCCTTTCTAAAATTTTTCCAGGCCAAAGCGCCGCCTCTTCCTCTTATCGTATCCTTTCCAAAATCGGGGCGCACGTGGCTACGTGTCATGCTGGACGATCTCGGAGTTGAAGTTCAATACATTCACGACGGAACCGACCACAAGTTACTTCGACCGATATCGGGCCTAAAGGAGAATAAATCTCGATACAAGAAGAGAAGAACAATAATGCTTGTTCGCGATCCAAGAGATACGGTGGTCTCAGGGTACTTTCAGGTTCAGAAGCGCCACATGCTTCCAGCGGGATCGTTCAGCGATTTTATCAGAAGCGACAATCATGGGATTGAAAAGATCATCAGATTTAATCTGCATTGGTTCGCGGCCATGCCCCGGATGCGCGAAATCCGGTATCTTCAATATGAAGATATGCATCGGGATACGGCTGGTGTCCTTCGCGCGATCCTTGGATTCCTGAACCAGCAGGCTGACGATCGGACGCTTGTCGAGGTGGCGAACAACCGAACGTTCGACAAGATGAAAGTGAGTGAATCGACCGGTGATCTGTCCGATCGATACGGCAAGATACTACAGCCGCGCGATGCGAATGATCCCGAAAGCTTCAAGGTGCGCAAGGGCAAGATAGGCGGTTACGGCGAATATCTTTCCGAGGACGACGTGGCCTTTTGTGACGAGCAGTTGGCTAAGTTCGAATATTGGGAGAAGCTGGACAAGGTTTTTAGCACGAACGGCTTGTGCTACGCTCGCGTCGATAACCGCGCCCGGGTCGCCTTGGGTTAGGGAGCATTGCCGACATGGTGATGCGGACCGGATTCATTTGCGGCTGCGGCCATAGCGGGACGACGTTGATTGCGACGATCCTTGCGTCGCATCCCGACGTCTACCTGCCGCTCCAGGAAACCAACATTTTCTTCAAGTGGACGCCACTGGCCATGTTCCGCTTCTGGAAACTGAAGCGGGCGGCGCTCGATGCTGGAAAGAACGTGCTGCTTGAAAAAACACCGCGGCATATCCGCCGTGTCGCCCGCATTCGCCGGCTCGTGCCCGGCGCGCGTTTCGTCATGCCGGTGCGAGATGGGCGCGACGTCGTAGCGTCCCTGATCAAACGACTTGGCGACCCAGCGGAGGCTCTCGACCGCTGGATCAACGACAATGCGCTGGTTCTTGCGGAACGGGGAAAGCCGGATGTGCTGATCTATCGCTATGAGGACCTGGTCGAGAATCCGGCCAAAGTCGTCGAGCAGATATGCGGCTTTCTCGATGTAACCTTCAGCCCGGATCTCCTCGACTATCACAAGAACCCGCAGCAGTGGTTCAAGCCGACCGACGCCAGCGGCGAGACGCCACATGCGGTGCTCCGGAACCAACAGGTCAATCAGCCGATCTATGACGGGAGCGGAAGATGGCGCTCCGAACTTGGAAACGCCGAGCTACAGGACCTGGTACAAGGACGAGGTGCCCAGCTTATGAAAGCATTCGGTTATGCATGATCGGCATCTCCTTGAAATGCCGTCTACCAATCAATTTTGTCGATCAAACCCGTTTTGAACAGGCTGTGAGCTCCTTCGTACAGCATTGACTGTTCGCTCATCGCGCTGAGAGCGGCTTTACCGCTCGATACCTCATGATACTGGCGATATTTGGAAGCGCCGTTCCAATACTGACCTTCCGCCACCGCGACCTGCGCCTTGTCGTTGAAATCGGCGAAGAACTTGAAATGAAGCAGGCCAGCCAATCCCTTTATATAGTTTCGCCAGTAGGGCAGCGGTGAGTGAATCGACGTAAAAATCGTCTGGCGATCAACATATATCAGAGGAAACTTGGTCAACTTGTGCTGCCTGGCGAAAAGCCGGGTTCTCGGGCCGCCTGTGATCTTGAGATGCCGGGGGCTCCTCGTCACCTCATAGCCGCTGCCGTCGAAATGGTCCGCAACTTGCCATGGCGGCACGATGGGATCGAAGGGTACGTCCCAGATGTTTCCGCTCGGATACATGTCGATCATCGGCGCCAGCAGGCGTGTCATTCCGCGCCGCTTGAGCCAGTCGGCCATCGCACCGAGCGGATGCTGATCCATACCGTCATAGACAAGATATTCGTCGGCATCCACGGTCAGATACCAGCGAGGCTGACCATAGATCTGCACAATCCGCTGACGCCAAAGGTTTCCCAAGTCCGACTGCGAATAGGTGATCGGCGAGCTGAATAGATCGACATCTGGCTGCTCGGCGAGAAGCTCAGCTGTTCCGTCTGTCGAGCGATCATCAAGGACGGCGAATCTGGTGACGCCGAGTTCGCGATAGTGCTTCAGGAACGGGCGTAGCCTGTCCGCCTCGTTGCGGATGACGAGGATCAAAGGCAGGTCATTCGCTTTAAGGGGCGTTATCGGCCGCAGCGATGACACTTCTGCCCGTCTTCCGAAGGTGTGTCTCAGCCGATATATGGCGGTGTCGGTAATCGTCCGGCGGACAATGGCGGGCCAGGTTGCTTTGCTCAAGCCATCGATTCCCCTCATGGCGGTCACCGCCCGGCTGGAGCTGGCGCTGATCCGCTGTTTGCAGTTAATTTCTACATGCAGCACCGTTAGGCAAATCGCAAGCAGTTGCGGACAATGGACACAGGCCTGTTCTGAGTTCCGGCGGGTGAGCTTTCCAAGTGTTGCCGATGCGAGCTGGCCTCTATAGACATCGTCAGATGGCAACAAGGCCGGAGCCCAGACCCCATGTACGCCGGCATTCGTGGCACCGAAATTCAATTCGACAGGCCCATCCTGTTCGTGCGCCAGCGTTATGCGCCTTTCGGTGGAGGCGAGATCATGTTGGAAAACATCATGGCCGCATTCGCCGCGCGTCAGCGGCGGGTGGCCGTGCTGTCCGGCGACTGGCCGCGTTATGAAGGCATCGAGTTCATCCATTGTGCCGGCCGCCGGTTTCCGCGTTCGCTGCGGGCGACGTCCTTTGCTCAAGCTGCCTGCCGCAAGATCGCCGAGATGCCGCCGGCGCTGGTGCAGAGCAACGATCGCCTCCCGTGCTGCGATGTCTTCCGGGCCGGGGAGGGCGTTCATGCCGCCTATCTTGCCGAGCGGCGGCGTTTCGAGACGCGGCTTGGCAGGGCGGCAATGGCGCTGAGCCCCTTTCACCGCCAGACGCTGCGCCTCGAGCGCGCAACCTATGCCAGCCCACGGCTCAAAGCTGTCATTGCCATTTCGAAGATGGTGGCAGGGGACATTGTCCGTCACTACGATTATCCGGCGGAAAATGTGCACCATATTCCCAACGGGGTGGATCTCGACCGCTTCAACCCGCAGCTTCGCCAGCAGCATCGGGCGACAATCCGCGCGCGGCTCGACGTCGACGAAAACAGGCCGGTCGTCCTGTTTGTCGGCTCGGGCTTTGCGCGAAAAGGACTTCTTGCACTGATGAAGGCGGTCGCCACGCTCGATGGCGAGCCTGAATTGTGGGTCATCGGCCATGATTCGCGCGCCAACGCCTTCAGGCAGGCCGGTGACAGGCTCGGTCTCGGCGCACGGCTCAAGATGCTGGGGCCGCAGAAAGACATGCTGCCGTGGTACGGCGCGGCCGATATTGCCGTGCTGCCTTCCATC
Organism: Mesorhizobium sp. M0296; assembly: GCF_040321675.1. Taxonomy (NCBI): domain Bacteria; kingdom Pseudomonadati; phylum Pseudomonadota; class Alphaproteobacteria; order Hyphomicrobiales; family Phyllobacteriaceae; genus Mesorhizobium; species Mesorhizobium sp. M0296. The sequence continues at coordinate 87,954 of NZ_JAMYRZ010000004.1, forward strand.
TATGATCCTTTCGGCACAGTGGTCATCGAAGCGATGGCCAGCGGCTTGCCCGCCGTGGTAAGCACCGGCTGTGGAGCGCGCGAGCTTGTCGAGCGGTTCGAGCCGACGCTCGTTTGCGATGCGGCCAGCGAAAGCGACCTCGCTGCAGCGCTCGCGCACGCGCTGCGGTTGTCGTCACGACCTGACACCGCGGCCCGGGTGAGAGCGGCGGCCGAACACTATGATTTCAATGTCATGATCAAGCGAATGATGGCGCTGTATGAAAGCCTTGATCTGAAATGATTTTCGACTTTATTGAATTAGGTTAGCACCCTCATTGTGCTAACGGGCCGGGAGCCGATGCTGCAGATGCATTCGAATGACAGTGGCAGCTTTGATGCCGGAGCATTCTGACCGTGCCGGCGCTCTCGGTCATTATCATCACCCGCAACGAGGAGGCATCCATCGCGCAATGCCTTCGGTCGGTCCATTTTGCCGATGAGATCGTCGTTCTCGACAACAACAGCAGCGACAGAACCAGGGAGATTGCCGGTGCTCTGGGGGCAAAGGTTCTGATGACCGTTGATTGGCCCGGTTTCGGCGCGCAAAAAAACCGTGCGCTGGCCGCGGCAACGGGGGATTGGATCCTCTCGCTTGATGCCGATGAGTGGGTGGAGGCGCCGCTCGGCGCGGAAATAAGGGCCGCAATCGCCGACCCAAAAGCCAATGACGGCTTCGAAATACCGAGAAGATCGCGCTTTTGCGGGCACATTGTCCGCCATAGCGGCTGGTCGCCCGATCTGGTGCTCAGGCTCTTCCGTCGCCGCTCCGGGCGGTTCAGCGACGACACCGTGCACGAGAAGGTATTGGTGAACGGGAAGGTCAGCCGATTGTCCCAGCCGATCGACCACGATTCCATTACCGACTTGGCAGATGCCCACGACAAGATCGGCCGGTACGCAGAAGCGTCCGCCGCGCAACTGCTTGCCGAGGGCAAAAAAAGCTCGATAGGCAAGGCGGTTTTGCGCTCGGTCTGGGCCTATGTGCGCAGCTATATTTTCCGGCTGGGATTTCTGGACGGTTCCATTGGTGCGATGGTCGCCGCGTATTCGGCCAGCTACACCTATCAGAAATGGGCCCGTGTCGCATTGGGAATGCGAGGCCCGGTCCACCCAAAAAAGCAACGCTGAGGCCAGGACAAATCTGTGAGAAACCGGCTTGGTTGACCGCAATTGTTGCCGAGCCATCGCCAACTAGTTAGTGTACGACCGTAAAAATCGAAAGCTAGGGTAGTGAATATGACTGATGCGTTTAGGGTATTTATCGGATGGGACAGCCGTGAGCCGATCGCGTACGACGTCGCGCGACACTCGCTGCTCAAACATGCGTCGGCGCCTGTCTCCGTCATTCCGATCAAACAGGACGAGATGCGCGCCCGCGGGCTATATTGGCGGGAAAAAGATCCGCTCGCCTCAACGGAGTTCACCTACACGCGCTTCCTCACGCCCTTTCTCGCCGACTACACGGGTTGGGCCCTGTTTTGCGATTGCGATTTCCTGTGGCTTGGTGACGTCGCAGGCCTGCTGAAATATACGGACTCGGACAAGGCGGTCTATTGCGTCCAGCATGACTATACGCCGAAGGCCACAACCAAGATGGATGGTGTGGTCCAGACGTCCTATCCTCGGAAAAACTGGTCGTCGCTGATGCTGTTCAATTGCGCGCATCCTTCGGTCAGATCGCTCACGCCAGAGGTCGTGAATCATGAAAGTGGCGCCTATCTTCACCGAATGCAGTGGGTTGCCGACAAAGATTTGGGCTCATTGCCGGTAGAGTGGAATTGGCTCGAAGGTTGGAATGAAAAGCCTGCGGTCGGCACACCTAAGGCGGTCCACTATACCAGCGGCGGCCCGTGGTTTGCCGAATGGCAGAATGTCGACTACGCCGATTTGTGGATAGCAGAACGCGACGAGTTCCTGGCTTCCGATCAAGCGGAATCTTCTCAGAGCGCCGTTCGATAAGAACATCGTGTTTGGCAGGTGACCTGGGCGCTTCCGAAAGTGGCATTGATTTTCGTGTCGCCAAGGGCGCAGCAACCAGCCGTCAGGCGCGGGGCGTCGACAACAATGCGTGTTGCCGCCTGGGGGCGGGACCGGGGCAGATTGCGCCTACGAATCTGGCGGCTCCGGCCGGGTAAACATGCCGCGCTGAGATAAGGATCAGCTCGCGGCAATATGATCGGTTTGGGGTCCGTCAGCTCTTTCATCGGCCTAGCCGGCACGCGAAAGTCGACCATGCCGTCACTGCGAAGACGCCTCGATCGTTTCCTGGAGAACCGCGGGCCTAAAATACCGCGGCTGCAGCTGAACCATGTCGAGCGCCTGGCGCTGGTCCGTCGCCATGGTGATTTTTCCCTTGCCTATTCGACCGCCGTGCAGAAGGGGCTTCACTACTTCGGCGATGCCCAGGGCTACATCGCTTACGGCAGCAAAACGCGACATCATTTCGCGCTCGGTGATCCAGTGGCTGCCCCGGCCGATTGGCGCGACTATATCAGACGTTTCATCGAGGTTGCCGGCAGCCCGTGGTTCGTGCAGATCGGCGACCAGACGGCGCGCGTGCTTGCCGGGCTTGGCTATCAGGTCAACCGCCTCGGCGTCGACACCAGGCTTGTCCTGCCCAGACACGACTTTTCCGGAAAGCGCAATGAGACAGTGCGCTATTCCGAACGCTGGCTCTTGAAGAAGGGTTTTTCCTTCGCAGAGGACAACGGGGCTGTCTTCCTCGACGAGATTGCCAGGCTCTCCCAGAATTGGCGGGCCGACCGCATCGTCAAGCGCTGGGAGATGAGATTTCTCAACAGGCCCTTTGCCGATCACCTTGGCGTCGATATGCGCCGTTTCGTCCTGCACGGTCCGGATGGGGAGCTCGTGGCCTTGCTGGATTTCGATCCGCTGTTCAGCGACGGCAAGGTCATCGGCTACACCACCTCGTTCAAGCGCAAGCACATCGATGCCTCGGCGCATGCCGAGATCGGCCTGACCAAATTCGCGGTCGACCGCTTTCGCGATGAAGGTGTTTCCGTCGTCACCCTAGGCCTGTCGCCGCTTGTCGAAATCGGACCTAGCGGGTTTGCCGAAAGCGATTTCTGGCGGCACGCCTTCCAGCGTGCCTATGACTCCCCCTGGGTCAATCGCACCCGCTTCAATCTGCAGGGGCAGGCGGCCTTCAAGCGCCGGTTCCATGGTGTCGAAGAGCCGACCTATCTTGCCTTTCGCAAGGGGACCTTTTTCGAAGCGCTTTCTCTGCTCCGGCTGATCAGGGCCGTCTAGTGCCTAGTGGCTGGGCGCTCGTGGTCTCCTAGTATGGTCGACCTCACACCGGTCAGGCTTGGTTGTTTAGGTGGGAAAGGAATGCCGCGGCGGGAAGCAAAAGACCGGCTGCGAACCGCCGGCCCATTCTGCGGCGTCCACCAGTCCCGCCGGGGCACTTTGGCCTGAGAACGGCTCCGCGTCAGCGCCAAGGGGTCGGATTCACGGTTGCTGCAGCGTACCGCCAGGAATAACGAGGGTACCCTGGCCTGGCCTTGAGTATCTGAAGCCTATGAAGAACAAAGCAACGATGATCAAACAAATGACGATGACCGCGACGACGCTGCCAGGATGGTGTCCGGTATCTGGCGGTTGGACCATTGCCTTCCCGTATGGCTATCGCCGCGGACCTTCTTCATCTTCCAACCGAGCATGACGACTGTCAATGGGTACAGGAGTTGCGCCCGCCATCCAATCAGCTGCGAAGCGTTGAAGGGCGGCGATCCACCGCGGCTTAGTCAGGCCGGAAACAGGAATGCAGCAGCGGGATCGAAAAAGACCTGCCGGCTGCAGGGCCACACATCCTGCGATTGCATGGCGGCGGAGGTCGGCCTGATGTCAACCTCCTGTCCAGCGGCGATGCGCGCGACGATCCGCCGGCGCTCGCCGTAAAATGCGATGTCGACGATCTCGACATTCAGTTCCGCGCTCGCCGGGCTCCGCTCCATGCTAAAGGCTTCGGGCCGGATCATCAGCCTGGTCTTCTGGCCTTTGCCGAACGTGCCGTTGGCCCTGACTCCGGATATGACCGAACCGTCTGTCATGCGGATCGTTGTCGTGCCGTTGGTGGTGCCGAGATGTTCGGCGGCGAGGAAATTCGAATTGCCGATGAAGCCGGCGACGAAATCGGTCGCCGGCCTGAGATAGAGATCCTCGCCGGTGCCGGTCTGCTCGATGCGGCCATCCTTGAACAAGGCGATTCGGTCCGACAGATGCAGCGCCTCTTCCTGATCGTGGGTGACGTAGAGAATGGTGACGCCGGTCTGGCGATGGATGCGGCGGATTTCGCCCTGGATTTCCTCGCGCAGCTTCTTGTCGAGCGCCGACAATGGCTCGTCCATCAAAAGGATCGGAGGATCGTAGGCCAGCGCCCGGGCCAGCGCGACGCGCTGCTGCTGGCCGCCCGACAGCGCACCGGGTAAGCGTCCGGCAAAGCTTTCGAGCCGCACCAGGGCCAGCATGTCGGCGACCTTTTTCTTCACCTCGGCGTCCGGCCGGCGGCGAACCCGCAGCGGAAAAGCGACGTTTTCGGCCACCGTCAGATGCGGAAACAGCGTGTAGCGCTGGAAGACCATGCCGATGTTGCGCTTGTGCGAAGGCACTGCAAGCAGTGATTTTCCTTCCAGCAAGACATCGCCGGAAGTCGGGTCCTGAAAGCCGGCGATCGCGTAGAGCGTCGTCGATTTTCCCGATCCGGAGGGCCCGAGGAAGGTCAGGAACTCGCCCCTGGGAATGTCCAGCGTGACGTCGTGCACGGCGACGATCACCCCGAACGCCTTGCGCAGATTGCGGATGGAGAGGAAAGGGTGGGTCATGTCCGGAACTTTCGCTGCAGGAGCGCCGTCATCACCATCAGGGCAAGCGTCAGCCCGACCAGCAGGCTGGAGGCAGCGGCGATCACCGGACTGAGGTCCGACCGCAGACTGCCCCAGATCTTGACGGGCAAGGTTTGCAAGCTGGGGCTGGCCATGAAGATCGCCACCACGACTTCGTCCCACGAGGCGAGGAAGGAAAAGATCGCGGCGGAGAAGATGCCGATCCGGATCGACGGCAAGGTGATCCTGAGCCTGGCCTCGAGCGGGCTTGCCCCGCAGACGATTGCCGCGTCCTCGATCGACTTGTCGAACCCTTCGAGCGCGGTGGCGATCGGAATGATGGCGAAGGGCAGCGCCAGCACGGTGTGGGCGATGACGAAGCCGATGGTGGTGCCGCCGAGGCCAAGGCGAAGGAAGAAGGCGTAGATGGCGATGGCGAAGACAACGACGGGCAGCACCATCGGCGTCAGCAGCAGGCCGCGCAGGATCTCACGTCCGGCAAACCTTCCGCGAACCAGGGCAAAGGAGGCGAGCAGGCCGATCGCTACTGCCAGGATCGCCGTTATGGTGGCGATTCGGGCGCTGGTCAGCGCGGCGTTGAGCCAGGCCGGATCGGCAAAAAGCTCCTGGTACCATTTGAGCGTCCAGCCCGGCGGCGGAAAAGCCAGCCAGCGCGACGAGCCGAAGGAGAGCAGGACAATGAAGACCACCGGCAACAGAAGAAAGCCAGCGACCAGCGCGGTGAAGCCGAGCAGGGCAACCCGTAGCCAACCCATGCGGTCATAGTCGAGCAGCATCTCAGATGCCTCCGCTCGTGCGCCTGGCACCGACAAGGCGCAGCTGCAGTGCGTAGAGAACCATGGTGACGACAAGCAGGATGAAGGCAGCGGCGCTGCCGAGCCCCCAGTTGAGCAGCGACTGGACCATCTGCGCGATCATTTCGGCAAGCATCATGTTCGACGTGCCGCCGAGCAGTGCCGGCGTTACGAAGTAGCCGAGCGACATGACGAAGACCATCAGGCCGCCGGCGGCGACACCGGGCAGCGACAGCGGCACGAGGATGCGGCGGAACGCCTGGAAAGGGCTTGCGCCGCACAGCGACGCCGCACGCAGCGTCATCGGATCGATCGCCCGTAACGTGCCGACCAGCGGCAGGATCATGAAGGGCAGCATGATATAGACCATGCCGATAGTGACGCCGGTGAGATTGTTGATGAGCGGCAGCGGGTGGTCGATGACGCCGATGATCATCAGCGTCCGGTTGATCACGCCGGTACGCTGCAGGAGCACCATCCAGGCATAGGTGCGGGTGAGCAGGTTCGTCCACATCGACAGAATGATGATGCCGAAGATGATCGAGGCCAGTCCCGAAGGCATGATCGCCAGCATCCAGGCGACCGGAAAGGCGACAAGGACCGTGACGATGGTGACCAACGCCGCGACCAGGAATGTGTTGAAGAACACCCGCGCATAGGTGCCGTCACCAAGCAGGGCAGCATAGTTCTGCAAGCCTGGCTCGGGCTCCGTGACACTGCGCAAAAGCAGCGCCAGCACGGGGACGATGAAGAACAGCATAATCAGAATCAGGGCCGGCAGCAGGCCATTGAGACCTGCCGGCACCCGCACCGTTCCAAAGTTCCGGCGTGTTTCGACCGACATGACAGCGACCCGGCTAAGGGACGAGACGGCGCGAACCGTCTCGTCCATTGCGGTTCAAGGGCGGGCTTATTTCGCCTGCCAGGCATACCAACGCGCGGCGATGGTGTCGCGATTGGCGGCCCAGTAGTTCATGTCGAGATTGATCTGTCCGTCGACATGAGCGTCCGGCAGCGATTTCACGGCATCGGCCGGCATCTCTGCCTTGGCCTTGGTGTTGATCGGCGCATAGCCGCTGGCTTCGGCAAATTTGGCCTGGCCGGCGGGGCTGCTCGCCGCGGCGAGGAATTTCATCGCCGTATCCTTGTTCTTGGCACCCTTCGGTACCACCAGAACGTCGGCTGCGGTCAGGTTCTGGTTCCAGGAGACGCCGACATCGGCGCCATCCTTGTCCAGTGCGAAGACGCGGCCGTTCCACAGCTGGCCGAACGTTGCTTCGCCGGATGCGATCAATTGCTGCGACTCCGCCCCGCCGCCCCACCAGACGATGTCCGACTTGATGGTATCGAGTTTCTTGAAGGCGCGATCGAGATCCAGCGGATAGAGCTTGTCCGCCGGAACACCATCGGCCAGCAGCGCGATCTCGATGACACCGGGCGCCGACCATTTGTAGAAGGTCCGCTTGCCCGGGAACTTCGTCAGGTCGAACATGTCGGCCCAGCCGGCCGGTTCACCCGAAATCGCGCCCTTGTTCCAGGCGAGAACGAAGGAATAGTAGAAACTGCCGACGGCGTGATCGGTGGTGAAGCGCGGATCGAGGTCGGCCTTCGGCACGGTCTTGAAGTCGATCGGCTCGAGCAGACCGTCCTTGGCCGCCTTGATGGCGAAATCCATCTCGACGTCGACGACGTCCCAGTTGACACTGCCGCTGTCGACCATCGCCTTCAGCTTGCCGTAGTCCGTCGGGCCGTCCTGCATGACCTTGATGCCGGATGCAGCGGTGAACGGCTCGGCCCAGGATTTGGTCTGCGCTTCCTGGGTCGTCCCGCCCCAGCTGGTGAACACCATGTCCTCGGCCTTTGCGGCCGTCGTTGCCAGAACTGTCGTTGCAATAAAGCCGGCAAGGAAGCCGGTGATGATCAGTTTCATGTCGTTCTCCTCTGTTGTTTTCGTTGTTGTCTGTTCGCGATCGGTCGTTTTCGCCTTGATCGCGCATCTCCGGCCGGCGGCGGCTACCGCATGACAAAAGGATCGGGAATCGGGTCGTCGGAGGTGCGTATCCACACCGATTTCGAACGCGTGTAGTCGCGGATCGCATCGAGGCCGCCCTCGCGGCCGAGCCCGGATTGGCCGTAGCCGCCAAACGGAACCAGCGGCGAGACCGCCCGATAGGTGTTGATCCAGACCACGCCGGCATGGATGCCGCGCGCCATGCGGTGGGCTTTTGCCAGATTGGTGGTGAACACGCCGGACGCCAGGCCGAACTTCGTGTCGTTGGCGAGCGAAAGCGCTTCAGCTTCGCTGTCGAAGGCTAGCACACAGAGCACCGGGCCGAAGAGCTCTTCGCGCACGCAGGCAAGGGTCTGATCAGGCGCGTCGATAATCGTCGGCGCGTAATAGAAGCCGTCCGCCATGCCCGCGGGGCGGATGCCGCCGGTGACCAGTTGCCCGCCCGCGGCCAGGCTTTCAGCAATGATCCTCTCTATCCATTCGCGCTGGCGCGAGGTGGCGAGCGGTCCCATTTCGATCGCGGGATCCTGCGGATCGCCAATCCTGATCGCCTCGGCCTTGCGCTTGAGCCGGGCGAGGAATTCGTCCTTCACGGAGCGCTGGACCAGCAGCCGCGAGCCGGCGACGCAGCTCTGGCCGGTGGCAGCGAAGATGCCGGCAACGACCGCGTTGGCGGCGCTGTCCAGATCGGCATCGGCAAACACCACGACCGGGCTTTTGCCGCCGAGCTCGAGCGTCGTGAAGGCGAGGTTTTCCGCCGTATTCCTGACGATCTGCCGAGCGGTCGAGGGACCGCCGGTGAAGGCGACGCGGGCGACGAGCGGATGACTGGTCAGCCGGTGACCGCAATCGTGGCCGAAGCCGGTCAGGATGTTGACGGTCCCGGCGGGAAATCCCGCCTCATGGACGAGTTCGGCGAAGGCCAGCAACGGGGCAGGGCCGTCTTCCGATGCTTTCAGAACGATGGTGCAGCCGGCCGCCAGCGCCGGCCCGAGCTTGACGGCGGACAGGAAGAGCTGCGAATTCCACGGCACAATGGCGGCGACGACGCCAATTGGCTCCGGCCGGATGGTCACTTCCATGTCGGCCTTGTCGATGGGGACAAACGAACCCTCGTGCTTGTCGGCCAGCCCGCCATAATAGCGGTAATAGTCGCCGACATAGGCAATCTGGGCGCGGGTCTCGCGGATGATCTTGCCGGTATCGCGCGTCTCGAGTTCCGCCAGCCGGTCGGCATTGGCGACCACCAGATCGCCGAGCCGCACCAGAAGCTTGCCGCGTGCCGTTGCCGTCATTGCCGGCCACGTGCCGGAGCCAAGCGCCCGGTGAGCAGCTTCGACGGCGCGGTCGACGTCATCAGACGATGCAGCGGGCATCTTCGCCCATGGCGCGCCCGTCGAGGGATCGATGCTGTCGAAGGTCGCCGCCACTTCGACGAAGCTGCCGTCAATATAGTTCCTGAATTGAGTAGTGCTCATCGCAATCCAGCTTTCGGCTCGGAAAAGGCCGGCATCACCCTGTCGATGAAGAGCTGCAGCGATTTCTTCTTGCGCCGATGGGAAAGGCCGCTGTCGATCCAGATCGAATACTGATCGTAGCCGAGCGCTTCGTAGGCCTTCAGCCTGGCGATCACCTCGTCGGCTTCGCCAATGACCAGGTTCTGCTTGATCTTGTCAGGCGCATATTGCGGCATGGCCGCGATCTCGTCTTCGGTCAGCGCTTCCATTATGCCCTGGTGCACCGGCTTCTTGTTCTGGAACCAGGCGCCGAACTGGCAGTAGAACTGCGACAGATCCTGCGCGAGCCGGTCAGCCTCCGCGGCATCCTCGGCGACGAAAGTATGCATCAGCAGCATGATCGCCGGCCTTGGTACGTCGGGGTGGGCATTACACGCCGCATTGAAACGCTCCATCAGGCTGGCCACTTCGTCATCGCCCGAGGCGAGCGGCGTAACCTGGACGTTGCATTTGCTGGAAACCGCAAAGTCGTGCGAGTTCGGATCGCGTGCGGCCACCCAGATCGGTGGATAAGGCTTTTGCAGCGGCTTGGGCGACGAGGTGGTTGAAGGAAACGACCAGAACTCGCCGGCGAGTTCGAAATCACCATCCCATAGGCCGCGGATCGCCGGCACCATCTCGCGCATACGCTGGCCGGCACTCCAGGCCTCGAGGCCTGGGAAAAGTCGCTGGTATTCGTAAGCGTAGGCGCCGCGCGCAATGCCGATGTCGAGACGGCCGCCGGTGATGACGTCGGCCATCGCTGCTTCGCCGGCAAGCTTGATCGGGTGCCAGAACGGCGCGACGATGGTTCCGGTTCCGAGCCGGATGCGCCTGGTTTTGGCGGCGAGCCACGCGATGTTGATGAACGGGTTCGGCGAGATGGTGAATTCCATCCCGTGATGCTCGCCGATCCAGGCAGTCTCGAATCCTGCCTCTTCCGCCTGCAGCACCAACTCCTCCAGCTCGCCGACAAGCTCGGAATGCGGCTTTGCCAGATCCGATCGCTCCATGTGCACGAAAAGCGAAAACTTCATCGGTTTCACCCGCGGCCGGAAAGAGGAATTTGAGAAGGCGAGGGCTTGGCGAGCGGCCGGACTTCGCCTTCGACCTCGTTGCCGACATAGACGCCGAATGCATCTTCCGTACGTTCGCGCGCATAGCGGGCAAGCATCGAACGCACCGCGGGATCGGCGATCTTCAGATCGGCGATCTTCTCGATGTCGACAAGCCGCATCTGGCGATCGTCGGAATAGGATCCCTCGACCGTTCCGCGATAATAAACATGCGTGCGCCAGGGTTCGGCGGCATCGTCCCACACCGCGAACAGGAAGCCGAGCTGGGCGTCTATGGCCCTGGCGGCAAGGCGCCCATTGAGGCTGCGCGCATCGTTGGGCGTGCCCAGTCCGCGCCCCGCAGGCAATTCATAAATCCCGTCGGCCGTTTCGACGAACAGCACACGGCCCTCGTTCTCGAGAATGGCGCCGACCTCCGTATCGGGGGGCGCCGCCGCCAGCGCCTCCTGGCTAAGGCCAGGCGTGACGTAGGTGCCTCTGCAATAACCGAGGGGCTGGGCTCCGTTGTGGCTGAAGTCGCGGACGCGGCCGATGAGGATCGAGTGATCGCCAGCATCGACCAGCTGCTCCATGCCGCAATCGAACACCGCAACGGAGCCGTCGATCAGCGGATTGCCGGTCCGGCCCGGTTGCCAGCTCACGGCCGCGAACTTGTCCGCTGCTTTGGAAGCGAAGATGCCGGAATGGGCCTTCTGGTCCTCTGACAGGATGTTGATGGCGAAACCTCTCGACGTCGAAAAAGCACTGTGCCCCAGCGCCCTCTTGGCGATGCAGACAAGCACCAGCGGCGGCTCGAGTGAGACCGAGGTGAAGGAGTTGGCGGTGAAGCCGCGCGGTTCGCCTTCCACTCCGATCGTTGTGACGATGGTGACGCCGGTCAGGAAGGAGCCGAGCGCGCGCCGGAATTCGCCGCTGTCAAAGACTGCATCCGTCTCCGGCTTCACGCCAGCGTCTCCTGCCGTGTCGAGAAATTCCATGATGTGTTTGGTCACTTTTTCAGGTGAAGCCATTGCCATCATGTGCCTTTCTCCATTGAGCACGAGGCATTGGCCGTGCGGCGCAAGCCTCGCCATCGCCGCCGACATGGCCGGGGTCGAATTGCTGTCCTGCGACCCGGTCATGAACAGGGCCGGCGCGGCAAGACCGGGGAGAGCATCGGCGTGCTCAGCATCGGCATGGGCAAAGAGGCGATAGGTGCGCGCGTAGCCTTCGGGGTCGACCCTTTCAAGGGCGGTGCGCGCTGTGGTGGCCGCCCCGATAAGATTCGCCGGCAGCGGGTCGCCGAACCAGCGGGCGAGCGTAGCCGCAATGGCGGAAGGGTTGCCATGGGTGCCGAGCGCGGCCGCACGCTCGCGTACGGCCTGCGCCAAGGCCGCGGGGCGGCGGAATACCGCATTGAGACAGACGATGGAGCGAACGCGCGAAGGGGTGCGAAGGGCGGTCTCCAGAGCGACCAGCGCGCCCATCGAATGGCCAACGATCGACACCGACGCCACGCCAAGATGGTCGAGCAGGCGGACCGCCTGATCGGCGAAATCCGACAGGCTGGCTTCTTCCGGCGGCAGCGGTGAAACGCCGTGGCCGAGCATGTCGATGGCGATCAGGTCATGATGGTCTTTCATCGTCGCGATCTGATCGTGCCAGATCGCGGCGTTCATGCCGACACCGTGAATGAACAGAACCGGCGCGCCGGAGCCGGCGCGGATGAAGCCGGTGCCGTCCGGAGCCGTGTCCCGGACCCATGCGGTGGCAGCGACGTCAGCCATGCAGGTCTCCGACCTCCTTGAGGTCCTGATAGCGGTCGCCGATACGATGGTGCGGGCGGCCGCCAATCGAAGCGCCAAGCGCCACCACCAGCTCGTCGGGCGCGGGCGCGTCGCCGATTTGGAAATGTACGGTCAGATAGTGGGAGCGGCGGCCTTCGTCGTTCTTGTCCATCAGCGGGATCATGATCGGGGTGTTCGGCCCTCCGCGCAGATTGGTGAAGGCGAGATAGGTCTTGGCGCCGACCGCGCGACGGTAATGGTTGCCGAAATGCAGCGTATGGATCAGCGCCGATGCATGCTCGATCTCGCCCGCCGTGCCGCAGACCGCGGCTTTGCCATAACCATCTATTGCCTCGCCGGAACCGGCAACGGCGATAATCTCGCGGGTCAGCAGTTCGCCGAGGACGGGAGCAATGACGCGGATCTCCGGCGACAGGTCGTCGGTGAAACCGCGGCCCGCCCAAGGGTTTGTCAGCACGGCGGCGACGCCGATCAGGCGCAACGGTTTTGGGGCTTCCTTGCCGCCCTCGATTAGCGTGTTCTCGATGTAAGTGACGATCTTTCGAATGGCTGGTTTCATGAGGTCCTCGGTCGCCACGGCGTCGTGCAACGCCGAAATCTTTAGATCATCTTATGGTATACCATATTATGGAGCACCAGAAGCCTTGTCAATCAGCTATGGAATCTGTTTTGTGGCCGGATCGGGGTAGGGAGAGAAAATGTCAGTCGATACGCTGCGGATCGACCGCTCTGCCAAGACGCTGAGGACGCTGGCGCTGGAGCGCATGCGTGAAGCGATCATGGGCTTCCATTTCCAGCCTGGTGAAAGGCTGGTCGAGCGGCCGCTATGCGATCAGCTCGGGGTGAGCCGTTCCGTCGTGCGCGAGGTGCTGCGGCAGCTGGAGGCGGAAGGCCTGGTGCAGATGATACCGGGCCATGGACCCGCCGTGGCCAAGCCGGATCTCGGCCGCACCGACGAAATCTATGAATTGCGGGCGCTGCTCGAGGGCATCGCGGCGCGGGCTTGCGCCCTAACGGCCACGGACGCGCAGATCGCATCGCTCGATGCCGCCTTGACGAACCTGCTTGAGGCGTGGGCGTCCGGTGCGCCTGTCGAAGTGATGCGGGCAACGACCAAGTTCTACGAAACGCTGTTCGAGGCGGCGGACAAGCGCATTGCCTGGGAAATCGTGACGGGGTTGAATGTCCGCATCAACCAGCTCCGCTCAATGACGATCGCGTCGGAGAACCGCCGCGAGCCGGCGATCGCCGAAATGACCGAAATCATGGATGCAATCCGGTCGCGCAAGCCGGACGAGGCGGAGGAGGCGGCGCGGCGGCATGTCGAATCCGCGTGGCAGATCGCCCGCAACACGCTTCGCCTTGGCTGACTGGTATGCCGCCGGCGGTCCATCGTTCCACGGCAGGCATCTAACTGGTGCGTACAGTGACATGTGTAACATGCCAATTTGCTTTCAGTTGCGGCGGCAAAATCGTATATCGGGTTAGCTGGGTGTGCATCTCTTGCCAAATTGCTCTGTCATTCGAACGGAGTATCGGACGGACTGAGACAGAAAAAATAGTAAAATGAATATGTTACGCCACAAAGTTGCCGTGGCGCCGATGATGGATTGGACGGACCGGCACTGCCGGTTCTTCCATCGCCAGCTGACGCGCGAGGCGCTGCTCTACACCGAGATGGTGGTGGCCGATGCGGTCATCCACGGCGCACGCGAGCGGCTGCTCGGCTTCGACGACAGCGAACATCCGGTGGCGCTGCAACTCGGCGGCGCCGATCCGGGAAAGCTGGCCGAGGCGGCGCGCATCGGCGAAACCTTCGGCTATGATGAAATCAACCTCAATGTCGGCTGCCCGTCCGACCGCGTCCAGTCGGGCACCTTCGGCGCCTGCCTGATGAAGACGCCCGTGCTCGTCGCGGATTGCGTCGCGGCAATGAAGGCGGCGGTGAAAATACCGGTTACCGTCAAGTGCCGCATCGGCGTCGATGAGCAGGATCCGGAACCGGCACTCGATGCGTTGGCCGATGGTGTTTTCGCGGCCGGCGCCGACGCGCTGTGGGTGCACGCCCGCAAGGCCTGGCTGGAAGGACTGAGCCCAAAGGAAAATCGCGACATCCCGCCGCTCGACTATGGCCGCGTCTATCGGCTGAAAGCCAGAAAGAAAAACAAATTCATCGGCATCAATGGCGGCATTCAATCTCTCGCAGAGGCGCTGACGCATCTCGACCATGTCGATGGCGCCATGCTCGGCCGCGCCGCCTATCACACGCCAGGGATACTGACCGGCATCGATGCCGCGTTTTACGGCAGCACAGCTGAGTCGTTCGATTTTGCCGCACTGATCGATGCCATGGCGGATTACGCGTCACGCCATATCGAGCAGGGCGGGCGCCTCGGGCATGTCACCCGGCACATGGTCGGGCTGTTTCACGGCCTGCCCGGTGCACGCCGCTACCGGCAGATCCTCTCCACCGAGGCGACACGGCCGGGTGCCGGAGCGGAGGTGCTGAAGTCAGCCTTCGCAGAGGTCGATTTCGGCCGGACCGCAGAGGCGGCCTGAGGAAAAACTTAATCCCGTAAAATCATGCGATCGCCACGGATGTCGAAGCCCGATAGCGAGCCGATGAAATTCATGCCGAGAAGGCTCTGGCCGAGCGTGCCTGGTGCGGCGATCATGATGGGCATGTCCTTGCGCACGATGCCGCCGATCGACAGTTCGTTGGTTCGCACCGCCGCCGCGCGTGTCATGCCGTTGGCGGTAGAGATCGGTATGGTGAAGCGGAGAGCCGCCGAATTGAACCCGACCGCCAGAGCGTCCTCGGCGGTCAGCACGGTGCTGGTCGCGCCGGTATCGACAACCGTCAGGATCGGCGTGCCGTTGATCGTGACGCGCGCTTCGAAATGGCCGCTGCCGGCCTTGTCCAGGGTGACGGTAGCATGGCCTTCTTCCACGCCCAGTGCCAGCGGACTGCCGGGAACAAGGCCGGCGGTGACGCGGCTGGCGAAATCCTGCAACTCATAGCGGTACTGATAGCCGGCGATCAGCGCCAGCACGATGGCACCCCAGGCGCCGAGGCTGCGGGCCATGGTGCCTAACGGCCTGCCCGATCTGAGCAGTCCGGCGCCGACGAGCGCCGCTAAAGCGCCAAGCCAGATCAGCTGGCTGAAATCGTAATTCTCAATGCCGAATGTACTGCCGGCGGAATCGTTGAGCATGAGCAGGAATACACCCGCCCCTATCGCGACGATCAGAATCCACAGCAGTCGGTTCATCTCTGCGGCCGGTTCACGAGAGGGCGTCGCGTTCGCGTGCCATGCGGCTGCGACGGGTTTCCCGGCGGGGGCGTCGCTCGACCGTTTCCAGCCTTGCCGGCAGCTCGGCCATGACGCTGCGGCGGGTTTGCGGGGTCATGTCGATCCAGGCGGCGATTTCCTCGCGCGTGCGCCCGCAACCGAAACAGAAGCCGGTTTTCATATCGATCGAGCAGACCAGGACGCACGGGGATTCAATGGCCGTCATAAGGATTTCCTTGGCTAGCCTCCACATGGTGCAACGACAAAGTCAATGCAAGCCCTCCGGGAAGCGCCGCCAACGAATGCTTTCGCGTCAATACCGCCAAGTTGTACCAGGCCTGGAGGTTGTGCCGGCTTGAGGTTGTGCCGGCTGGCCAAGGCGGCTATGCCGCTCACCAATTCACACGGATGATCGCCATCGACATGACCAGCGCGCTGCCTTTCGACGATTTTCGCGACCTCCTGGTGAGCCTGCCGCCGGGAGATATGGCGGCCAAGGCCCGCGTGCGCCAGTTGTTTGCCAAGGCAGACAAGCCCAAAGGCTCGCTTGGCCGCATCGAGGACATCGCCGCCTGGCTCGCCGGCTGGAGCGGCCGCGCGCCGCCGGCGGTGACGCGGCCATTGGTGGCGATCTTTGCCGGCAATCATGGCGTCACCCGCCACGGCATTTCGCCGCGCCCCGCTGCCGCCACGGCAAATGCAGTCGAGCTCTGCGCCGCCGGCGGTGCAGCAATCAACCAGATCTGCATCGCCAACGATCTCGGCTTGAAGGTGTTCGATCTGGCCCTGCACATTCCGACAGCCGACATTACCGAGGATGCGGCACTGGACGAGCGCGGTTGTGCCGCTACCATGGCCTTCGGCATGGAAGCGATTGCCGGCGGCACCGACCTGCTTTGCCTTGGCGACCTCGGCGTCGGCAATTCGACTGTCGCCGCGGCCCTTTGCACGGCACTGTTCGGCGGCACCGGCGCCGACTGGGTCGGTCCTGGATCAGGGGCGGGCGCGGCGATGCAGAGGCGCAAGGCGGAGGTGGTCGATGCCGCGGTCGCGTTGCACGGCGCGAGCCTCAAGGACCCGCTGGAAGCGCTGCGCCGGGTCGGCGGGCGGGAATTCGCCGCGATCTGCGGCGCCATTCTGGCGGCGCGGATGCAGAAGATCCCGGTGCTGCTCGATGGGTTTGCGGTGACTGCCGCCGCTGGTGTCCTACATACCGCCAACCCCGCGGCGCTCGATCATTGTCTCCTCGCAAGCCTGTCGCCGGAGTCTGGCCATGCCAAGGCCGCCGAGCGCCTCGGCCTTCGCCCGCTGCTCGATCTGGGCGTCAGTCAAGGCGAGGGGGTAGGGGCGGCGCTTGCCGCTGGGCTGGTCAAGGCCGCCGCGCTGACCAGCTCCGGCATGGCAGCCGCGGTCCGCGGTTAAGCATTCAGCGCCGGCGCGAGGCAACCGCCTTGGTCGGCAGCGCCGGCAGTTCCTCCATCACCCGGCTCAGCGGGAAGATGGCGATCGCCTCGGTGCCTTCGCGTAGCCTGGAATGGAGCTGGAATTCGCCACCATGCATGGCCAGCAAGCCTTGCACGATCGGCAGGCCAAGCCCGGTGCCCTGTTCGGCGCTCTTGATGGCGATCGAGCCCTGGCCGAAGGCCGAAAGCACGATCGGAATCTCGTCTTCCGGTATGCCCGGCCCATTGTCCTTGACGGAGAGATATTGCCCGCCGCCCGCCGTCCAGCCGACGCGCACGCGGATTTCGCCGCCGGTGGCGGTGAACTTGATGGCATTGGACAACAGATTGAGCGCAATCTGCCGCACCGCGCGTTCGTCGGCGAACAAGCGCGGCAAGGCGTTTTCGAAATGCTGGACGATGCGGATGTCCTTGTTGCGCGCCTTCAGCTCCATCATGTGGCAGCAATCCTCGACGACGGAGAGCAGCATCATCGGCTCCTCGTTGAGCTGGTAGCGGCCCGCTTCGATGCGCGACAAATCGAGAATTTCGTTGATCAGGTCGAGCAGATGCTGTCCGGAGTCGTGCACGTCACGGGCATAGTCGCGATAGGTCGGGTTGCTCATCGGGCCGAGCACCTCGTTGGCCATCACTTCGGAAAAGCCGAGAATGGCGTTGAGCGGTGTGCGCAGCTCGTGGCTCATCGAGGCCAGGAAACGCGATTTCGCCAGATTGGCGTCTTCCGCCCGCCGCCGTGCCTCGTCCGACATCGATTTCGCCGTCTCCAGTTCGGCAATCAGCGCATCCTTTTCGGAGCGGAACGACAGCAGCATCAGCGAGGAACGGTTGAGCTGGCGCGCTACATAGGCGAAGAAAGGCAACGAGGCGATCAGCAAGCCTGCCATGATCACTTCGACCGGCATCCATAATTTCGCACTGGCATAAGCATAGATGGCGACCGGGAGGGCGAAGGTCGCCAACAGCGCACCGCGCAGGGACGAGGCCAGGATCGCGGTTGCCGACATGGCGAGCAGCAGCACCACCGCCTTGGCGACCTGGAACTGATCCATTTGGCAAGTTTCGCAGCCGAGCCATGCGAACCAAGCCCAGCCAAGCCCGCACAGAAAATGGCCGATCAGGAAATCCCTGTGCGTCTCCAGCGGGTTGAGCTCGGACGCTTGAGTGACGCGTCTGGCCATGAATGCAACGATGGTATAGCAGATGAATGTGAACAGCGCCCAGACGCCGATCTCCTTGCCGATGCCCGCGAACAAGCCTGCCGCGGCCGTTGCCAGAACGAGCAGCGGAATGACGATCACGCCGCCGGTCATCGACAGCGCGTGGAGCTTCAACAGCTCGCGGTCGAAGTCGGGATTTCCGGCTTGCTGCGAAAGACGGTCGCGCGTCTTGCGCACCGCGCGCGCGACATCGCTGTTGCGATGGCGTTTCCTGCGGTCCACAATAAACTTGTCTGCCATGGTCGAGCGTTGCAGGGGCATGAAGTCTTCAATTTACGCGGGCAGCAATTTCAAATCGTTAAGCTACGTTCGAATGATTAACCAACGGTTTGCCATATGAGCCGTTCGTGGTCGCGATGGCCGCGCCAGCGATACTATGCGCCGCGTCCGCGAAGCCTGTGGCGCCGACTGATGGACTATGGGCTGACACTCATCGTGCTCGGCCTGCTGATCCTCCTGGCGGCGCGCCTCGACCGGGTGGAGACGCGCAAGACGGAGGGCGCGGCCACTGTCAATGACGGCGATAGCATCACGCTCGGCGGCGAGCGCATCCGCATGCGTGGCATCGTCGCGCCGGAATATTCGCAGATCTGTCGCAAGGACGGTGCCGACTATCCTTGCGGCAAGCTCGCACGGCAGTCCCTGGTGCGGTTGATCGCCGGCAAAGCCGTCTCCTGCAGCGGCTGGCAGCGGGACCGCTACGGCAGGCTGCTCGGCGACTGCAAGGCCGGCGGCAAGGATCTCAACCGCGCACAGGTCGAGGCCGGCTGGGCGGTCGCCTTTGGCGATTTCGAGACCGAGGAAGCTGCTGCGCGCGCGGGCAAAGCCGGCATCTGGGGCGGAACTTTCGACGAGCCGAAGAACTGGCGCGAGAGCCACGGCCATGAGCTGGTCGAAAGAAAGCACGGTACCTTGGCGTCCATCGGCGACGCCTTGCGCGAAATTTTTCGCTTCTGGTGAGCTGTGCCTATAGTTCGTCGGGACGGACGAGGAAGGATAGAGATGAAGCTGTTCGACGGCGGGCGCGCGCCCAATCCACGCCGGGTTCGGATTTTTCTGGCCGAAAAGGGACTTCAGGTTCCGCTGGTGCCCGTCGACATGGGCGCGCTGGAGCACAAAGAGCAGCCGGTCAGCTCGCGCAATCCGCTGAAGCGTCTGCCGGTGCTCGAGCTCGACGACGGCACAGTCATCACCGAATCCGTCGCAATCTGTCGTTACTTCGAGGAACTGCACCCCGAGCCGGCTTTGTTCGGGCGTGGCGCGCTCGGCAAGGCGATCGTCGAGATGTGGCAAAGACGTGTGGAGTTCAATCTGTTCGGCTGCGTCGCTGCGGCGTTCCGGCACATCCACCCCGCAATGAGGGAATGGGAGATCCCGCAAATCCCCGAATGGGGCGAGGTCAACAAGCCGAAGGCGATCGAATTCCTGAGATTTCTGGACACTGAGCTCGCCAGCAGGGAATTCGTCGCCGGCGATGCCTATTCGATCGCCGACATCACCGGGCTGGTCGCCATCGACTTCATGAAGCCGGCTCGCATCAAGGTACCCGAAGAGTGCACCAACGTGCTGCGCTGGTATCGAGAAATCTCCAGCCGGCCGAGTGCCGCCGCCTGACAATGAGTTCCGAATGACCGAAGAGTTGGAAGCCCTGGCGGCGAGGGTACGCGCCTGCCGCATCTGCGTCGATAAGCCGGCCGCCAGGCCGCTGCCGCACCAACCGCGGCCCGTGCTCAGGCCATCTTCGAGTGCGCGTATCCTGATCGCCAGCCAGGCGCCGGGTACCAAGGTTCACATCACAGGCATGCCGTTCACCGACGCCTCCGGCGACCGGCTGCGAAGCTGGCTGGGCGTCGGCAGCGAGGAATTCTATGACACGGACAAGTTTGCCATCGTGCCGATGGGCTTTTGCTTTCCCGGTCAGGACGCCAAGGGCGCCGACCTGCCGCCGCGCCGCGAATGTGCGCCGGCCTGGCGCACATCGCTGATGGCGCTGATGCCGCAAGTCGATATGGTGCTGACGATCGGCATCTACGCGCAAAGCTGGCATATGGGCGCGGCGCGCCGTCCCTCGCTGACGGAAACGGTCATGGATTGGCGTGCCATCTGGGCGGCGGCGACCGACCCGAAAGTCCTGCCGCTGCCGCACCCGTCCTGGCGCAACACCGGCTGGCTGAAGCGCAATCCATGGTTTGAAATGGATTTGCTGCCCTTTCTGAGATCGGAAATCCGCTATCGCCTCGGCTAGGCATTCAGCAAGAAATCACTCGCTTTCGCGCTATCCAACAGAATTTCTTTCTTGTAAAAGGCCATGATAAGAGGGATTATGGTAATCCATTCCTCGAAGCGCGCCGCGCATGAGGGGACGCGCGTTAAATTCTTGTTTTTATGCATGTCGTTGTGCCAAGGCCGCTGCGCACTTGGACGACTTGCATCAGGGGAGCACCCAATGGACCGCCTTGATAGAAAAATTCTCCGCCTGCTGCAGGAGGATGCGACGCTTGCAGTCGCCGACGTCGCCAAGAAGGTGGGCCTGTCGACGACGCCGTGCTGGCGGCGCATCCAGAAGCTCGAGGAAGAGGGCGTCATCAAGCGGCGCGTCGCCATCCTCGATCATGAAAAGGTCAATGTGCGGGTCACGGTGTTCGTCTCGATCCGCACCAATTCGCACAGCCATGAATGGCTGCGGCGCTTTTCGGAGGTCATCCAGGAATTCCCAGAAGTGGTCGAATTCTATCGCATGAGCGGCGACGTCGACTATCTCTTGCGCGTCGTGGTGCCCGATATCGCCGCCTACGACGCCTTCTACAAGCGGCTGATCGCCAAGATCGAGATCCGCGACGTGTCGTCTTCCTTCGCCATGGAGCAGATCAAATATACGACCGAGATGCCGCTGGATTACATGATGCTCGACAAGGAGTCCGGCGCCAACGCCGCCTGAGGTTCTTCTGTTTAGTTCTTCTTTTTGTTAAGGAAAGTCCAGGGCGAGTTGACCGGCAGCGTGATCGTGTCCGGCACGGTGTCGACGTTAATCACCTCGGCCTTGCGCACGGTGTAGCCCGACTGGATGACACTGACGCCGTCGAGGATGAAAAGCTGGCTCTTCTCCATGCCCGGCTGCAATGCGCCGGTCACCGAAACCGGCTGGTAGGCCTCGGACATCCTGTAAGGGTGTGCAGGCGTGACGAGGACGATCTGGTTGGGCGGCGGCGTCGGCATGTGGCTGCAGGCTCCCGTCCACGGCACCAGCAGGAACTGGTAGACGAGATCGCCGTCGCGATCGACTGGCAGCGCATAGCCCGCGAGTTGCA
This sequence comes from Mesorhizobium sp. M0296, assembly GCF_040321675.1. Taxonomy (NCBI): domain Bacteria; kingdom Pseudomonadati; phylum Pseudomonadota; class Alphaproteobacteria; order Hyphomicrobiales; family Phyllobacteriaceae; genus Mesorhizobium; species Mesorhizobium sp. M0296. Next base: position 109,305 of record NZ_JAMYRZ010000004.1, read on the forward strand.
CGGTCTTGTCCTGCAAGTCGAGTGAGAGCGTCTCGCCACGATCCGGCATTTTGGCCGCGATCATCGGCAGTCCGACGCTTTCGGCGGCTGCCTGGGTAGCCGGGCGCAGATCCTTCCAGAAAATGTGCATGGTTCCGGCGGAAGCGCTTGCCGCGATCGCGGACGCCAACAAGGCAGTTGCCATGATCGTGCCTGATTTAAAACGGTTGCTCATCGCTGCTCCGCCGTTGAGCCTTGATCTGCGAACATCAAGTAAAGCTGCCGCTGCCTCACAGGTCAACGCTCAAGCCGCATCACATGCCGGCGCGAGCCGGTCATGCCGATCTCGCGAAAGCCGCGGGCGACGAACATGTCGCGAAAACCCATGAAGCTGTAGCTCGGCGAAGCCTGGTCGACGGGATAGGCTTCGATCGTCCTGGCGCCTTTGGCAAAGGCGTGATCGATGGCCGCGTCGAGCAATGCGCTTGCCAGCCCGCCGCCGCGCAACGCTCTCGGCACAAAGAAGCAGACGATCGACCAGATGCCCATCTCGCTATCGTCCTGCTGCCGTGACAGCTTGCGGTAGGTCTCCCGTGGCGCGATCGAGCACCAGCCGACGGTCCGGCCATCGATCTGGGCGACAATGCCGACTGGCGTGCCGGCGTCGATCAGCGTCATCATCGCGCGTTTCTTCTCGTCGTTCTCGACGTGCTCGCGGCGGTCGAGATTGCGCCAAGCCATACACCAGCAGTATTTCGGCCCGCCGGGTTGCTCGAACAGGTTTTCGAAATCGGCGCGCGTCGATTGCGTCACCTCCGTGAAGCGCACTTCGCTCAGGTCAAGCTTTTCTGGCGGCGAGCCGCTCGAGCGTCTTGGCATCGGAAAGTTCCTTCACGGCGTCCTTGCCGATCCAGCGTGCGGTCCTGTCTGTCGAGGCCGCCAGTTTTAGCGCCACGGCAAGGGCAGGGCCGTGCAAATTCATCGATCGCTTGCCGATCGAACGAAGCGCCCAGTTCACGGCCTTCTTCACAAAATTGCGGCCGTCGGTCGCATGCGCTTCGATGATCGGCAGGAATTCGAGGAAGGTCGTCTCGGGTTCCTTCTTCCGGTGGACCACCGACCAGGCCATCATCGCAAAAGCCGTGCGTCGAACGAATTCCCGTTCGTCGACCGCGAATTCGGCGATCAATTCCTTCCAGCAATCCGTATCGACAAAGAGATCGGAGACCCCGTCGACGATATCCCACGAGTCGAAAGTCGCCGCCCATCGTCTTGCATCCGCGGCGGAGAACCGCTCCGGATCGGCTGTCACGGAAGCGATGAACTGCGCCTCCATGATGCCTGTCTGCCAAAGCTCGAAGGCACGCTCATGGTTGCGCTTGATTTTCTTGGCAATCTGCCGCTGCACGCCATGCGAGATACCGAGCGCACGTTCGATCTTGATGCCGTAGCGCAGCATGCCAAGTCGATTTTCCTCTGAGGCGATCGAGCGCAGATGAGCGACGATTTCATCGGCGCTGGATTGAGGCGAAAGCTCGGCCACGGTGAAATCCTATTTCTCCAGCCGCGCCAGCAGCGAGGACGTGTCCCAGCGCTTGCCGCCCATCGCCTGCACGTCCTTGTAGAACTGGTCGACAAGTGCCGTCACCGGCAGTTTGGCGCCGTTGCGGTCGGCCTCGGCGAGGCAGATGCCAAGATCCTTGCGCATCCGGTCGACGGCGAAGCCGAAATCATATTTGCCGGCATTCATCGTCTTGTGGCGGTTCTCCATCTGCCAGGAACCGGCGGCGCCCTTGGAGATAACCTCGATTACCTTTTCGATGTCGAGCCCGGCCTGCTTGCCGAAGTGGATACCTTCGGCCAGTCCCTGAACGAGGCCGGCGATGCAGATCTGGTTGATCATCTTGGTGAGCTGGCCAGCCCCTGCCGGTCCCATCAACCCGACCATGCGGGCATAAGCATCTATGACTGGCTTGGCCCTGTCGAAGGCGTCAGGCTCGCCGCCGACCATCACGGTCAGCATGCCGTTCTCGGCGCCTGCCTGACCGCCGGAGACCGGGGCGTCGAGGAACGAAAACCCGAGCGCTTGCGCGTGCTGTGCCAGTTCGCGCGCGACCTCGGCCGATGCCGTTGTGTTGTCGATGAAGATGGCGCCTTTCTTCATGGAATTGAAGGCGCCTTCGGCACCGGTCGTCACCGAGCGCAGATCGTCGTCATTGCCGACGCAGGAAAAGACGAAGTCCTTGCCCGCGGCCGCCTCTGCTGGTGTCGCGGCGAAGCTGCCGCCATGCTGGGCGACCCACTGCTCGGCCTTGGCCCTGGTGCGGTTGTAGACGGTGACGTCGTGACCGCCCTTGTTCTTGAGATGTCCGGCCATCGAATAGCCCATGACGCCAAGACCAAGAAATGCCACCGAAGCCATGTTTTCGAATCCCTTAGAAGCCTGCTTTGCGGTCTTCTTACCGGATCAGGCAAGGCGATGGGAGTCAGCGGTGTAGATGGATGGTGATGCGCCGTTCGATCCACTCGACGCCGTGGCGCAATGTTTCCACGATGATCAGATAGATGATCGCCGCCCAGATATACGACTGAAAGTCGAAGGTGCGCGCATAGGTGAGCCGGGTGATGCCCATCAAATCGTAGACCGTGATGATGGCGACGATTGCCGAGCCCTTGATCATCAGGATGATCTCGTTGCCATACGGGCGCAACGCGACGATCAGCGCCTGCGGCAGGATGATCTTCCACATCGTCTGCAGTTTGTGCAGGCCGAGCGAGGCGGCACCTTCCCACTGGCCCCTCGGCACGCTCTCGATTGCGCCACGCAAAATCTCGGCCTGGTACGCGGCCGTATTCAGCGAAAAGGCGAAGATCGCGCAGTTGAACGCTTCGCGGAAGAAGCCCCACAGTCCGACCATCTCGAGCTCCGGCCGGAAGGAGCCGACCCCATAGTAGACCAGGAAGGTCTGCGCCAACAGCGGCGTGCCGCGAAAGAAATAGACATAGGCATAGGCGAACCCCGAAAGGATCGGGTTCTTCGACATGCGTGCATAGGCGATCGGCACCGACAGGATCGCGCCAAGCACAATCGAGATGGCAACCAGCAACAGGGTGATGCCGAGGCCGGATATGTAGCCGGGTGCATATTTCTGGAAGAACTCCGGGTTCCACGCAGCGACCAGGTAGACGACCATGCCAATGCCGAGAGCGATCCACAGGCCGACCAGGACATGGCCGAGGATGCGTTGGCGCGACCAGCCGCGTGCGGGCGGCGGCGGCCGGTCGACCTTCAGCGTGTCGGTGGCAAGGCTCATCTCTTGACCTCGCTGCCGCCGACCGCTCGTTCGATCGCCTTGATGCCGAAGGAGGAGACGATCGCCAGCAGGAGATAGATGAGGCCGGCAAAACCGTAAAACAGGAAGGCATGCTTGGTGACGCGCGCGGCAACCCCGCTCTGCCGGAGGATCTCGTTGAGGCCGACGGCCGAGACGAGCGCGGTGTCCTTGAGCAGGATAAGCCAGAGATTGGCAAGTCCGGGCAACGCGATGCGGATCAACTGCGGCAGCACGATCAGCCGCATCGTCTGGCCGCTGGACAGGCCAACCGAATAGCCTCCCTCATATTGCCCTTTTGGAATGGCGCGGAAGGCGGATAAAAACACCTCGCTGGAATAAGAGGAAAAAATGAAGCAGAGCGCGATCATGCCGGCGACGAAGCTGTTGACGTCGGCGGAGGTGCCGGGGCTCACCAGCCGGACAATGTACTGCAGGATCAATGGGATGCCGAAGAAGATCAGAAACAGGGTGAGCAGCTCGGGTATTCCGCGAAAAATCGTGGTGTAGATGTTCCCGGCCAGTCTCAGCGACGGCTCTTCCGACTGTTTGGCCAGCGCCACGAAAAAGCCGAGCGTCAGCCCGAAGGGCAGAGTGGCCAGCGCAAGACATACTGTGACAAACACACCCGCGGCGATGTCGTCGAGCCAGCCTTCGGGTCCCCAACTGAGAAGCGTCAGTGCGCTCTGCATCCGCCTGCCTGTTCTCCTTAAGGCTCTTTGAGACCCGTGCCGCGTCACCCCTCGTGCGCGGCATCCTTATAAGAACGGCGGGAATCTCCCGCCGTTCACGTCCTCCTATGTCGGTCGATCAGGACTCGCCGCCATAAACGTCATATTTGAAGTATTTGTCGTTGATTTCCTTGTACTTTCCGTTTGCTCGGATGGCGTCGATCGCCGCATTGAACTGGTTGACCAGATCGGTCTCGCCCTTGCGCACGGCAATGCCGGCGCCCGGACCGTGGATTTCGATAACCGGCTTGATTGTGCCGACCAGCTTGCAGCAGGCGCCGTCCGGCGAATCCAGCCATTGCTGCAGCACGACGACGTCGTCATTGGCGGCATCGAGCCGGCCATTGGCCAGATCGAGCTGGTATTCCTGTGCGGTCGGGTACGGCTTGACGGTGCTGTCGGTATAAGTCTTGGTCGAATAGTTGAAATGCGTGGTGGACGCCTGCACGCCGATCGTCTTGCCGGCCAAATCTTCCTTGGTGACACCCTTGATGTCGGTGTCCTTGGGGGCGGCGATCGCCGGCGGCGTATTGTAATATTTGTGGGTGAAGTCGACCTTCTCGGCGCGTTCCGGCGTGATCGACATCGACGCGACGATGGCGTCGAACTTGCCTGCCTGAAGGGCGGGAATGATGCCGTCCCAGTCCTGCGCGACAAAGGTGCACTTCACCTTCATCTCGTCGCAGAGCGCCTTGGCAATGTCGATATCGAAGCCTACGAGCTGGCCGTCGGCTGTCAGATTGTTGAATGGGGGATAGGCTGCCTCGGTGCCGATCCTCAAGGTCTTTTCCTGGGCCTGGGCAACGCCAAGCGTCAGCAGCGCAGCCGAAGCGGCAAGCGCGATACGCAGTGCAATACGCATAATGGTCCTCTCTGTTGGTCCCGGCCGTCGTTCCCGAACGGCTCTGTGGGCGGTGCTTTTGACCGCCCGCTGATGCGATACTCCCATTCTTTCCCAAGAAAAAGCAACTGCAAAACCGTCGCTTGAGGGAAGGTCATGTTCAGAAAGCGATGACGCTGGGTCAGACGCCTAAATTGGAAAGCAAGTGGGCGGAAACTGTCTTCTGCCGCATTTTCAGCGCGACAGGCTTGTGGCGCGCTCGATGAAGTCAGCTATCGAATTCGTGTCGTCGAGATCGAAGGCCGGCAGGTCTTCGCCGACAATGGGGAAGTCGGAGGCGATGGCGACAATGTGTGGATCGCCTGCCGAGAGCGGTGTCCGGTCCTTGGCCTCGAGCCGTCGCGTCTCGATTTTCTTGTGCGCTTCGCGCTTGTAACCCTCGACCAACACGATGTCGCACGGTGCCAGCCGTGACAGGATCGCGTCCAGCGTCGGCTCGTCCTCGCCGCGCAATTCGTGCATCAGCGCCCAGCGCCTGCCCGACACGACCGCGACCTCCATCGCTCCCGCCTGCCGGTGGCGAAAGCTGTCCGCTCCGGGTTTGTCGATGTCGAAATCATGATGGGCGTGTTTTACCGTCGACACTTTCCAGCCGCGCCGGACGAGTTCGGCTACCAGCTTTTCGGTCAATGTCGTCTTGCCGGAGTTCTTCCAGCCGGTGATGCCGAAAATACGTCTTTTCATGGCTCGATGCTCTGCAACAGATGCACGGCCTGGGCAAGGTCGTCGGGAGTGTTGATGTTGAAGAACGGATCGATCTCGGCCCCGCCGGATTTCAGGATGGGAAATTCCACCTCGACAAAACCGTGCCGGTCGATGAACGCCGCAACGCGCCGGTTGTCTTCCTCGACGAGAAATTGTCGCAAGACCTGATCTAACCCTAGCGGCCAGAGTGCAAAGGTCGGATGCCGTTTGCCGCCGGAACAGGCGACCGCAATCGAGCCGGGGCGTTCGTCGGCTGCCGCGAGCAGCCGCTCGACCATATCCCTGGGCAGGAAAGGCGTATCGCCGGCAGCCGTGACCAGCGCCTGGCAGGTCGTGTCGGAAGCCCATTCGAGGCCGGTCAGGATCCCGGCAAGCGGCCCGGCATAACCTTTGACAGTGTCGGCAAGCACCGGAAGCCCCGTCGCGGCAAACCGTGCCGGATCGCCATTGGCGTTTAGCGCAAGCGGTCCAACCTGCGGGCCAAGGCGCGAAACGACACGGTCGAGCAGGGTGCCGTCGCCAAGCGCAAGCAGCGTCTTGTCGCCGCCGCCCATCCGGCTCGACCTGCCGCCGGCCAGAATGATCCCTGCAATATGTCGGCCCATGGTTTGCTGCCTAGACCCAAAATCCAGTTTTCAAATCAGACAGTCGTCGACAGTCACTCTATATGCCGTCCGGCGCCATGTCCGGTCCAGTGCTTTCGGCGGCTGTTTTTCGCCGTCCAACGATCCGTTCGCGGTAGAGTGCATAGAGGCCTGACGCGATGATGATCGTGGCACCGAGGATCATCGGCAGATCGGGGACATCGCCGAAGATCGTGAAGCCAAGCAAGATCGACCAGAGCAGGGCGGTGTAGCGAAACGGCGCGATGAAGGAGATATCGCCCACCCGCATCGCCGTGATGATGAAGTGATAGCCGATGAGCACGAGCACCGCCGCCAACGCCAGGAACGCCGTGCTTTGTCCTGTCATCGGTTTCCAGCCGCCCATCGGCGAAAGCAGTGCCGCGCCCAGAAACGTCATGGCAAGGGCGGTGGCGCTCGACACCAGCAATGTCGGAATTGCCTGCGGTATCCGCTTGGTAGCGAGATCGCGCACCGCGCAGCATGCGACGCTGGCCAGCGCCAGCAGTGAAAAGACGCTGAACCCTTCGAAGCCGGGCCGCACGATGATCAGCACGCCGGCAAAACCGGCGGCAATGGCCAGCCAGCGCCGCCAGCCGACGCCCTCGTTGAACACAAGCGCGGCGCCCATCGTCACCGCCAGCGGCAGCGCCTGCAGCACGGCGGAGACATTGGCGATCGGAAGATGTGCCAGAGCAACCAGGAACGACACGGTGGCGCCGGCCTCGCCGGCGACGCGCAGCGCAATGGTCGGCTGCAGCATCGAACCGGGCCGGGCAAGCGCGCCCCGTTGCCACGCAAGCAGGCCAACGAAAAGCGAAGCGAAGGCGCCGCGGATCAGCATGACCTGCGCCATGTTCATCGATTCCGATAAGAATTTGGTGATCGCGTCGTTGAGAGTGAAACCAGCCATGGCCACCATCATGAACAACGCGCCGCGGAGGTTTGGCGAAAGAGGCAAGGCGATTACCGGGTGAGTCCTGCAGCAAGCGTCTAGCAGGCACCCACAAGACAGCAACGTCAAAGGGCTGGGCCACAGCCTTTCTGTGGCCCGTGACATCTGCCGCGCAAGAGCGGCAGGGCTTATTTGGGCGTCAGTACCTCGGTGCCGTTGCCTTCCTTGCCGGCAATCGTCCACAGGCCATGCAGCGAGCCGTCTTCCTGCACTTTGTAGACGACTAGACCGACTGCCTTGCCCATGACATAGCCGGCGGAGAAGGCATCGTCGTTGCGCATGCAGATACCGTCCGAGGACGAGCCGCCTGTCTCCCAATGGATCGTGCAGGTCGTCTCGCTGGTCAGCGTGATCGTCGCGTCGCCACCATAGGACGACCCATCGAAATTGGTGCCGGCCACGGCATAGGTGCCGCCGATCGACTGAGCCGCCGCGGGCAGGGCCGCGAGGCTGAGCAATGCAAGAGAAAGAATGAGTTTGCGCATATCGTATTCCCCCACTGGGCGAAGAACCGCTCCAGAGCAGAGGCTAGGCCCGAATGGGCTTGCGGTAAATCCGGTGACCGTTTGCGGACAAGACCTTTTCTGGGTGTGACCCCAAAAAAGGTGCCGTTCTAAAGGATGGGTTCGGAGGGCAAATTTATCACACTGCGGCTCGAGGAAAATTTTTCGATGAGATCAAATTTGCTCGGCAAGATTCACCAAATTGGTCATTGTAAGCTTTTGATCGTGTTGGGGAGATGGTCCATGATGAATGCACGAGGCAATGCGGACTGGCTTGGCACAGGCAGCAGGCGGCATGTTTCATCGGCTTTCCGGTTCTCTTCTGCCCTGGCGGTTATCCTCATGGCGATAGCGCCTGCGTTCGCCGATAACGGCGCTTCGGCGTCGGCAGTCGAACGGATGTCCACGCCGGGTCACGAAGCGGATGAGCTCGCTCGCCGCGTCGGGAAATCGTCCGTCGTCAACACGATCTGGCCAACGCCCGGCGCCCAGCCGATCGTGATGACGGGGCTGGTGGCCGAGCGCACGATGATCGGTCCCTTCATGCAGGAGGTGATGCGCCCGGCGCCCGGGTCGAAAATGCCGGACTTCCAGCGGATAGCCTATTTGAGCTATGACCGGGTGGAGGGCCGCTGGAAGTATGTCTCCATGGACACCCGTTTCCCGGCAGGGATCATGCCCGCCTGGAGTTTTGGTGGCGAGGAGGACGGCAAGATTTCACTGCTGTTCCAGCCGCTTGGTTTCGTCGGCTTCGGCCCGGAGGTCGAAGGGCGGTTCACGGCCTCCGATTTCGTCATTTCCAGGGACGGCGACAATCACGAAGTGGCCGAGCAACATTTCCTCCAGGCCAATGGCAGCGGCAAAAAATGGCTTGCCGTACGATATGACTACACGCGCCAACAACCGTGACTCGCTAGCAAAAACAATAGGCTGCCAATAAGTTCTGACGTCGCCGGATGCTCACGGTCCCCTGAGGCTGCCGGCGATCGCATCGACGAGCGGGTCGTATTTCGATTTCAGGGCTGGCGGGTAGTCGATCCAGACCGTGCGGATGACACCGTCTTTTCCGAGGCGGCGTTCATAGAAGATGTTCCCGCCTTTGATGCCCGACAGCACCGCCCAGTCCTTGCCGGTCTTGCTGTAGGTGATCCTGTAGCCAGGTTCCTTGCTGGCCCTCTCGGCGGAGACGAAGGCTGTAGGGGTGTCATCATCGATGTTGAGGATACCCGAACAGATCAGGCTGGCGCCATCGGCAGTGAGCCATTGTTGTCCATCGCCATTGTCCGGCTCGGGCTGGCGAAGAGTGAAGATTTCATCCGGAAAGGTGCAGATGGTACCGAAGTGCTCGTTCGTGTAGGTAAATGGCGCGGCAACTGCCGTGGTCCCCGCCATCACTCCGAAAAACGTCAGGACTGCAAAAAACCGCTGCACGCTTTGCCTCGCGCCGATACCAAGGCGATTATTCTTGCACGAAATCGGCGAAAAATTAGCCGCCGGTGACGCTCATATGCCGCGACACCGACGGACGGTTGGTGCGGCGATCGATGATGAAGTCGTGGCCTTTGGGCTTGCGGCCGATTGCTTCGTCGATGGCATCGGCGACCAGCTCGTTGCCTTCCGACGCACGCAGCGGCGCGCGCAGGTCGGCCGCATCTTCCTGGCCGAGGCACATGTAAAGGGTGCCGGTGCAGGTCAGCCGGACCCGGTTGCAGCTTTCGCAGAAATTATGCGTCATCGGCGTGATGAAGCCCAGCCGTCCGCCGGTCTCGGCGACTTGGACATAGCGGGCCGGGCCACCGGTCTTGTAGGGAATGTCGCCTAGCGTGAACTGGCGTTCGAGAGCCGCGCGCAACAGCGACAGCGGCAAATACTGGTCGGTGCGGTCGGCGTCGATCTCGCCCATCGGCATGGTTTCGATGACCGTCAGATCCATGCCGCGGCCATGCGCCCAGCTCAGCATTTCCGGCAATTCGGCGTCATTGAAGTCCTTCAACGCCACGGCGTTGAGCTTTACCTTTAGCCCGGCCGCCTGCGCGGCGTCGATGCCGTCCATGACCTTGTCCAGATTGCCCCAGCGGGTGATCTGGCGGAATTTGTCGGCATCGAGCGTATCGAGCGAGATGTTAATGCGCTTGACGCCGCAGTCGGCGAGCTCGGCGGCAAAGCGGGAAAGCTGCGATCCGTTGGTGGTCAGTGTCAGCTCTTCCAGTGCACCACTCTCGAGATGCCGCGAAAGCTGGCGTACCAGGTGCATGATGTTCTTGCGCACAAGCGGCTCACCGCCGGTGAGGCGGAGCTTGCGCACACCCTTTTCGATGAAGACCGTGCAGAGCCGGTCGAGCTCTTCCAGCGACAGCAGGTCCTTCTTCGGCAGGAACGTCATGTCCTCGGCCATGCAATAGGTGCAGCGGAAATCGCAGCGGTCGGTGACCGACACGCGCAGGTAGGTGATCGTGCGACCGAAAGGATCGATCATATCCATGCTTGTGCGCTTCCCGTGGGCGTGAACGGCTTCGTTATATATGGCTATGTGATACGAGCCAACTTGGCATTCAAGATAGAAGCTCGCGATCATCGGTAACATTCCGACGCCGACAGATCATGTCGGAACTTTCCATGCGGCCTTTTCCCTTGACGCGAAGCGGCGTAGGGAAGGGCAGTTCTCCGCAGGATCCACCACCATGACAGCGCCAAAAGAACTTAGGGTCTCGAAGGACCGCAAGCTGCTTTCCGTCACCTTTCCGGGCCATCAGCCGTTCGAATTGTCGGCCGAGCTGCTGCGCGTCGCCTCGCCATCGGCCGAGGTGCAGGGCCATTCGCCCGAACAGCGCGTCACCGTTCCCGGCAAGCGCAATGTAGCGATTCTGAAGATCGAGCCGGTCGGCAATTATGCCGTGCGCATCACCTTCGACGATTTCCATGATACCGGCATCTTCACCTGGAATTACCTGCATACGCTGGGTCATGAGAAGGATGCACGCTGGGCCGCCTATCTCGCCGAACTGGAAGAGAAGGGGCTGAGCCGCGACCGTTGAATGGATCCCGCAGAACTCTCAGGTCAACGCAGGATCGCCAGTATCTCGCTGGTGTCGTAATAAAACGGCCTGCCTTCGATCAGCCGGTCATCCTTGAAGCACAAGACTTCGGCGAACGGCTGTTTGATGGTTGCACCATTGGCCCGCGATGTCAGCGAAAGCGAGCAGCTCATGAACACCGTGTCATCGTTTTGGGCGACCTGAAGGTCCTCCACCGCCACGTCGCTCCAGATTTCCCGCATTTTGCGGAAAAGGGCGCCAACGCCGTCGAGGCCGTTCCAGTCACCGGCATAGGGCAGGGAGCGCGGCTCATGCACGACAATCTCGGTATGAAATGCGCCGGCAAGCACATCGAGGCTCTCCGACCCTGATTGCAGGAAACGCATTTCAACATTGAACATGTTTTCAATAAGTTCCATGGCGGTGCGTCGCCGGTCGAGCGGTTTATCCATTTTGACCTCCGTATCCGTTGGCACGATCATGCAGGTAAAGCGGTTTGCCCTTGTTTGCGTTGCCGCGACACCCGTTTCCTGATGACCGGCAAACGGGCACTTGTCGTGAAAACGTCATCCATCTGGAGTAGCGCCGGCAAAGCTTTGGAGACGAAAACATGTCCATGATCACCAGCATCGAACAGCTTGAAGCGCTCTATGGCCTGCCCGGCGACGCATCGGTGGTCAAGGAACTCGACCAGCTGATTCGCGAATACGCAGCTATCATCGAGGCTTCGCCGTTTGCCGCGCTCGCAACCTGCGGGCCAGAAGGGCTGGACTGCTCGCCGCGCGGCGATCTCGCCGGCTTCGTCCGCATCCACGATCCGAAAACGCTGATGATGCCGGACCGGCGCGGCAACAACCGTGCCGATTCGCTAAGGAACATCCTTCGCGATCCGCGCGTCGCGCTTCTGTTCCTCGTGCCGGGTTCCGGCACGACACTGCGCGTCAATGGCCGCGCCCACATCACCACCGATACCGGGCTCTGCGCCTCGTTCGCCGTCGAGGGCAAGCCGGCGCGCTCGGTGACGATCATCGAGATCGATGCGGTTTATTTCCAGTGCGCCCGCGCCATCCACCGATCGGAACTGTGGAATCTGGCAAGGCATGTCGACCCGAGATCGCTGCCGACTCCCGGCCAAATCCTGGAAATCACCAGCCGCAAGAACATTGACGGCGAGGTCTACGACAAGGAATGGCCCGAGCGCGCGAAAAAATCGATGTGGTGAAGCATTTGGTGGTGGAGCACTGGGCTGTCAGGCGGTCTTCAAAACCTCGGCAATCCTACGCATCTGTTCGCCGATCATGTCACATTGTTCCGGCGTCGACTGGCTCATCGCCTTCTCGATCAGCGCCATATGGACCTTCAGCGCCTGCATCAGCAGTGCCTCGCCGGCCTCTGTCAAGGTCAGCCTCAGCACGCGCTTGTCCTTCTCGTCGCCCTCGCGGCGCAGCAGGCCACGGGTCTCCAGCTGAGGCAAAAGCATGGTGATGTTGGAGCGGCCGACCAGCAGCCGACGAGCAAGGTCGTGCTGCGACATGCCGGGATGACGGTAGAGGTTCATCAGCACGTCGAGCTGCGCCGGCTTCAGGTCGAGCGGCGCAAGCTTCACCGCCAGGGTGCGTTCCACCACATGGCAGGCGCGCGCCACCGCGACCCAGTTGCGAAAACGCGGGTTGTCCCAGGGCAGGTCTTGCTTAATGTTCATGTTTGAACTATTATGTTCATGCTTGAACCAATGAATGGATCGCCACTATGGCATCATTTGGACTGAAGGTCATCCGCGGCACGTTCGGCGTGGCTGAGCATGTGGCACCGCGACTCACCGGGCGTGCTGCATTCGAGCTGTTCTGCCGCACGCCGCACGAGAAGAGCTTGAGCAAAGGCGAGCGCCGCGCAATTGATCGCGCCGCCGATTTCATGACCCAGGCACGCCATCACCGGCTAAAGACCAGAACCGGCTGCGTCATGGTGCATGAATTCCGGCCCGACCCGGGCAGGGCGACTGCCGGCACCGTGCTCGTCATCCATGGTTGGCGTTCGCGCACCGAATACATGCGCACGCTGATCGAAGCCTATCGCGATGCCGGCTACAAGGTGGTCTCGCTCGATCTGCCGGGCCACGGCCAGTCGCAGGGCCGCCGGCTTACCCTGGTCAGTGCGGTCGATGCGGCACGGGTTGCCGGCGAATGGTTCGGCACGTTCGCGGCAATTGTCGGCCATTCCTTTGGTGGTGCCGTTGCCGCCAACGCCGTCGCCGGTTCGATCAGGAACATCCCGCGATTGGCGGCCGGGCGGCTGGTGCTTATCGCCGCGCCGAGCTCGCTGCCGGCGATCTTCGCTGATTTCAGCCGCATGCTGAATGTCGGCTCGCGCTCGCAGGCCGCCATGGCCGACCGGGTCGAGCGCATCGCCGGCCGGCCGTTGCACGAGTTCACCGGTGACCGCCAGCTCGCAAGCACGCCGCTGCCGACGCTGGTGATCCACGCGCCGGACGACCGCGAAGTGTCCGCCGAGCATGCAAGGCTCTACACGCGCGCCGGCGACCATGTGCGGCTTTACTGGGCCGAGGGGCTCGGCCACCGCCGCATTCTCGCCGACAGGGGTGTGGTGGAGCGTGCCGTTGGCTTCGTTGCCGGCAGGCTGGAGTCGTCTCTGCAGTGACCTGAATATCGTTCTTGTCAGCCGGGTTCGACCGTCACGCTGCCCCGGTGCTGGCCATCGCTATCCAAGCTGCCATTGCCCCGGCCACCGTCGCCAGAAGAGCCGAGCGCGACGCGCCGTCGCGCGCCTGGATCGACATGCCGTGCTGCACGGTCGCGTAGAAGGTCGCGGCCGTACCGCAGTCGAAATCGGCCGGCAACTCTCCCTCGGCCACGCCACGCTCGAGGCGTCTCAGCAAGGCTTCGCGGTTTTCGGCACGGCGACGGCGCAGATCATCGCAGATGGCGCCGCGGCTTGAGTCCTGGTGCAATGCGCCGAGCGCGATAAGGCAGCCTTGCGGACGACCGGTCTGTGAATAGGCCCTGGCAGTCTGCCGCAGGAACCGTTCGACGGCCTGACGCGCGGTCGGCGCCTTTTCCAGCGCAGACCAGATCTCGGTTCCCTCGACCCGCGTGTAAAGCTCGGTTGCCTCGAGAAACAGCGCTTCCTTGCTGCCGAAGGCGGCATAGAGGCTGGGAGAGTTGATGCCCATTGCAGCGGTCAGGTCGCTTATCGACGCGCCCTCATAACCCTTGGCCCAAAACACTTCCATTGCGCGCCGCAAGGCGGCGGCTCGATCGAAGGTGCGGGGGCGACCTCGTTCCGGCATGGCATCCTTTCTGTATTGATCGATACATAATTCGGTTGACGTGGTTCAGCAAGGCTGGCAGATATTTATGTATCAATCACTACAAAATGGAGAAGCAGATGTCATCCAGAAGCTTGAACGGCAAGGCCGCCCTCGTCACCGGCGGCAGCCGCGGCATTGGTGCGGCGATCGCAAGAAGGCTCGCGGCTGACGGCGCAGGCGTGGCGATCACCTATGTGAATGGCGAGGAAGGGGCGCGTGCGGTGGTCAGGGAAATCGAGGCGGGCGGCGGCCGGGCCTTTGCCATCAAGGCCGACAATCGCGATGCTGGGGCGATCGAGGCGGCGGTCGATGAGGCAGCAACAGCCTTCGGACGGCTCGACATCCTGGTCAACAGCGCCGGCATCTGGCGCGCTGCGCCGATCGATGCCCTGTCGCTTGCCGATTTCGATGAGACAATGGAGGTCAACCTCAGAGCCCCGTTCGTCGCCGCCAAGGCGGCAGCAGCGCATATGGGCGAGGGTGGCCGGATCATCTCGATCGGCAGCAATCTGGCCGAGCGTGCCACGGACGCCGGCCTGAGCGCCTACTCGGCCAGCAAGGCTGCCTTGGTTGGCCTGACCAAGGCCTTTGCACGCGATCTCGGTCCGCGCGGAATCACCGCCAATGTCGTCCATCCGGGGTCGACGGATACCGACATGAATCCGGCAGGCGGCCCGCACGCCGAGCATCAGCGCCAGAAGATGGCGATGCCTCGCTTCGGCACGGCCGACGAGATCGCCGGCATGGTTGCGTGGCTTGCCGGCCCCGAAGGGCGCTTCGTGACAGGCGCGGCATTGACCATCGACGGCGGCGCCAACGCTTGAGGTTTGGCTCACGGGCACTACCATTGGTCGGGAGCGACGGCGGATTCGCTCCCCCCGTCCCGACGTTGTGAAACCGTTCTGCAACAGACGTTCCGAAATTTATGAAAGCTTAACGAAATCAGTATGAATCAGTGTAGTCACGCCTTACATCCGCCATGGGGTGGGCGAGACCGTGAAAGCGGTGCGGAACGGGATCCGGTTCAACCGGAGCGGGTGATCCATGAAAGTCCTTGGAAACAAAGCAACCGTGCTGCCGTTTGCGGTGGCCGCGGCAATGCTGGCCTTCGGGGCGCCGAAGGCTGAAGCGCAAGGGTTCTTCGACATGCTTTTCGGCGGCGGCGTCAAACACGCACCGCCGAAAAGTGACTTTCCGCCGCCACCGTCAAAATACAAGCCGAAGCCCAGGGCGCCGGCCGCTTCCGGTGGTGGTGCGCAAATCAGCAGCCCGTCCTATTATACCTACAAGAGCGATCCGCTGGTGCGCGTCGATTTTTCGGCACTGTCGGCAGCGCCTGAACCAGCAACGCCTCAGGACGCTGCTTTCGAGCCGGCGGCCACCGGGGCTGCATTCCGCGAAGCCATTGCCGGCCTCGACGGCTATGACCTCTACGCCGAGAAGGACATCGCCAAGGCGCTGATCGCCTATTACTCGGCCAATCCGGATTTCATCTGGGTGACGGGAACCAGTCCCAGCAGCCGTGCCCAGGATGCCGTGCGGGTGCTGGGCGAGGCCGCGAGCTACGGCCTGACGCCCGCCGACTACACCGTGGAAGTTCCGGCAGCAGGCACATCGGCGGGCAATGTCGATGAACGCCTGAAAGAGCTGGTCCGCTTCGAGATGGCGCTGTCGGCGCGTGTCCTGCGCTACGCCCGTGACGCACAAAGCGGCCGCGTCGATCCCAACCGCATGACCGGCTACTACGATTTTCCGCCTAAGCCGCTCGACATGGAAGGGGTGCTGAAGACGCTGGCCCATACCCAGCAAGTGCGCACTTATCTCGAGTCACGGCATCCACAGAATTCCGAGTATCAGGCGCTGCGCGTCGAACTGGAAGCGCTCCAGGCCAGCGCCGAAGACGAAATCACCATCGATCCCGATCTGCTGTTGAAGCCGGGGCAGACCAGCCCCGAGCTGCCGAAGCTTTTGACAAAGATCGCGCGCAATCTCGATGACGAGATGGGCGGCGCCTATGGCGAGGTTCTGGCGAGGCTCGCTACCAGCGAGGTCTACGATCCGGAGCTGGTGCCGGTGATCAAGGCGGTGCAGGAACGGGCCGGCATGAAAGGCGACGGCGTCATCGGCCCGCGTACCGTTGCATCGTTGGCCGGAACGTCCAAGGCCGACAAAGTTCAGAAGGTTCGGGTTGCGCTCGAAGAGTTGCGCTGGTTACCTTCCGACCTTGGCAGCCCGCGCGTCTTCATCAACCAGCCGGCTTTCACCGCGAGCTATATCGATGATGGCGAGGAGAAGCTGAAGACCCGCGCCGTGGTTGGCAGGCCGACCAACCAGACTGCTTTCTTCTATGACCAGATAGAGCAGGTCGACTTCCATCCCTATTGGGGCGTGCCGCAATCGATCCTGGTCAACGAGATGCTGCCGCGGCTGCGCCGGGATCCTGGCTATCTCGACCGCGCCGGCTACGAGGTGGTCAATGCCCGCGGCAAGCGCATTCCCTCGTCCTCGGTCAATTGGGGCGCCTACGGCGCAAAGATACCCTACGGCGTGCGCCAGCTGCCGAGCGAGGCCAATGCGCTGGGCGAGCTGAAGATACTGTTCCCCAACAAGCATGCAATCTACATGCACGATACGCCGCAGAAGTCGTTTTTCCAGCGCGACATGCGTGCGCTCAGCCATGGCTGCGTTCGCTTGCAGGATCCGCGCGGCATGGCCGCTGCCGTGCTCGGCACCTCGGTCGACTACATCGAGGACAAACTGAAACACGGACATTCGACCGAGGACGTGACACGCAAGATCCCGGTCTATGTCGCCTATTTCACCGCATGGCCGGACCTGTCTGGCAAGGTCGAATACTTCAACGACGTCTACGGCCGCGATACAAGGCTGCAGCAGGCGCTCGACAGCACGGAAGCGGTGCGTTCGCCGGCAAGCTGACGAATGCGGTTCTAGCGCTGAAACAGTGGACGCCGAAAACCGGCATCGCGTCCGGCGATGAGCCAATAGACCAAGCCCGCGACAACGCCTGCGGCGGCAATGATGCCGATATCGGCCCAGCGCTCCGGGTTCGTGTCATCCGGTACACTGGGCCAGATCAAGGCGAAGCCGCCAACCGCGGCCGCCGCGCCGAAGACCATATGCAGCCAAAAACTGCGCAGCGAGAAAAACTCGGCAATCAGTGCGAAGATCAGCGTCTGCAGGCCGGTCAGCACGATCGTCAGAAAATAGATGAACATGCCGAGCGGCGGCAACAGCAGCACCGCAACGGGGGTGACGCCCATGACGTCGAAATAATTCGGCGCATTTGGCAACGAACTCAGCCCGCCATAGATCGCCGCCACCGCGATCAGCCCAACCAGTACCGCTATGAAATAACCCGCGAGCATCATCAGAAAGCGTTTCAATACGTGCTTTACCGTCGCCATGCCCACCCCCCGCGCGCAATGATAGCACTCAGTCAGCCATCAAAGTCATATCTACGCAAGCGTGTGCCGAAGGCCGGGGGCCTTCGAGGCGCGCCATTTTTTAGAATCTGGACCGTTGGCGCCCAGCTTCATTTCGGCGCGGCTGTCACCGGATCGTAGGTGATTTCGACTTTCGCCTTGTCGTCCGTGTAGTAGGTGACAGTGTAGGCGCCGCTGTCCCAATCGATTTCCTTGATGTAGCGGAAGTCGTCGCGCTGCTCGACCTTGGCGATGATTTCCGACAGCTTCTTGGCATTCTGCGGCGGCACCGGATTTTCGTCCGCGGCAAAGGCCGATCCGCCGACAAGCAGCACGGCGGCCGCCAAAACAAGTCTGGACATGGCTTTCCCTCACATCTCGATCAGCAGAAACTCGTTTCTATGCAGGTTTGTTCCGGGATAGCGGACCGTTGCGCTATAAGGAGGCGCCGTCCGTACCTGATTTATGGCTGCCGAAAGAAAGGCAGCTCGCTTAAAATCATGATGCGTCGTCTCAACATCGCGGCCATAATAGTGCCGGCGGTCATTCGGGGGGTCTACATACAAATGCGTCATGCCATTATATTTGTACTTTCCATACTTTCCGTACCGGCCGTTTCGATGTCTGTGCAGAAAGCTGCAGCGCTGGAACCTGAACGCTATACAGTCTATTGCGCCGACGATCGTATCGAGGTTTCGTTCTGGGATATCGAGCAGATGAAGGTGCGGGCCGGCTCCGACGTTTGTCAGTTCCAGAGCTATACGAGCTACAGCAGCGCTTTGAATTTCGCCCAAAAGAATTTTGGCGGCGAGGGGGCGACCTGCAGCTGCTAGCCGCTCCGGCTTGGAATTGACTCAGGAAAGCAGATGGTGGGCGATGCAGGGATTGAACCTGCGACCCCACCCGTGTGAAGGGTGTGCTCTCCCGCTGAGCTAATCGCCCGCTCGTTGCCCGAAGGCCAAGCGCGCCGCGATATAAGGGAGGCCGGCCTGCTAAGTCAACCACTTGTCGGTCGGCATTTGGCGGTCCGCCCGATGGGCAGCTTTCAGCCTTCTGCCGCGGCCATCAGCCCTTGTACCAGATCGAGCGTCAGCGAATCGAAATGCGAGATCACCGCCGACGGTTCGAACTCTCGCACATGACGGTCGGTGTAGCCGAAATCGACTGCCACCACCGGAATCCCGGCGGCCTTTGCCGTGTCGATGTCGGTCTGCGAATCACCGACCATCAGTGCACGGTGCGGGTCGCCGCCGGCGCGCGCGATGGTCAGCGTGAGATGGCGCGGGTCTGGCTTGCGGAACGGAAAACTGTCCTGGCCGCAGATCGCCGCGAAATGCCTGGTCATGCCGAGCGCCTCGATCAGCGCCACCGAATTGGCCTCGTATTTATTGGTGCAGATGGCCAGCAGGTAGCCGGCCGCCTCGAACCGCGCGATCGCCCCGGGGACGCCGGGATAGGGGCGCGATTTGCCGGGGATGTTAACGGTGTAATGGTCCAGAAACAGCTTGAGCAGGCGATCGTGCTCCTCCACTGCCAGCGACCTGTGCTGCGCTGCGTGGGCGCGCTCGATCATCACCCGGCCGCCATGGCCGACGAAGCGCCTGAAGCCGGCTTCGTCGACGGCCGCGAGCTGGCTGGCGGCAAGGCTGTGGTTGAGACTGTCGAGCAGGTCCGGCGCCGTGTCGATCAGCGTCCCGTCGAGGTCGAACACGATGATCGGTCGGGTCATGGCCTGTCCTGTGACAATTTGATTGCCGGCAGGCGATAAACGCTGCGGCCCGTTCAGGCAAGCCGGCTTATCCACCGCGGGCAAGGTCCTTTGACCAGCCCGGCAAAAATGCTACGAGCGCCGAAACAAATCTCGGGACCCGGCATGGATGCGAGGCAATTGAAGGTTGAGGCCGCGCGGGCAGCGCTTGCCCATGTCACGGATGGCATGCGGCTCGGCATCGGCACCGGCACCACAGCGGACGAGTTCGTACGGCTGCTCGCCGACAAGGTCGCCACCGGCCTGACTGTCATCGGCGTTCCGACCTCGGAGCGCACCGCCGTCCTTTGCAGCGAGCTTGGTGTGCCGCTGTCGACCCTTGAGGAAACGCCCGAGCTCGACCTCACCATCGACGGCGCCGACGAGATCGATCCGGCGCTGACATTGGTCAAGGGCGGCGGCGGCGCGCTGCTGCGCGAAAAGATCGTCGCGGCGGCCTCCGCCCGCATGATCGTCATCGCCGACAGCTCCAAGATGGTCGAGATGATCGGCCGTTTTCCGCTGCCCATCGAAGTCAACCGGTTTGGCCTGCGCGCCACCGAAATTGCGGTCGGCGCGGCGGCTGCAAACCTTGGCCTTTCCGGCCCTGTTACATTGAGGATGACGGGGAGCCAGCCATTTGTTACAGACGGCGGCCATTTTATCCTCGATGCATCTTTTGGCCGCATTCCGGATACAAGAGCGCTTTCGAATGCTCTCCACGCCATTCCGGGCGTGGTCGAGCATGGTCTTTTCATCGGGCTGGCATCAACGGCCATCATAGCCGGCGGCGACGGCATCCAAACCGTCCATGCCGCCCGAAAATCAGGGAGTTTTACCGATCATGATGTTGCATAACCGGGTTGGCCGCTTTTTTGCCATTCTGGCGGCCTCGGCCGTTTTCGCGTTTTCGTCGCCTGCGTTTTCGCAGGACGTCACCGATGCGCATTTGAAGGCGGCGCGCGCCGCCGTCGCGGCGATCCATGCGACGGATACGTTCGACAGCATCCTGCCGCAAGCGGCCGCGGCACTGGAGCAGCAGCTGATTCAGAAGAACCCGGATATGCAGGAACTGATCGCCAAGACGATCAACGAGAAGGCGATGGCCTTGGCATCGCGCCGCGCCGACCTGGAAAAGGAAGCGGCGCTCGCCTATGCAAAGGTATTCTCGGAAAAGGAACTCAATGAAATCGCCGCCTTTTACAATTCCGATTCCGGCAAGAAGCTGCTCGACAACGGCCCGATCGTGACGCGCGAACTGGTGAAGGCTGCCGAGATCTGGCAGAACGGCCTGGCTCGCGATCTCGCCCAGCAGGTCGGCGAGACCCTGGGTGCAGCGGCGAATGCCAAGGCGCCGGCTGCACCTGCCGACGGTACCGCTCCGGCCGATGGCGCAGCTCCCGCGGACGCTACACCGAATTGATTGCGGACTTCCGAGCCGCCTGACCGCCACTGGACCAAAAGCCCGGCAAGTCCGGGCTTTTCTTTTGATAGTCGGCAGCCTACCTGTCTCGGGGTTTGAGGGGCAAGGAGTTCAGCCATGGCCGGTTACGACTACGATCTTTTCGTCATCGGCGGCGGCTCCGGCGGGGTGAGGGCGGCGCGCGTCGCGGCCGCACTCGGCAAGCGTGTCGGCATTGCCGAGGAATACCGCTATGGCGGCACATGCGTGATCCGTGGCTGCGTGCCGAAGAAGCTCTATGTCTACGCCTCGCAATTCCCCGAGCATTTCGCCGACGCCGCCGGTTATGGCTGGACGGTGCCTGAGGCGCGTTTCGACTGGCAGACGCTGGTCGCCAACAAGGACCGCGAAATCAGCCGGCTGGAGGCCATCTACAAGAAGAACGTGCAGGGCGCCGGCGGCGAGGTCTTTCATTCGCGCGCCACCCTGGTCGATCGGCATGTGGTGCATCTTCTCGGTGAGGATCGCACCGTTACCGCCGACCAGATCCTGATCGCTACCGGCGGGCGACCGGCGCCGCATCCGGCATTGCCCGGCCATGAGCACTGCATCTTTTCCAACGAGGCCTTCGACCTCAAGGAACTGCCGAAGGCAATCATGATCGAGGGCGGCGGCTATATCGCCGTCGAATTCGCCAACATCTTTCACGGCCTCGGCGTCGACACGACGCTGGTCTACCGCGGCAAGGAGATCCTCAGCCGTTTCGACATGGACCTCAGACGCATGCTGCACGACACGATGGAAAAGAAAGGGATAAAAATCCTCTGCCACGCCGTGTCCGAGTGGGTCAGGAAGCGGCCTGACGGCCGGCTCGACGCGCTTGTCACCGGCGGCACGGTGCTGACGGTCGACCAGGTCATGCTCGCCATCGGCCGCATTCCCAATACCGAGAACATGGGCCTGGAAGGCGTCGGCATCGAGATGACCAAAACCGGGGCAATCCACGTCGACGAATACTCCCGCACGAACATCGACAACATCTGGGCAATCGGTGACGTCACCCATCGCGTGCAATTGACGCCGGTGGCAATCCACGAGGCGATGTGCTTCGTCGAGACCGCCTTCAAGGACAAGCCGACGGCGCCCGACCATGACACGATCGCTACCGCAGTCTTTTCGCAGCCCGAGATCGGTACGGTCGGCCTGTCGGAGGATGAGGCGGCAAAGCGCTTTTCGAATGTTGAAATCTACCGCGCCACCTTCCGGCCGATGCGGCACACACTTTCCGGCCGCGACGAAAAGATGCTGATGAAGCTGGTCGTCGACGGCGCCTCGAAAAAGGTCCTCGGCGCCCACATTCTCGGGCCGGATGCCGGCGAAATGGCGCAGCTTCTCGGCATACCGCTGAAGGCCGGCCTGACCAAGGATGATTTCGATCGCACCATGGCGGTGCATCCGACTGCCGCGGAAGAACTCGTCACCATGTACAAGCCGACTTACCGGGTGAGAGATGGTGAGCGCGTCTGACGCGACGACAACCCATCGCGGCAACGAAATTGCCGCGATGGAAGTGCGTGAGTTTTCTTACAGCAACGTTCCGCGCAGGATCGCCAGCGCCACAGAAAAATAGATCACCAGCCCGGTGACGTCGACCAGCGTGGCGACGAACGGGGCCGATGCGCTGGCCGGGTCGAAGCCCATGCGCTTCAGGGCGAACGGCAGCATCGATCCAGACAACGAGCCGAAGGTGACGATGCCAACCAGCGTGGCGCCGATGGTCATTGCGATCAGCGGCCAGTGCGGGCCGTAGTCGTAGAAGCCGAGATACTGCCAGAGCGCGATGCGGCAGACGCCGACCACGCCAAGAATCGAGCCAAGCACCAGGCCGGTGGGCAGCTCGCGCAATGCCACCCGCCACCAGTCGCCAAGGCCGATCTCGCGCAGCGCCAGCGCCCGGATGACGAGCGAGGTCGCCTGCGAGCCGGAATTGCCGCCGGAGCTCATGATCAATGGAATAAATAACGTCAGCACGATCGCCTTTTCCAGCTCGCCCTCGTAGCTCTGCATCGCGTTTGCGGTCAGCATCTCGCTGATAAACAGCGCGCACAGCCAGCCGGCGCGTTTCTGGATCATCGCCAGAAAGCCCATCTTCATATAGGGCTCGTCGAGAGCCTCCATGCCGCCGAAACGATGCACATCCTCCGTCGTTTCGTCGATCATCGTGTCGATAATATCGTCGATGGTAACGATGCCGAGCAGTTTGCCGTTGTCCACGACCGGAACGGCGAGCAGATCATATTTCGAGATCAACTGAGCAACCTTTTCACTATCGGTCAGCGGTGAAACGGTGATAGGCGCACGATCCGGCGCGATTGCCATGATCAGCTCGTCGGGCCCGCCAGCGATAAGTCGACGCAGGCTGGTCGAGCGCAACAGGACATGCGTTTGCGGATCGACGATGTAGATCGCGTAGACGGTTTCGCGCGTCCGCTCCACCTTGCGGATATAATCCAGCGTGCGGGCCACGCTCCAGTCCGGCGGCACGCTGACATATTCGGTCGTCATGAGCGAGGCGGCGCTGCCTTCGGGATAGCCGAGAATGGCAAGCAGCGTCGCGCGCAGCGGTGGCGCCAGGCCACCAAGCAGTTCGGAACGAGCCGGCTCGTTCAGATCGCGCAGTATGTCGGCGGCGCGGTCGACCGACATGGCGGCAAGCAGTCTGCCTGCCTTGATGCGGGGCAGCGCCTCGACCAGTTCGGATGCGCCGTCGAGTTCAGGCTGGTCGAAGATCTCGACCAGCCGCTCGAACGGCACTTCGCAAAGCAGCTCCGATGCCGTCTCGCGGGGCTCCTGGTTCAAGGCCTCGACGATGTCGGCGACGTGTTCGTTGGCAAGTACGCGAGCGATGGCGATGGCATCGCCGCCCGCGACAGGGGAAAACTCGTTCATGGCTCACTCCTTGCCGTCCGGCAGGACGTGAGCCTGTCAGGCCACGTCAAGCGGACGGCGGTTGCGTTCGACTGTGACTGTCGCCAGGCATGGCGCGGTGACCTTTCTGCTCGCGGGTTCGAGTTGAGATTCTGCAAGCCGGCGCAACATAGGAGCGCGCCTTGCCGAGTCAATCGCGAGAGCGGGTTAAAACGGCGGCAAACCGGCGGATCGCGAGACTGTGATCGGGCGACGTGGCAGGCTGGCTGGACGCTGGCAATGGTGCCCGCGGCTATCTCTGCTTCAGCCGGCGGGGAAAGCGCAGCCATTTGTCCTCGGCCGGCCGTGTCGGCTGCGTGAGGATGGTGGTGAGCTCGACCGGCAAGCTCGGAACCAGCGGCTTCTTGGTAGCGACGCCGTCGGCGATCGCAACCACGCTGTGGTAGAATTCGGTGCCCGCGAGCGATCTCGGCGGCGTCGCCTCATGCATGATCGAGATCACCGTTGCATCAGGGCAATTGTCCTTGATCGCCTGATGGAAGGCGATCCGTCCTTCGGGATCGAGCGCGCCGGTGGCTTCATCGAGGAACAGCAATCCCGGCTGCTGCAGCACGATGCGGGCGACAACCAGCTTCTGCTTCTGCCCACCCGAGAGAACCTGATCCCAGATCTTTCCTTCACGGCTCTCATCAGCCAGATGCTCGATGAAGTCGCCGAGACCGGCCTTGTGCAGGGCGGATGCGACCTGCACGTCGGCGTAATCATGCTCGGAACCGGGCAGGCAGACCAGTTGCTTCAGCGAAACCTGCTGCAGCTTCACCTCCTGAGCGGCGTAGAAACTCCTGACCCCTTCCGGGAAGACGATGGTGCCGCGGCCATAAGGCCACAGGCCGTTGATCGCCTTGATCAGCGAGGTCTTGCCGCAACCGGATTCGCCCTTGAGGAAAGTCCACTCGCCACGCCGGAAGCGCAAGTTCGCGGCACTCAGGAAGGGCGTTGCGTCCTCGCCCTGATGCGCCAGTTCGAGCTTCTGGATGGTCAGGCCGAACACCGGGTTCTGGTGGTCGTAGCGGAACTCGGATCGGCCGGTCTGCTGATAGAATTCCTGCGGGTGCTGGACGTTTTCGATTGCCTGCGCCAATTCGATGACGCGCTGGCTGTTGGCGCGCAAGGTGGCGATCTCCGGCATCACATGGATGAACCACGAACAGTTGCTGATCAGCTTATCGACCTGGCCGGAAGCTGTCAGATAACCCTTGAGGTCGAGGCCGTTGTGGATGAAGGGCACCAGCCCGGGCCCGAAAGCGACAATCTTGGCACCGATGAAATTATAGATCAGCTCGAACGAGGTGTAGCCGGTATTGACGATGTTCAGTCTGGCCCAGGTACGGTCAATGTCTGCATAACGCTGGCTGTGTACAGTCTTCTGCACATTCTCGCCCTGCGATGCGGCGACATGAAAACTGCGGCGCAGGAACGTGATCAACTCGCTGCGGTAATTGCCTTCGGCCTGCTGCATTCTGACGTTTAGCCACTCCAGCATTCGGCCGAGTTTCAACGCGATCCAGGTGTTGAACGGCACATAGACAGCGATTGCCAGGAGAGCAAGGACGGCGCTGCCGTAGCTGCCGAGAAACTCCAGCCCCTTCACCTCGACAGAGTTTTTCAGCAATTCGCCGCCGAGAAAGTAGAACGAAGCGAAGACGCCTAGCACACCCGAAGCAAGCCCGATGGCTCCACCGGTCATGGCCTTGATGGATTCCTGCACGCGCTGGTCGATATTGTCGGGAGCTGCATTCCCGGAAGAGCCATGCTGGGCATGGAAATGCGAATGATTGGAGTCGAGCAAGGCCTCGTTGAATCGGCTATCCAGCCAGCCACGCCATTTGCGATGCAATGTCTTGGAAACAAGGTTGCGAATGCCGGCAATAACCAAGTCCTTGAGCACGACCAGCAGCACCAGCCAACCGGCGTTGGTCAGTATTGTCTTAAGTGGCGTCGTGTTCGCGGCATCGTGGAAAAAAGCGATCGAAGCCGCCAGCTCGGCCCCAGCCACCGTAAACCAGACGTCGGCTTTGCTGGACAGCGCGATGATCAGCGCGATCACCAGCGTCAGCGTCCAGGCTTCCCTCCAGCGGTCCGAGAACCAGTAGACCCGCATCAGCCCCCAGAAGCTGCGCATCGAAGATACGGGCGTCAGGGGCGACTGCCTTGCGGCACCGCGGAGCCATTTTTCCGATATTGAATGTCGCGTTGGTCTATCGACCCGAATCACTATCCCGCCCAAACGATTTTTCTTTTGTTACGGACAGTAACACCAATTGATCATTTTCCATTAGCTTTTCACCAGTCGCAGGTGGCTTAGCTTGCCGGCCGTTGCAGTGGAGCAACAGAATGAATGATCACGGCGCTGTGCCGTCACGTTTCGAGGGGCGGAATACCAACGCAATTTCAAATAGTTACTTGCCTGCGCCCGAGCAAGTAGAGATCTTCCCCAAGGGAAGGTCTTCACACAGCTTTGTGAACATAGAAGCGCCTTCCAGCGGCCGATCTTCACAGCCTGAACCGCCTTCACGGCCAGTCCGGCCTCGTCGGCGGCCAGGACGTGACCGTATGATTCGTGTTTGAAGCCGCCTTGTCAGGAACCCGTAATCGGCCAAGCAATGACTTTGCCGACACAGTCCAGGATGCGGATCAATATCAATTGGCCCGTGCTTTTTTAAAAGCGCGCCCAAACCTCGTTTGACAAAGATGCGCTTCGGATCGAACCTGCCGGACGCATCCAGGTTTGAACCGGGGGGAAGTTCTTCATGCTTGCACGGACATTGTTTGCGGCGATGCTCGCAACGTTCGCCTGGCTGCCGCAAACATATGCCGGCAGCCAGGCCGTTCCCGCAAACGCCGAGGGACAGATCGAGTTCAACACGCCGTCCGGCAATATTGGCTGCATCTACACACCGAAGGGCGGCACCAGCACCTACGAGCCGCAGGATGGCGGACCGGAACTGAGTTGTTCGCGCGTCGAGCCCAGCTACGTCACGATCATCCTCGGCCCGAAAGGCCCGGCGACGCTGATCAAGAATCCGGGCGAGCAAGGCTGCTGCGGCGGCGTCACCAGGCTGGCCTACGGCAACAGGTGGAGCAAGGGGCCATTTTCCTGCCAGTCATCCACCAAGGGATTGACCTGCACCGGCAAGCATGGCCATGGCTTTTTCGTCAGCAAGGCCAAGGTGACCGTGAAATAGTCCGACTCAGTTCGCTGTTTCCAGTTCGCCGCGTGCCTTGGCCGCGGCGACCTGGCGGAGTGCATCGGCGAGCGTATCGGCGTCCTGGGCACCCATCACCGCATATTTGCCTTCAAGCAGAAAGCACGGCACACCCGATATGCCCATGCGCGAAGCGGTGGCGATTTCGGTGCGCACGGCCTCTACATCGGCGTCGGTCGGCAGAAGCGTTTCGACCACGGACGCATCCATGCCGGCCTCGCGGGCGGCTTCGATCAGCACGGCATGATCGCCGAGATTGGCGCCTTCCTCGAAATTCAGCTGGAACAGCCGGCGCACCAGCCGGTTCTGAATGGCCTCGCCGGCCGTGCCGGCCCAGCGAATGAGACGGTGCGCATCCAGCGTATTGGGCGCGACCTTGATGGCGTCGAATGCGAAGGAGATGCCTTCAGCCTCGCCCAGCGGTTCGATCCGGGCATGGATTTCGCGGATGCGATGCTCGCTGCCGAATTTCGCCACCATATAGTCGCGGCGGTTCTTGCCTTCGGGCGGGATTGTTGGGTCGAGTTGGAAGGGCCGCCAGCGTATGTGAACGTCGATATCGACGGCGGCAATCGCCTTGTCGAGCCGTTTCTGGCCGATAAAGCACCAGGGACACACGACGTCGGAGACCACATCGACGGTAATCGAGCTCTCGTCGTTCATCTTGATCTCCTGTTGTGAAGAGGTCACTTCGGTTTGCGCCACCAGGTCGGCAACTGATAACCGTATATGGGCGTCTTTTGCGGATGTTCCAGATAGTTCCAATAAGCGAGCCATTGCTGGTTGTTGTGCTGCGTCGGCACCATGTAATTGCCGGAGATCAGCAGCCGGTCGAGAACGCGGACGGCCGCTACATAGTCCTCCTTCGAACGAGCTCTCAGCATCGCCTCGATCGCCGCATCCACTGCGGGGTCGGCGACACCCGCCAGGTTGAACGAGCCTTCGGCCTTGGCGGCAGCGGATCCCCAGCGCCCGGTTTGCTCGATACCGGGCGACAGCGAGTTGTTGAAACCGGTCGAGCCGACCAGCACCTCGAAATCGAAACGCTGCTTGCGCGACTGGATCTGATCACCGTCGAGGCTGCGGATGCCGACATCGATGCCGAGCTTCTCAAGGGTGCGCTGATAGATAGCGGCAAGTCGCTCTTCGTCCTGCGAGGCGGTCAGGATCTCGAAACCGAACGGCTTTCCCTCGGGATCGAGCATCGCGCCGTCCTGCACCGTATAGCCCGCGCTCTTCAGCAGCTCGAATGCCGCCTTCAGCACCTTGCGGTCCTGGCCGGAGCCGTCGGTAGCGGGCGGCCTGTAGGTGCCGTCCATGACATCTGCGGGCACTCGGCCGGGGTAGGGGGCCAGCAGGGCCTTTTCCTTTTCGCTGGCCGGGTGGCCGAGCGCGGACAGCTCGGAATTCTGCCAAAAGCTCATCGTGCGCGTGTATTTGCCGCCGAACAGATTCTTGTTGGCCCATTCGAAATCGTAGAGCATGCCGAGCGCGCGCCGCACGACCGGATTGGAAAATTTCGGCAGCCGCGTGTTGAACAGGAAACCGTTGACCACCGGCGGAATGCCGGTATCGAAAGTTTCGGCGATGACCTCGCCCCTGTGGAAGGCCGGAAAATCGAGATCGCGCTCGCGTTTGACCGGGTCGCTGTCGTCGTCAATGGCGCAGATGCCTTTCTTGAACGCTTCCTGCTTGGCGTTGGCGTTGAGGAAATATTCGATGGTGATCTGGTCGTAATTGTCGAAGCCGCGCTTGGACGGCACGTCCTTGCCCCAATAGTCCGGATTGCGCTTGAACACGATGCGCTGACCGGGCACGACTTGCGCCACCGTGTAAGGCCCGCTGCCGATCACCGGCTTTAGCGTCGTCCTGTCGAAGGTGTCCTTGTTGAAGGCGTGTTTCGGGATGATCGGCGTCAGCGCAATGATCAAAGGAAATTCGCGGTCGGCCTTGTCGTTGAAGGTGAAGCGCACACTGCGGTCGCCGGTCTTTTCGAGCTTGGCAATCGCTTTCATTCGCTGGCTGTAAGGTGGGCGGCCCTTCTCGGTGAAGACGTCATAGGTAAACAACACGTCTTCCGGCGTCACCGGCTCGCCGTCCGACCATTTGGCGTTGGGATCGAGGTGGAATTCGATGCTCTTGCGCTCGGGATCCATGTCGGCGGTATCGGCGAGCAGGCCGTAGAGACTGAAGGCCTCGTCGTAGTTGCGCTGCATCAACGGCTCGAAGACAAGATTGCCAAAGGCTTGATCCATCATGCCGCGCGCGGTGGTGCGCAGGCTTCTCAGGATGAACGGATTGAGATTGTCGAAGCTGCCTACGACGCAATAGGTAATGCTGCCGCCTTTCGGCGCGTCGGGGTTGACGTAGTTGAAATGCTTATAGTCGGCCGGCAGCGCCGGCTCGCCCTGCATGGCAAGCGCGTGCTTCGGTTCCGACAGGGCCGGCTGCAGGGAAAGGCCGACAAACAACATTGCGGCGATCAGCCAAACGACAACGCGGCCCATGACCGTCTCCTTCCCGATTCGATGCGCAGCATACATGAGCCGGTCGTGCACCGGCCAACCCCTTGAGCCTATCCTTCGGCCAAGATTCGCGAGACCCGGGCTGGATTCGGCACCGCTTGCAGTGTAACACGCCGTCCGAAGTCATTCTGTTGCCTCATTTCGGCAACAGGTAGCTGGACCACACGGCATGAAAAAAGCCGGTTCCGGGATCATTTGAGAGGAATGCACGACATGACGAGCCTGAACAGCAACGCGTACCGCCTGTCGGTCATGGCCGCTGGCGTGGTCGGCATTCTGGGCGCCGGGATTCCCGCTGCTTCCGCGCAGCAGCAACAGCAGATTCCGCAAGGCTGGTTCAAGGCCTGCACCAAGCAGGAAGACGTCGACATCTGCAATGTCCAGAACATCACCACCGCCGGCAACGGCCAGCTCATCACCGGCGTCAGCCTGATCGAATTGAAGGGCAAGGTGAACCGCAAGGTGTTCCAGGTGACGGTTCCGACCGGCCGTCTCGTTCCTCCCGGCATCGGCCTCCAGATCGACGGCGGCAAGGCGCAGAAGCTCGACTATGTGATCTGTTTTCCGGATCGCTGCGTGGCGGAAGTGCCGCTGAGCGATCAGCTTGTCGCATCCTTCAAGAAGGGATCGGCGCTGACGCTCACCTCGGTCAATTTCCAGAACCAGCCGAACCCGATCAAGATTGCGCTGACCGGCTTCAGCGGCGCCTTCGACGGCCCGCCGCTGCAGCAGTCGGACATCGAGGACCGACAGAAGAAGCTCCAGGAGTTCGTCGCCAAGAACAATCAGGATTTTGCCAAGAAGCTCAAGGAAGAGCAGGAAAAGGCGAAGGCCGCCAACTGATCGACGGGTTTTCGAACCAACAAAAAAGCGGGGTTCATGCCCCGCTTTTTTCGTTTGGACCGGCTGTTTGTCGGGTCCAGCCATGTCTCAAGCCTGTCCCAGTCCAGCCAGATCCCGGCTAAGTCAATGTCTCAATTGGTACTTCGGCTCGTAGCGCCCGTCAGGCTTCTTGTCGAACATTTCACCAATCTGCGGATGCCGGACCGGTTCGCCCGACCGGTCCTCGAGTAAATTCTGCTCGGACACATAGGCGATGTATTCCGTTTCGGAATTCTCGGCGAGCAGATGATAGAAAGGCTGGTCCTTGCGCGGCCGCACGTCAGCGGGGATCGCCTCGTACCATTCGTCAGTATTGGCGAATTGCGGATCGACGTCGAAAATGACGCCGCGGAACGGAAACAGCCGGTGCCGAACCACCTGTCCGATCGAGAATTTGGCTGTCTTCATCGCACTCACCACTTGAACTTCTTGAACGCCACCCATCCTGGAACACGCAAGGAACGCTCCAGGACTTTAGATTCTTACGCACCGGTCCGGCAAAGACTGGCCCAGACCTTAAGGTCGACATCGTCATTATTTGGCGCATACGCCGCGTCAATTCAATCCCGATCCCCTTGATGCCGGGTTGAGCATCGCGAGATGCGGATCAAGGGCGGTGGCCAAGATCGCTATCGCTCAGCCGGTTTTCGCAATCCGCCAAAAAACGCCGCAAAACCGCTGCCGGGTCGAAGACCCTCACGCATGAAAAACGCCCGTAACGGCGCAAACCCCTCAAGCGCGCCAAGGCCAGCGCTGCGCACCATCTGAGCCGGCAGCATGTCGGAAAGCAACGACATGTTGAGCAGGTTGACCGCGCTGCTGCGCGCCAGAATGTCCGGCCGCCGCTTGAAATCATAGGCTGCAAGCGCCTTGGGGGCGCCCGGGTCCGAGCGGTTTCTGCTTGCGGCACCAATCAGGTCGTCGATGTCCCGGATGCCGAGATTGAGGCCCTGCGCGCCAATTGGGGGAAACACGTGGGCGGCTTCACCGACAAGTGCCACGCGGCGATGCGCAAACCGCCACGGGCTCACCGCTGAAAGGGGGTAGACCTGCCGGCCGGGCTCAACCGACACGCGGCCCAACATCGATTGCATCCGCTGTTCGACCCGCGTCGAAAGCTCGGCGTCGTCGAGTGCTGCAAGGTCCTTGGCGATATCGGGTTCGAGCACCCAGACAAGGCTGGACCGGTTGCCGGGCAGGGGAACCTGTGTGAACGGACCGGTCTCGGTGTGGAATTCGGTCGAGGTGAAGGCATGGTCGCTGCGGTGACCGAAATTGAGCACCAACGCCGCCTGCGGATAGGATCGGATCGAGGTGCGGATGCCGGCTGCCTCGCGGGCCGGCGACTGACGGCCATCGGCGGCAACTGCCAACGATGCCTCAACCTCGCTGCCGTCGGCGAGAACGGCATGGGCATGGTCGGCATCGAGGCGCCATGCCTCCACCATCGACTTTCGCCATTCGATGCCCGAATGCGCGACAGCCTCGGCTAGCGTGCGGTTGAGAACGCTGTTGGGCAAGTTCAGCCCGAATTGCTCTTCGTTGATCTCGCTGGCGCGAAAGGTCACTGTCGGGCTGCGGATCAGCCGGTTGGTTGCGTCAACGATACGCATCACCTTGAGCGGCGCTGCGTGCGGCCTGATTCCGTCGAAGATCCCTAGCCGTTCGAACATCTTCAGGGCAGGGTTCATCAAGGCTGTCGTCCGGCCGTCGGGGCCGGCTGCATCGGGTCCGACGAGCGTCACGGGAAAGCCCGCCTCGGCAAAGCCAAGCGCCGCGATCAGCCCCGCAGGGCCGCTGCCGGCGACCAGTATCCGTGCTGTTTCCCGATGGTTCAAATTCGACTTCCGGATTGCGAGGTGAGGCCCGTCCGACCTGCTGGTCCATATAGGTCAGGTGATGCGGCTTGATCAACGCGGCGATTCGGCCCATTCGGTTGCCATGACCGGCCAACAAGACGATTTCAGCCATCTCGACGGCACCGGCCGCGCGATGGCGAGCGTTGCGCGCAGCCCTCGACTGACGGTGAGCGTCGTTGCCGGCATGGGCATCGCCCTTGCCTGGCTCCTTCTCGGCGCAATGGCAGTTCGTGGTGCCGTAAGCCGGCTCCCGGGCACCGATGCACCCGGCGACACGATGCTGGGGAACCTGCCGCAGCTGCCGCTGCCGGATTTCCTTGCGCGTTTCTTCGCCCTTTGCCTGGCGCCGGCGCCGCTTCGCGCAAGCGTAGGGGCGCAAGGCGGGGCACTCACCGCGATGTGGCTGTTGATGGCCATCGCGACCATGCTGCCCTCCGCGGCGCCGATGATCCGCACCTATTGCGAGATCGCAGATACCGCCAGGATCAAGGGGTAACCCGTTGCCCATCCGTTGATCCTTGTCGCTGGATATTTGAGCGTCTGGCTTGCCGCCTCGGCAATATTCGCTGCCCTGACGCTCGCAGTCCATGCATTCGTGTCATCCGGGCAGATGCTCGATCCGCTGCTTGGAATTGCCGGAGCGGCCGCGCTGTCGATCGCTGGCCTCTATCAGTTCAGCTGGCTGAAGAAAGCCTGTCTGGAGAAGTGCAGAAATCCGTTCTCGGTCCTGTTCGCCAACTGGAGCGCCAGGCCCATTCGCATTTTCCGGCTCGGTATGGAGCAGGGCCTGTGGTGCCTTGGATGCTGCTGGGCGCTGATGCTGGTAATGTTTGCCGTCGGTGTGATGAACGTGTTCTGGATGGCGCTGATCGGCTTGTTCAGCCTGGTCGAAAAACAGACGGCAGGCAATCTGCCGACGCGGTTGGGCGGTGCGATACTGCTTGTCTGGGCAGCCGCGCTACTAGTAGTCTCGGCATGAGGGGGAGAATTCGATGACAGATCAAAACTGGGCAATGAAGGGAGAGCTCATCCTTTCCTGCAATTGCACGGTTTTTTGCCCTTGCGTTCTGTCGCTCGGCAATCATCCGCCCACGGAAGGCTATTGCCAAACCTGGGCGGGGTTCCGGATCGATGCCGGCCATTTCGGCGAGGTCGACCTGTCCGGTCTCAATCTTGGGCTGGTCATGGAAATCCCCGGTTATATGAGCCGCGGCAACTGGACGGCGGGCCTGTTCATCGACAAGCGCGCCTCGGTTTACGCTGTGAAGGGACTGACGAAGATATTCACCGGCAAGGCCGGTGGAACCACATCGCTGCTCTCCATCCTGGTCGGACAGTTCCTCGGCGCCGAGCAGGTGCCGATCACCTACGAGACGCGTGCGAAAACACGCATCTTTCAGATACCGAAGATCATCGATGGTGCGGTGACGCCAATCACCGGCAAGGATCGCGACAAGGATGCGATCATCAGCAATTCGGAATACTGGATTGCGCCGGAAATCATCGTCGCCAAATCCGACAAGAGCAAAATGCGGGCCTTTGGCCGCAACTGGAACTTTGCTGGCCGTTCGGCCGAAATCTGCAAGCTGGACTGGCGGGGCCCGTGAGCAAGAAGACGACGGCCAGGAAAATCGCCGACCGGATTCCGCGGCCGAAGAAGAAAGTCACATGGCCTCAGGCGCGGGCGTTCTCGGTCCATCTCTTGACCGCGTCGGGCTCATTCCTGGCGTTTCTGTCGCTAGTGGCAGCAAGCGAGCAGCGCTGGACGGCGATGTTCTGGTGGCTGGGGCTGGCGCTTTTCGTCGACGGCATCGACGGGCCGATCGCCAGGAAGCTCGATGTCAAGGAAATCCTGCCGACTTGGTCGGGCGAACTGCTCGACAACATCATCGACTACGTGACCTACGTGTTGATTCCGGCCTTCGCGCTCTATCAGCGCGGCTTCATGGGCGAGCGCCTGTCGTTCCTGTCGGCGGCGATCATCGTGGTGTCGAGCGCAATCTACTATGCCGATACCGGCATGAAGACGAAGGAGAATTTCTTCAAGGGCTTTCCGGTCGTCTGGAACATGGTGGTGTTCACGCTGTTCGTCATCGAGCCCGGACAATGGGTTTCTTTCGCGGTGGTCGTGGTGGCCGCCATTCTCACCTTCGTGCCGATCAATTTCATCCATCCGGTGCGGGTGAAGCGGCTGCGGCCAATCAATCTCGGCATGACGCTGCTTTGGTGCGCTTTCGGCGCGCTGGCGCTGGCGCAGGCCGCACTTGCCTCCTTCTACGACCAGATCGGCGTGCTGGGCGAGCAGGTCAGCGATTTCATCAAGTTCGGGATTACGTTCACCGGGCTTTACCTCGCCTGCATCGGCGCTATCATGCAGTTCTTCCCAAATCTCGGCGCCAAGCCGGATAAGAAAGCCTGATCCCAAGAGAGCCAGAAAATGTCCAAAGCGATCCGCATCCATGCCCATGGCGGCCCGGAGGTCCTGACCTATGAGGATGCCGATCCCGGGCAGCCGGGCTCGGGACAGATCCTGGTCAAGCATACCGCGATCGGTCTCAATTTCATCGACGTCTATTATCGCTCTGGCCTTTATCCGCCGCAGGGCGGATTTCCGCTGATCCCTGGCGGCGAGGCGGCCGGCGTGGTCTTGGATGTCGGCTCGGATGTCGACTGGCTCAAACCCGGCGATCGCATCGCCTACGCCGTGACGACCGGCGCCTATGCCGGGCAGCGCGTGATCGCCGCCGACCGCGTGGTGAAGGTGCCGGACGGCATCAGCGCCGAACAGGCCGCAGCCATGATGCTAAAGGGCATGACCGCCGAATATCTGTTGCGCCGTACATTCAAGGTGAAAGCCGGCGACACGATCCTGTTTCATGCGGCGGCCGGCGGTGTCGGGCTGATCCTCGGCCAATGGGCCAAGCATCTCGGCGCGACAGTGATCGGCACGGCGAGTTCCACCGACAAGATCGAGCTCGCCAAGACGCATGGCTTCGACCACGTGATCAACTATCGCGAACAGGATTTCGTGGCCGGCGTTGCCGCTATCACCGGTGGCAAGAAATGCGACGTTGTCTACGATTCAGTCGGCAACGACACATTTCCAGCCTCGCTCGATTGCCTGCGGCCGCTCGGCACTTTCGTCAGCTTCGGTCAATCGTCTGGGCCGATCCCGCCCTTCAGCATCTCGTTGCTGGCGCAGAAGGGCTCGCTGTTCGCAACGCGGCCGACGCTGTTCGTCTATAATGCCAGGCGCGAAGACCTCGAGGTTTCCGCCGCCGCCTTGTTCGACGTGGTGCTCAGCGGCGCCGTCAAGATCAAGATAAACCAGCGTTACGCGCTCAGCGAGGCCGGCAAGGCGCATTCCGATCTCGAAGGGCGCCGGACCACCGGGACAACAATACTTATCCCTTAGGCGCCCGCCGTTTCGGGCCGCCGACGCCGCCGTTCTTGCGAACTGCTCTTTACCGCTTGAGTTTCCGCTGAAATTCTTGAAGCTCTTTCAAGTCGTGAGGCGCTTACCGTAGAGAGCAGCCCGCGCATACGATGCTTGCGGGAACACAGAACATGTCTGGCAAACCAGATGGAGGCACCGTGAGTGCAGATCAGGACGGCGCAAACTTGCTTGAGGTTCGCGGCCTCACAAAGATATTCGGCACGTTGACGGCGTGCGACCATGTCGATCTCAACATTGCCAAGGGTGAGATCCACGCGTTGCTTGGCGAGAACGGCGCCGGCAAGTCGACCCTGGTGAAAATGCTGTTTGGATCGCTGGAACCGAATTCCGGCGAGATTTTCTGGAATGGCCAGGCGGTCAGGATCACCAGCCCCGGTACCGCAAAAAAGCTCGGCATCGGCATGGTTTTCCAGCATTTTTCGCTGTTCGAAGCGCTGACGGCGGCGGAGAACATCGCGCTGTCGCTGGATGATGGCTCGCCGATCAGCACGATCGCGGCCAAGGCGAGGGCGCTCTCATACAGTTACGGCCTGCCTCTCGATCCGCTGTCGCTGGTCGGTGATCTGTCGGTCGGCGAGCGTCAGCGTATCGAAATCATCCGCTGCCTGCTGCAGACGCCGCAACTTATCATCCTCGACGAACCAACTTCGGTGCTGACGCCGCAGGAGGCCGATAAGTTGTTCGAGACGCTCGAACGGCTGCGTTCGGAAGGAAAGTCCATCCTCTACATTTCGCACCGGCTGGAAGAGGTCAAACGGATCTGCGACCGCGCCACCGTGCTGCGTCACGGCAAGGTGGTCGGCCATTGCAATCCGCGCCAGGAAACCGCATCTTCGTTGGCGCGGATGATGGTCGGCAACGAGGTGCTGGCCGTGGTGCGGGCGCCGGCCGAGGGTATCGAGACCGCGCCGGTGCTGCTTCAAATCCGCGAACTCACCCGCAAGCCGGCGACCCCGTTCTCGATCCCGCTCAGGAACATCAATCTGGACGTCCGCGCCGGCGAGGTGATCGGCATTGCCGGTGTGGCCGGCAACGGCCAGGGCGAATTCTTCGAATCCGTTTCCGGCGAGGTGCTGCAGCAGGATGCCGGCTCGGTCCGCATCCGCGGCAAGGATGCCGGCGGCCTCACCATCACCGGCAGGCGCCTGATGGGCGCTGCCTTCGTCCCGGAAGAGCGGCTCGGCCATGGCGCAGCACCGCGCATGAAGCTTTCGGAGAACCTGCTTCTGTCGCGCCACGCCACCGATGGCAAGATGTTTGTCGGCGCTGGTGGAATGGTCAAGGGCGATGCGATCCATACCGCTTCCCAGCGCATCATAAAGGCAATGGACGTGCGCAAGAGCGCGCCGGATCCGGAGGCTGCGGCTCTTTCGGGCGGCAATCTGCAGAAATTCATCGTTGGCCGCGAACTCGACCGCCGGCCGAGCGTCTTGGTGGTCAATCAGCCGACCTGGGGGGTCGACGCGGGGGCGGCGGCCCACATCCGCCAGGCGCTGATCGAACTGGCGCGCAGCGGCTCGGCGGTGCTGGTGATCAGCCAGGACCTCGACGAGCTGTTCGAGATTTCCGATGCGATCACGGTCATGCACAATGGCGAACTGTCGAAGCCGCTGCCGATAGCTGAAGCGACATTCGAGAAAATCGGGCTGCTGATGGGCGGCGCCGAACCCGGTCATGCCGAACATACGCTGGAGACGGCTTGATGCGCCTCGAACTTGTAAAACGCCCGCAGCGCTCGATGCTGTTTTCGGCACTCTCGCCTTTCATCGCTTTCGTTTTGACGATCATTGCCGGTGCCATCATGTTCGCGCTGCTCGGCGTCAACCCGTTGACTGCGTTCCGCATCTACTTCATCGAACCGATCAGCCAGGTGTGGCAGTTGCATGAGCTGGCGATCAAGGCCGCCCCCCTGATCCTGATCGCGGTCGGACTGTCGGTCTGCTACAAGGCCAACATCTGGAACATCGGCGCCGAAGGCCAGTTCATCCTGGGCGGCATTGTCGGCTCGATCATCCCCGTGCTGTTTCCGCAGTTCGAAGGCCCATTGGTGCTGCCGCTGATGCTTCTGCTCGGCATGGTCGGTGGGGCCGCCTATGCTGCAATCCCGGCACTGCTGAAGACGCGCTTCAACACCAACGAGATCCTGACCAGCCTGATGCTGGTCTATGTCGCCCAGCTCTTCCTCGATTGGCTCGTACGCGGGCCGTGGCGCGATCCGCAGGGCCACGGTTTCCCGCAGACCGTCCAGTTCAACGACTCGGCCATACTGCCGGAACTCCTCCCGGAATCCGGCCGGGCAAACTGGGGATTTGTCTTCGCGCTGATCGCGGCGATACTGATCTGGATCCTGATGAGCCGTATGCTGAAAGGCTTCGAGGTCCGCGTGCTCGGTTCAAGCCCAAGGGCAGGGCGCTTCGCCGGGTTTGGCCTTAACCGCATGGTCTTCTTTGCCTTCCTGCTGTCGGGCGCACTGGCCGGACTTGCAGGGATTTCGGAGGTCTCGGGAGCCATCGGACAATTGCAGCCGGTGATCTCGCCCGGCTACGGATTTACCGCTATCATCGTGGCATTTCTCGGCCGGCTCAATCCGCTCGGCATCGTCGCCGCAGGCCTTGTGCTGGCGCTGACCTATCTGGGCGGCGAGGCAGTGCAAAGCGCGCTCGGCATCTCCGACAAGGTGGCGCGCGTGTTCCAGGGCATGCTTTTGTTCTTCGTGCTCGGCTGCGACACGCTCATCCATTACCGCATTCGCCTGACCGGCTTTTCCGCGCCGAAGCTCGAGGCAGCGCCGAAGCTGGAGGAAGCCCGCTGATGGACATCACCGTCAACATCCTCTTGACCATCGCGACGGCGGCGACGCCGCTGCTGATCGCGGCGATCGGCGAACTGGTGGTCGAACGTTCGGGTGTACTCAATCTCGGCGTCGAAGGAATGATGATCATGGGTGCCGTCGGCGGTTTCGGCGCCGGCTATCTCACCGGCTCGCCTTGGATAGGGCTGTTGGCGGCAATCACCATGGGGGCAGTGTTCTCGCTGCTGTTCGCCGTCATGACGCTGTCGCTGGCCACCAATCAGGTGGCCACCGGCCTGTCGCTGACACTGCTCGGCCTCGGCCTTTCCGGCATGATGGGAACGAATTTTGTCGGCCAGCCCGGCGAAAGGCTGCCAAACCTCGATATTCCCGGCCTGACCGCAATCCCGGTCGTTGGCAGGCTGCTGTTCGGCCAGGATCCAATCTTCTACATCTCGATCGCGCTGACCGCCGCCGTCATGTGGTTCCTGTTCAAGACCCGCACCGGGCTCACGCTGCGCTCGATCGGCGACAGCCATGCATCCGCCCATGCGCTTGGCATCCACGTCATCCGCTACCGCTATCTCTCAGTGATTTTCGGCGGCGCTTGTGCCGGCCTCGCCGGCGGTCACCTATCGCTGGTCTACACACCGCAATGGGTGGAGAACATGACCGCCGGCCGCGGCTGGATCGCGCTGGCTCTGGTCGTCTTCGCCTCCTGGCGGCCATGGCGGGTGCTGGCCGGCGCCTATATTTTCGGCGCGATCTGGGTTGGCCAGCTTCACGTCCAAGCCATTAATCTGCAGGACTTCGTCGACGCGCCCTGGTTGCTCTACAAGTTAATTGCGTTCTTAAAATCGTTTCCCTCGCAACTGCTTTCTTCGCTGCCCTATCTGGCAACCGTCGTGGTTCTCGTTCTAATCTCGCGCAACAAGCGTTTGACGATGATGAACACGCCGGCCTCCTTGGGCCAGCCATTCGTTCCGGATCGTTGACAACAAAAAGACGGAAGCTCCAAGGCTTAACTCAGAGAGGTAACACAATGAAAAAACTGCTTATTGCCCTGATGGCGACGACGGCCGCATTGTCGCTGGCGGCATCAGCCCAGGCGGCGGACAAGCTGAAGGCGTGCTGGGTCTACACCGGCCCGATCGGCGATTTCGGCTACTCCTACCAGCACGACCAAGGCCGCCTCGAGGTGGAAAAGGCACTCGGCGACAAGGTCGAGACCGCCTATCTCGAAAACGTCTCCGAAGGCCCCGATGCCGACCGCGCCTTCGAGCGCCTGGCGCGCGAGGGATGCAAGATCATTTTCGGCACGTCCTTCGGCTTCATGGACCCGGAAGTAAAGATCGCCAAGAAATTCCCCAAGGTGATGTTCGAGCACGCCACCGGCTACAAGACGGCCGAAAATCTCGGCATCTACAATGCGCGTTTCTACGAAGGCCGCTACGTGCTTGGCCAGATCGCCGCCAAGCAATCGAAGTCGGGCGTCGCCGGCTACATCGTTTCCTTCCCGATCCCGGAAGTGGTGATGGGCATAAATTCCTTTATGCTCGGCGCACAGTCGATCAACCCGAACTTCAAGGCGAAGATCGTGTGGGTGAACTCCTGGTTCGATCCGGGCAAGGAGGCCGATGCTGCCAAGGCATTGTTCGACCAGGGCGCCGATATCATCGTCCAGCACACCGACTCGACCGCTGCCTTGCAGGTGGCGGAGGAGCGCAAGCTGCACGGCTTCGGGCAGTCCTCCGACATGATCAAGTTCGCGCCGCACGCGCAGCTGACCGCGCTGACCGACGAGTGGGGTCCCTACTACATCAGCCGCGTCCAGGCGGCGCTCGACGGCACCTGGAAGCCCGACAATGTCTGGCTCGGCATTAAGGACGGCGCCGTCAAGCTGGCGCCGTTCACCAACATGCCCGACGACGTCAAGGCGATGGCCGAAGCCACCACCAAGAAGATCGCCGACGGCTGGAACCCCTTCACCGGGCCGATCGCCAAGCAGGACGGCACACCTTGGCTGAAGGAGGGCGAGGTCGCCGACGACGCGACGTTGCTCGGCATGAATTTCTACGTGAAGGGCGTCGACGACAAGCTGCCGCAGTAGGTGGTCGGAAACATATCGAACGAAAGGGCGCCACGCGGCGCCCTTTTCATTTTGGACGGAATATCAGACTGCTGAGCCGTAAAGGTCGTAAGCGTCGGCGCGCTCGATCTTGACCGTGACGATGTCGCCGGCGCGCAGTGGCCGCCGCGACTGGATATGGACCGAACCGTCGATTTCGGGCGCGTCGTATTTGGTCCGGCCCTTGGCCGAATTGCCATGCGCCTCGTCGATCAGGACCGGCAGGCGCTTGCCAATTTTCTTGGTGAGCTGCGTTGCCGAAATCTTCTGCTGGCGCTGCATGAAGCGGTGCCAGCGGGCTTCCTTGATCTCCTGCGGCACTTGCTCGAGGCCGAGCTCGTTGGAGCGGGCGCCTCTGACCGGCTCGTATTTGAAACAGCCGGCGCGGTCGATCTTGGCCTCGTTCAGCCAGTCGAGCAGCATCTCGAAATCGTCATCCGTCTCGCCGGGGAAGCCGACGATGAAGGTGGAGCGGATGGCAAGGTCCGGGCAGACGTCGCGCCAGCCGCGAATGCGCTCGAGCGTCTTTTCGCCATGAGCGGGCCGGCGCATGTTCTTCAGCACCTGCGGCGAGGCGTGCTGGAATGGGATATCGAGATAGGGAAGAATCTTGCCTTCGGCCATCAATGGGATGACGTCCGCGACATGCGGGTAGGGATAGACATAGTGCATGCGCACCCAGACACCGAGCTTGCCCAGTTCTTCCGATAGATCGAGGAATTTCGCCCGCACTTCGCGATCGCCGAACATGCTGGTCCGGTATTTGATATCGATGCCGTAGGCGCTGGTATCCTGCGAGATGACGAGGATCTCCTTGACCCCGGCCTTGGCCAGCTTCTCGGCTTCGCGCAACACGTCGGCGGCCGGCCGCGATACGAGGTCGCCACGCAGCGCCGGGATGATGCAGAAGGTGCAGCGGTTGTTGCAGCCTTCCGAAATCTTGAGATACGCATAGTGGCGCGGCGTGAGCTTGACCCCTTGCGGCGGCAAAAGGTCGATGTGGGGATCATGGCTCGGGGGGGCAGCCTCATGCACCGCCGCCATCACGCTTTCATAAGCTTGTGGTCCGGTGATGGCGAGGACGTTCGGATGTCTTTCACGGATGACGTCCGGCTCGGCGCCGAGGCAGCCGGTGACGATAACTTTGCCATTCTCCGAAAGTGCGGAGCCGATGGCGTTGAGCGATTCGTCGCGAGCCGAATCGAGGAAGCCACAGGTGTTGACGACGACCAGGTCGGCGCCGTCGTGCTTGCGGGCGATCTCGTAGCCTTCGGCGCGCAGGCGGGTGATAATGCGCTCCGAATCCACAAGGGCTTTCGGGCATCCAAGGCTGACGAAACTGACGCGAGGGGCGGACATCAAAGCTTTCCGGATTTTCAGGATTGGCGGCGCAGTACCACACTTGTCGCGGCATTGGTATGGGCAGCGGCTGCGGCGAAACGCAACCGCCAGCGTCGCCGAAGGCTCGCCGAAGCTGAAAGGCCGGCCGATGAGAATTCGAGTCGGCGTGTCAGCTCACCGCACTGCTGACATGCGGCAAGACTTCCACCGCGCCCCGGTAGATCATATCGAGTGCGACATAAAAGATGATCAAAAGGCCGATATAGGCGATCCAGCGATGGCGGTGCAGCAGCTTGGCGATGAAGCTCGCGGCAAGGCCCATCAGCGCGATCGACAGGACGAGGCCTATCACCAGCACCTGGAAGTGATCGCGCGCCGCGCCGGCGACCGCCAGTACGTTGTCGAGCGACATCGACACGTCGGCGATGACGATCTGCAATGCCGCCTGACCCAAGGTCTTCTTGCGCGCCTTGCCGGCCACCATATCATCGCTGTTGATATCGGAATTGGACAGCGCTTCGGTCGCCTCCACCTCGTCAGCATACGACGTGCGCAGCTCGCGATACATCTTCCAGCACACCCACAGCAGCAAGATGCCGCCGGCCAGCAGCAGGCCGACAATCTGTAACAGGGTGACGGTGATCGCAGCAAAACCGATACGCAGCACCGTCGCCGCCACCACGCCGATGAGAATCGCTCTCTTGCGCTGCTCGACCGGCAAG
The DNA here is from genome assembly GCF_040321675.1 of Mesorhizobium sp. M0296. NCBI lineage: Bacteria > Pseudomonadati > Pseudomonadota > Alphaproteobacteria > Hyphomicrobiales > Phyllobacteriaceae > Mesorhizobium > Mesorhizobium sp. M0296. Next base: position 151,888 of record NZ_JAMYRZ010000004.1, read on the forward strand.
CCCGCCGCGGCCAAACCGATGACGATGGCGTTATCGCCTGCAAGCACGAGGTCGATGGCGATGACCTGGAGCAGGGCCGAGAAGCCCGCGGCAGTGAAAATTTCCATCGACTGGAAGTCCCTTGCTGGTTGGCCGACCGTTCGCGTCGAATGCCTGGAGGGCCTAACGTGTATGGTTCCTGCGCGTCAAGGGACTGGTTGGAACAAGGTCGGCAAACCGCCCGTTATTGCGGCAATATACAGAGTTTGCGACGATCGGCCCGAACACCGGCAAAATGCGGCCACAGGTCGCGAATGCCTAGTTATAGAGATTGTATTTGGGCCAGTCGCTTTCCGGAATTTCATCACCGATCCGATAGCGGAGCTGCAGGACTTCCATATGGTCCGGCGCTGTTTCGCATTTGAATTTCAGCCGGTACCACTGTCCCTTGCTGCGAAACGCAGCACCCGGGCTCTTGATCGCATCGGCGCCCATTTCGGGCGTCGCAAAAGCGTAGGCGACGACACGATCGGCTTTGTATTTGTGGTCGTCGCGGGTAATCCGGTCGAGAATTTCGGCGTCGCATCGCTGCTCCAGCCGGGTTTGCGGATCGAGTTTCAGCAGGCCGGCGCGCAATGCGCTGTCCATCGCGCTGGCCGGCCAAGCCACTATCGTCCATCCGAGGACCGCAGAAAATAGTTTATTCATAGGCGGGAGAAGCATCATATTCGGGCGGAGAAATCAACCCGACGAGCGCGGCTGCGCGGCGGGTGATAGACTTCGCTTTGTGGCAGGTTGTTGATTACGCAATAGTATCACCGGTACTTTGGTATCGTTGCCACGATCAGCACCTGTCGCATTTCAGCGACGCGAGAGGTGGTGCGCTGCATGGGGCAGAGCGGCGGTTCTCCCCGAAGCGGACCGGCCTGTTAAACCCAGGCAGTCGAGAATCCGACGAGCGGAAAACTCGACGTCCATGCCTGCAGGATTGAAGAAACGGATCTGGCGGAGGGAGTGGGATTCGAACCCACGGTGGGCTTGCACCCACGCCGGTTTTCAAGACCGGTGCCTTAAACCGCTCGGCCATCCCTCCAAGGTGATTTTTCAATCACTTAGGATATCGCGAGAGGAGCGGGTTCGAGCTGTCGGTACCGGATTGGCACCAGGACGTTCCCCGACCGGTTCGCGCTCCATTCCTGTAAAGCCGCATTCAACGCCAAGTCAACCGTGGCGGCCGCACCTTTCGGCGCGATCCAGGGCGTGAGCAGCGTCATGGCAAGCTGTGTTTGTGCTGAGTGTGGAAAATCGTTTTTAAAACCCGCACGGACTATTAATCGTTGAGCGCTGATATGTGGAGCGCATTAGGCACATGTAAGTAAATCGTATTCTGGAGTTGATTTTGGCCGTACTTGGCGCTCTCCCGCCCGGTCTTCGCTGTAGACCAATCCGCGAAACCGACTGGGAGGGAGTGGTTGATTGCCTGTGCAGGGGCTTTCCGGCGCGTAACCGGAGTTACTGGATACACGCTCTGACCCGTTTGTCGCAGCGGCCTGCGGTTGCCGAGTTCCCACGATATGGCTTTGTTTTGGAGCATGCCGGTCGGATCGTCGGCGTTGTGCTCACCCTTTATGCTCGCTACCAGGGGCCAGAGGGCGACGAAATCCGCTGCAATCTTTCAAGCTGGTCAGTCGATGCAGATTTCCGTCCCTATGGCGCCATGTTGGTTGCGGCGGTTCTCAAGCGGAAGGACGTGACCTACACGAACATTTCGCCGGCACAAGCGACATTGAAAGCCAACCGGGCGCTAGGCTTTCGGCTCTTCTCCAGCGGACAATTTACCTTCTTGCCGGCTTTAAGTTCGACGCAGCGGTCATGTCGCGTGGTCGAAGTGCGTCCCGATCTTCCGGAATTGGCGATGCTGCCCGAGAGTGAGAGATACATACTCTCGGAACACGCCGCGCTGGGCTGCCTGTCGTTGATCTGCATCTGCGACGGAGCAGCGTTCCCCCTGGTATTGATGCCGCGCCGAATGTTGCACGGTGTTATCCAGTGCCATCAGGTCATCTATTGCCGCTCGCTTGCGGATTTGAGCCGCTGCGCCGGCGCGATGGGGCGCTTTCTCTTGCGAAGCGGAATCCTGGTTTGCTTTGTCGACGCCAAGGAGCCGATTCCAGGCTTGGTGGGATGGTACCGCCCCAACAAGGGGCTGAAATACTACAAAGGTCCCAGACCACCCGCACCTGGAGATCTGACGTTCACCGAACTTGTGATATTCGGTCCCTGAATCTGCGCTCGCAGACACGCCAAGCCAAGGGACGCGCCACGAACCACATTGCTGATCGATCAGCGATGATTTTCATGCCGATCAGCGAGGCGGTCCGTGCCACAATCTCGCCCGGTTCCGACCACAATCGGTTAATACGGTGATAAACAATTCCTGCGCACAAAAAGGATTGGGGTAGGGCGTCGCCGGCGTTTCTGGAGTGGGTGCTTTGGCATCGCTGACGTTCATGCTGCGGTGCCTTCGTCGATGCTATAGGGGACAATCAAAATATGCAGACCACGGCGCGCCCGCGTCTTCGTCGCGCTTCCGCTTTCGCGCTGTTTGCCTTGTCGGCAGCCTTTCTTGCAGCATGTGCCGGGCCGCAGCAAAAGGCGATGGTCAACAAGAAACCTCGCTCCAAGGAATATTTTTCCGAAGCAGAATACGGCGTGAAAGCCAGCCCGCGCGTCATGTTCAAGACGTCTCGCGGACGCGACCAGCTCGGCAAGCCCTATCAGGTGCGCGGCAAGTGGTATTATCCGAAGGAAGACAAACGTTACGCCAAGGTTGGCCTCGCATCCTGGTACGGTGAGGCCTTCCACGGCCGGTTGACCGCCAACGGCGAAGTCTACGACATGGCAGATCTGACGGCGGCGCATCCGACCATGCCGCTGCCGAGCTATGCGCGGGTCACCAACATGAAGACCGGCAGCTCGGTGATCGTGCGCGTCAACGACCGCGGACCCTATCATGATGGACGCATCATCGATGTGTCGAAGCGCGCTGCTGAAATGCTCGATTATGCCAACATCGGTACGGCCGAGGTGAAGGTCGAATATGTCGGCCGTGCGCCGCTCGAAGGCAATGACGGGCAGTATCTTATGGCTTCGTATCGTCCAGGCAACAGGGCGCCGGATCCGTCGGACGGCCTGCCCAGCGATGTCATGGTCGCGATGAATGGGCCGTCGCCAAGCCTGCCGGTGAGCGCTGCTGCCGTGCCGTTCCCCGGTCAGCTGACGAATTCCGGGCAGGGATCCGATGCAGGGCCTGTCACGGCAGTGCAAGCATCTGCTTTGGGAGACATTGTACTGCCCGATTTCGGCCCGATCGTGCCGGAGCGCCCGGAGATCAACCTGCCGGCGCAATCGCCGTTCACCGTGGCGTCGCTGTCTTACGCGGACGAGCGCGTGCAACGCGCCTCCAACGCATTTGCCGAGCTGGATGGCGCCGGCATGTCGCCCGCCGAAATTCTTCAATCGTGGAAGCGGCAAGCTCCTCCAACCGGGTCGCCCACGGACTATGTCGCGGCGGGTTCGTTCGAGAATGCCGCCGAAGCGGAGCGTGTGGCGGCCCAGCTTTCCAGCTTCGGCAAGATCGAGATCCAGCGCTCGGAACTTGAAGGCAAGGACTGGTACTCGGTCAACCTCTTTGCCGACGGTCGTGGCAGCCTGGACGAGATGCTGCAGGCAGCGTGGTCGCATGGTGCGCCGGATGCGCTTGCTGTACGCAACTGAGCTCGGGCTGCCTGGTTTTTTCGTGCGCGATTGATACGCCAGGCAAAAGCCTGATAGCTTCTGCCAACTTGCAAAAGCGCCGGCTCACTGGTCGAACCTGATGAAATCTTTTCACCCTTTCACCGGGCTTATGGCGCTCGGCCTGCTGCTGCTCTCGCTTGCGCAGGCCTCAGCTCAGCTTTTCGAGACCAAGGCCGCGCAGGCCTTCATGATCGATGCCGAAACCGGAACCGTGCTGTTTTCCAAGGACGCCGACAGGTTGATCCCGCCGGCCTCGCTGGCCAAGCTGATGACGATGGAAGTGGTTTTCGACGCCATCAAATCAGGGCGCATGACGCTCGATGACACCTTCGTGGTGAGCGAGAACGCCTGGCGCAAAGGCGGCGCTCCTTCGGGGACATCGACCATGTTCGCCAAGCTCAAGTCGACGATCCGGCTGGAAGACCTGATCCAGGGCGTGACCGTGCAGGCGGCCAATGACGGCTGTATCGTCATCGCTGAAGGGATGGCCGGGTCCGAAGCAAACTTCGCGGCGCAGATGACCGAGCGTGCCCGCCAGATCGGCTTGCAGAAATCGACTTTCGTCAATTCCACCGGTCTGCCGGCCGATGGGCAGCAAACGAGCGTTCGCGAACTCGCGCTTCTGGCGCTGCATATCTGGCGCAACTACCCGGATCTCTACCGCTATTACGGCCAGAAGGATTTTACCTGGAACAAGATTTCCCAGAGGAACCGCAATCCGCTACTGGCCATGGACATAGGCGCCGACGGGCTCGCGGTCGGTGCCAGCGAGCAATCCGGGTTCGGCATTGTCGGCTCGGTCAGCCACAACGGCACAAGGGTAATCGCGGCGATGAGCGGCCTGGCAAACGACCGTGAGCGTGCTGAGGAAGCGCGAAAGCTGCTCGACTGGGGCGTTCGCTCCTTCGAGAAGACTGAAGTATTCGCCAAGGACGAAGTGGTTGGCGAAGCCCAGGTCTTTGGCGGCGCCAAGTCCGGTGTCGCGTTAAAGGCAAAAGGACCGGTGCAGATCTTCCTGCCGATCACCAACCGCGACAAGCTCACCGCCAGGATCGTCTATGACGGACCGGTGGCAGCGCCGGTGGAGGAGGGGCAGCCGGTGGGTACGCTGCGCGTCTGGATCGGCGATACGCTGAGCCAGGAGACGCCGCTGTTTGCCGCCGAGTCGATCGGTGTCGGTTCGCTGCCGCAGCGCGCGCTCGATGCCGCCAAGGAACTTGCCGTCGGCTGGCTGCGTTAGCACCGTCGCGGTGGACCTTTTTTCCCGCCGGGACTATACGGTCCCCGAAGTATGGACAAAGGCTTTGGCGCGCGGATTTTTCATCACTTTTGAAGGCGGCGAAGGAGCAGGCAAGTCGACGCAGATCGAGCGGCTGGCAAAGAAGATGCGCGCCAAGAAATACGATGTGCTGGTGACGCGTGAGCCGGGTGGCTCGCCGGGCGCGGAGGCGGTCAGGCATGTCCTGCTTTCAGGCGCAGCCGAGCCGTTCGGCCCCAAGATGGAAGCGCTGCTTTTCGCCGCTGCGCGTTCCGACCATGTCGAACAGGTCATCCGGCCGGCAGTCGAGCGCGGTTCGGTCGTGCTTTGCGATCGTTTCATGGATTCCTCGCGCGTCTACCAGGGCGTCACCGGCGGCCTCGACCCGGCATTTATGGACGCATTGGAGAAGGTCGCCATCAACGGCATGGTGCCGGACATGACACTGATCTTCGACATCGACCCCGCCGAGGGCCTGAGGCGCGCTACCGCCCGGCGGGGCAGCAGTGACGGACCGGACCGCTTCGAGAAAGAAACATTGGCCATCCACCAACGCCGGCGCGAGGCGTTTCTCGCGATCGCCTCAGCTGAACCCGAACGCTGCGTTGTCGTCGATGCCTCAGCCGACCTAGATGCGGCGGAGGATGTCGTTACCGCCGCGGTCTTCGCGGCTCTCGAGAGGATGATGCCGGCGCAAAGAAGGCAGGCGGCGCCAGCATGATTTTCGAACGCATCGCGCCCGAACAGCACGACACGCTGGACGGGGTGCCCGAGCCATCCGAGACGCCGCGTCTTGTCGGTCACCTGCAGGCGGCCAACATGCTCGCCACCGCTTACCGCTCGGGAAAGCTGCCGCACGCACTGATCTTTGCCGGACCGGTTGGCATCGGCAAGGCGACGCTGGCCTTTCACCTGGCGCATCATCTGTTGAAGCACCCGGCCTTCGAGCAGGCGCCGGAAAGCCTTGCCGTTCCAGATCCGGCTTCGTCGCTGTTTCGACAGATCGCCACCGGCGCGCATCCTTCGGTGCTGCATCTTACACGCCCGGTGAACGACAAGACCAAGAGCTTCAAGACAGTGGTCACGGTCGACGAAATCCGCAAGGTCAGCCGTTTTCTGTCGCTGACCTCGCATGACGGCAGCTACCGGGTGGTTATCGTCGATCCCGCCGACGACATGAACACCAATGCTGCCAATGCCTTGCTGAAGAATCTTGAAGAGCCACCCGCGCGCACCTTGTTCATCCTCATCGTCCATGCGCCGGGCAGTCTGCTGCCGACGATCCGGTCGCGCTGCCAGATGGTGCGGTTGGCGCCGCTCGATGCCGAGAGCTTGATGACGGTTCTGGAAGGCATCGAGCCGCCGCCACCGGAGGATCCTGGGGCGCGCGCGGCGCTGGCGGAGCGGGCAGGGGGCAGCGCGCGCAATGCGATCCTGTTGACGCAGTATGGAGGGCTCGAAATCGCCGCCACCCTCGACGCCCTGGTGATGTCCAAGAAGATAGATGTCGCAGGCGCCTACCGTCTTGCCGAGGCGGTCGCCGGCCGCGACCAGGCAATCCCGTTCGAGATATTCAATCGCCGCGCGCTTGATCTGCTGTCGGCCGGCGCCAGCCAGGCCGCGCTCGCCGGCGATCTCGCGCGGGCCAAAACGCTGTCGGATACTTGGCACGAGGCTTTGAACGCTATATCTGAAACCGAGACCTACAATCTCGACAAAAAGCAGCACGCCCTGACCATGATCGACCGCCTGAATTCTGCAATGCGAATGTGACGGCCGCCGGCGTGGCTTTGAAGCCCCTGAGTATTGATCCCAATCAATCGCAGGAACTTCGAAGCCACCACATTGGCGTCGGATGGCAATTGCCGTTTCGATGCGATATCTCACCGCGACATCTTTCATTCAGACATTCATGACGGCTCATCCATGGCACGCGAAAAATACTACGTCACGACGGCTATTTCCTATCCGAACGGCAAACCGCATATCGGCCATGCCTACGAGTTGATTGCCACCGACGCGCTGGCCCGCTTCCAGCGGCTCGACGGTAAGGACGTGCTCTTTCTCACCGGCACCGACGAGCACGGCATCAAGATGCTGCAGACGGCGAAGAGAGAAGGTATTTCAGCGCGCGATCTGGCAGACCGCAACTCGGCCGATTTCGAGCGCATGGCCGTCGCGCTCAATGCCTCCAACGACGATTTCATCCGCACCACGGAAAAGCGGCACTACAAGGCCTCGCAGGCGATCTGGAAGGCGATGGCCGCCAATGGCGACGTCTATAAAGGCGGCTATGCCGGCTGGTACTCGGTGCGTGACGAAGCCTATTACGGCGAAGAAGAGACCGAGGTGCGTAGCGACAATGTCCGCTACGGGCCGCAGGGGACGCCGGTCGAATGGGTCGAGGAAGAGAGCTACTTCTTCCGGCTGTCGGCTTATCAGGACAGGCTCCTTGCACTTTACGAAAACCAGCCCGATTTCGTCGGTCCTGCCGAGAGGCGCAATGAGGTGATGAGCTTCGTCAGGTCCGGCCTGAAGGACCTATCGATCTCGCGCACCACGTTCGACTGGGGCATCCCGGTGCCGGGCGACGAGAAGCATGTGATGTATGTCTGGGTCGACGCCTTGACCAACTACATCACCGCCGCCGGCTATCCGGATCCGGCCAATGAGAGATGGTCGTTCTGGCCGGCAAACGCGCACGTCATCGGCAAGGACATCGTCCGCTTCCACGCGGTCTACTGGCCGGCTTTCCTGATGTCGGCTGGCATCGAATTGCCGAAGCGCGTGTTCGCGCATGGTTTTTTGTTCAACCGCGGCGAGAAAATGTCGAAGTCGGTCGGCAACGTCATCGACCCGTTCGCGATGATCGAGCACTACGGCCTCGACCAGGTGCGCTATTTCTTGCTGCGCGAAGTGCCGTTCGGCCAGGACGGCAGCTACAGCCATGATGCGATCGTCAACCGCACCAATGCCGACCTTGCCAATGGCCTCGGCAATCTGGCGCAGCGCTCGCTAAAGATGGTCGCCAAGAACTGCAGCGGCGCGGTGCCAAAGCGCGGCGAACTGACCGAAGCCGACAGCGCCATCCTCGACCAAGCGGTGGGGGCACTCGCCGTCGCGCGAAAGGCGATGGCGGATCAGGGCATCCATTTGGCGCTGGCGGCGATCTTCGGAGTGGTGGCCGAAGCTGACCGCTATTTCGCCTCTCAGCAACCCTGGGCGCTAAGCAAAAGCGATCCGGACCGTATGAAGACAGTTCTGTGGACGACGATCGAAGTCGTCCGGCGCGTGACGCTGCTCTGCCAGCCCTTTGTTCCGGGGTCGGCTGCAAAGCTGCTCGACCTGCTGGCGGTGCCGGCAAACAACCGTGACTTTGCGCATGTCCACGCCGACTATGCGCTGGTGCCCGGCACGGCATTGCCCGCGCCGGAGGCGGTCTTTCCGCGTTACGAAAAGCAGGACGCGAACGCCTGATGCTGGTCGACAGTCACTGCCACCTCGACTTTCCGGATTTCGCCGAAGAGCGGGCGGCCATTGTCGCCCGCGCCCTAGCGGCCGGCATCGGCCGAATGGTGACGATCTCGACGAGGGTTAGGCGATTTAACCAAGTGCTTGAGATTGCAGAGACTTTCGATGAGGTCTATTGCTCGGTCGGCACCCACCCGCATAATGCGGCCGAAGAGCTTGATGTCACTGTCGATGATCTGGTGCGGCTCTCTGCTCATCGCAAAGTGGTGGCGATCGGCGAGGCCGGACTCGACTATTTCTACGATCATGCGCCGCGCGACGCACAGGCGCAGGGCTTTCGCACCCACATCGCCGCGGCGCGCGTGACCGGTCTGCCGCTGGTCATCCATTCGCGCGACGCCGACGACGACATGGCTGATATCCTCGAAGAAGAAACGGGGAAGGGCGCCTTCCCCTTCATCCTGCACTGTTTTTCGTCGGGGCGCCGGCTGGCCGAGATCGGCGTGGCGCTTGGCGGCTACGTCTCGTTTTCCGGCATCCTCACCTTCAAAAACTCCGCCGAGCTGCGCGCCGTCGCCGCCGATGTGCCGCGCGACCGTCTGCTGGTCGAAACCGACGCGCCATACCTTGCGCCGATCCCGTTTCGCGGCAAGCGTAATGAGCCCGCCTATGTCGCGCATACAGCCAAGGTGCTGGCCGAGACGATCGGCTTCAGCGAGGCCGAGATCGCTAATATCACCACGGATAATTTCTTCCGGCTGTTCAGGAAAATGCCGCGCCCGAGCGCGCCGGGCGCCTGACGCATGAGCGACCGGTTACGTCTTACCGTCCTCGGCTGCGGCTCATCGCCGGGCACGCCACGCATCACCGGCGACTGGGGCAATTGCGATCCCGCGAACCCCCGGAACCGGCGCACGCGCACCGCAGCGCTCGTCGAGCGGATCGCGGCGAGTGGCGCCCGGACCACGGTCGTCATCGACACCGGCCCGGATTTCCGCGAGCAGATGCTGCTGGCATCGGTCAAGCGCATCGATGCGGTGGTCTATACACATCCGCATGCCGACCATATCCACGGCATCGACGATTTGCGCGGCTTCGTGCTCGAGCAGCGCCACCGGATCGACATCCATGCGGATCAGGCTACCATGCTGCGCCTACGCGAGGCGTTCCGCTACTGTTTCGAAACACCGAAAGGCAGTTCGTATCCGCCGATCGTCAACGCCCATATCATCGACCACCACAGGCCGGTGGTGATCGCAGGCGAGGGCGGCGCCCTCACCCTCGAACCGCTGCTGCAGCTCCATGGCGACATCACCTCGCTGGGTTTCCGCATCGGCGGGCTGGCCTATTGCCCTGACGTCAGCGACTTTCCGGAGGCGACCGCCAAGCGTTTGCGCGGGCTGGACATGCTGATCATCGACGCGCTGCAATACACCGTCCATCCGAGCCATCTGTCGCTTGGCCAGGCGCTTGGCTGGATCGAAAGACTGGCGCCGAAGAACGCGGTGCTGACGCATATGCATGTGCCACTCGACTACGCTGCGGTAATGGCCGAGACGCCGGCCAACGTCGAGCCTGCTTATGACGGCATGACGATCGAAATCCCTTACGAATCAGCGTGAAAGACTAAGTTTTTACGTCCTGGGTTCCCGAGTTGGATCTCGCGAGGTGCTAGCTTCACGTCACATCCAATCGGCCATGCCAGTTCCATAATCTATCTTATGCGACTACACCTATAGGATCCGTCGGCGGCGAGATCAGGCCGGTCACTCTTAGACATTCGCAACAGCGCTGTGGGGCAACGGGCATGCTAGGGTTGCGAATCATGAACACGCTTCCGCTGCTTGCAAGTCTTGCCCTCACCCTCGCCTGCGCGCTCACTGGCGCGCGAGCGCAGGACCTTGATCGTGCGCCAGGCGAGAACGACCTGGCTTTCGCCAAACGTGTTGTTGGGTTCGCCGACAATGCTGATCCGCACACCACAGCCGTGAGCTGGAATGGCCTCCAGACACTCTTCGTCGATTACCAGACCGCTGAGGACTATCCGGAACGCCCGCTCGTCGCGCTGCAACGGCTAGCCGACAACAGATATCGCGCAATCCAGGTCACGATCGGTGAACAAGAGGGCGACACACCGGACATAGCGCTCGGCCTCGCCAACGCCGACCACGACCCGGCAAAGGAACTGATCGTGATACTTTCCTGGGCTCAGATGCACTACGATGTCGAAGGGACGCTCTACGAAGTTCGCATCTTCGATGGCCCCAAGCCAGGCCAGAAGGCGCTGACTCAATTGAAAGCGAGCCGGAAGTTCGATGCCACATGCGACTGCCATTGGCGCGACGGCGCAACGAAGCACTTCCGCTTCAAGACGATCGCGGCGGTCAAGGCTGAACTGAAGCGCCTGGGCTATTAGCCGCCGGCGAGGGCTCGCTTCCCGGATGTTGCCTCGCCATCTCGCCTATGCTGACCCGCAATCGTCACCAGCGCCAGCACAGGCACAGGCTGGGTCGCTCGTCAGAACTCCATATCACCGAAGTCACCGCCATTATCGGAGCTGGAATCGCCTGCCTGATCGGCTTCGTCCGGCTGCGGCGTCGGCTGTTCAGCTGCCTTCGCTTCGCTGCCGCCAAACCCGCCGGCGATCGCGTTGCCGAGCAGCACGCCGCCCGCCACGCCCATCGCGGTCTGCGCGGCGCCGGCAAGAAAACCGCCGCCTGCCCGCTGTGGCGAGTCCTGCGGCCCTTCAGTTGCAACGGAGGCGGTGCGCCCTACCCGCGGAACCGAGCCTGAGCGCCTGCCGCCGCTGCGGCCGAAGAAGCCGCTGAGCGGTCCACCGCCGGCCGGCTGCCGCGCCTGCTCCTCCAGTTCTTCTATGCGCGCCTGAGCTGCGTTCAGGGCCTGCTCCTGAACCACGATCGTCTGGGCCATGTAATATGGCGCCCCAGGCTGCTGGGTGATCTGGTCCTGGATGAAGCGCTCTGCTTCGGCATCGCGCGGCGGCGCCTGGCGCTCGGCGCTTGCCAACTTCTCGAAGAGCTGTCCGATCGCTTGCTGATCGTTTCTGTCCATGATGTCCAACTCCGGTCTTGGTTCAACGCCGGCTATTCGCGCTCGCCGGTGAAGTTCAACAGCAGTTGGAAGATGTTGATGAAGTTCAGATAGAGCGAGAATGCACCGAAGACAGCGAGTTTCTGCTGTGATTCCGCGCCGAAGTTTTCCGCATACTGCTCCTTGATCGTCTGGGTATCCCAGGCGGTGAGGCCGATGAAGACGGCGATGCCGATCACAGAGATCGCGAATTGGAGCGCGGTCGAGCCCAGGAAGATATTGACGATGCTGGCGATCACCACGCCGATCAGGCCCATGATCAGGAACGACGAAAACTGCGTCAGGTCGCGTTTGGTCGTGTACCCGTAAAGGCTGGTCACGCCGAACATGGTGGCGGCGATGAAGAAGGTGCGCGCGATGCTGGTGCCGGTAAAGACCAGGAACACGGAAGCCAGCGACAGGCCCATGACCGCGCAGAATGCCCAGAACATCGCCTGGGCGCCGCCTGCCGACATCGCCTGCATCCGAAACGAGAACAAGAGCACAAAGGCCAGCGGGGCCAGCATCACCACCCATTTCAGCGGTGTGGAGAAGATCGGCACGTAAAGAGCGGGCGTAGAAGCCACCACGAACGCGATCACGCCCGTAACGACGAGGCCAAGGCCCATATAGTTATAGACGCGCAGCATGTGCCGGCGCAGGCCTTCATCGTAGACGGCTCCGGCTCGGGCTCCGGCCCCGATATATCCGAGATTGTTCATGTGGTTCTCCTTCTTGCAGGTCGATCAGTAAAGCGTTTTGGCGAGGGCTTCGGCCGTGCGATCGAGACCGCCGACATCGCTGCGTCCGACGACCGCGTAGGCGACCTCGCCGATCTGGAAATAAGCCGAGGAAACTTCGCCCGAGGGAACGACGGTCGGCTTGACGACGTCGAATGTTCCGGGCCTGATCGCGAACAACGAGACCAGCCCCATCTCTTTCGTCTCGACAGCCATCTCGACGCTCGGTCCGAATTGCGATGGATAGATCTGCACGTCACGGACCGTCCAGTCCGCTGGCAGCGATGGCATCACGATCGCCGTCGCGGCGCGGATTTCGTCGGCATTGTAGCCGGGTGCTTCGGGTTGCGACGACATCGCCTCGCGCACGAGCGTCGTGCGGTGCGCCCGGACCGCATCCTCCACATAGGCCGGCGGATGGGTCGAAGCGACGACTTCCGTCACCGATATCGGTCCGATGAGCCCGTTCGCAAGCCAGCCGGCAGCGACGAAGACAGCGACTGCCGCAGCTCGCTGCAAAGCACCAAGGACGCGGCCGCGCGCCAATCCCCGCTCCAGCCGCCGTGCAGCATCGGCCGTCGCGGGCCGCGCCATGCCTTTCGATCCGGCAAGCGCCACGCGCAATTCGTCACGCATCCGTAAGTCGGACATCACCCGCGCGGCCGCGTCCGGGCGGGCCGAAAGGAACGCCTCGACCTCGATGCGACGAGCCACGTCCAGCTGATCGTCGACATAGGCGTCGAGATCGGCGTCGGTCACGGGATCGCGCAGTTGGTTCATGATCCACCTCCGACGATCTTCAGATGGCCTTTCGCGCGTGCCGGCACCGCGCCCTCCATCTCGCGCAGGGCCGCACGCGCCCTGCCGATGCGCGACATCAGCGTGCCAAGCGGCACGCCACTCACCTCAGCGGCCTGGCTGTAGCTAAGCCCCTCGATGGCGACGAGATGCAACGCCGAACGCTGCTCCTCCGGCAATTCGAAAAACGCTTCGCGCACCTGCGCCAGACGGACCGAATGTTCCTGCGGAGCCGGGACATTCGCCTCGGCGAGATAGCCCGCCTGTTCGATGCGCATTGCTTCGGATTTGCGGGACCGCAGACCGTCGATGAATGCATTATGGACGATCGACAGCAGCCATACGCGAAGATTTCCGCCGGAGCGGAAGCTGCCGCGTCGCTCATAGGCACGCACCAGCGCATCATGCACCAGATCCTCTGCATCGGCGCTGTCGCGCGTCAGCGAGCGTGCATAGCGGCGCAGCGAACCGAGCTGTCCCAGAATATCGAAGCGTGGCATCGGCCGTTTCATGTCCTGTTTACGGAGCAGGTCGGGATGTTAATCCCGCTCTCCCCGAAATTTTCTTACGGCTCGCCGCGTTCTCGTCCTGGGAGATATCGGGCCCGCTCTCGCCCGCCAGATAGTATCGGCCGCCTTCGAGGCAAACCGGCGCCGAGTTGGCGCATATGAAACTGCTGGCAAAGCACGGCCGGTTTGCGTATCACTCCGCCGCCAACGGAACCTTATCGATGTTCGAAAATCTCCAGCCCGCGCCTGCCGACAAGATCCTGGCCTTGATCGGCCTCTATCGCGCCGACCCGCGTCCCGACAAGGTCGATCTTGGGGTCGGCGTCTATAAGGATCGCGACGGCAAGACGCCGGTGATGCGCGCGGTGCGCGAAGCCGAAAAGCGGCTGCTGCAGGGCCAGGATACCAAGACCTATCTCGGCCTTGCCGGCGATACCGCCTTCAACGCGGCGATGGCCCGGTTGGTGTTCGGCCCAGCCGCCGACATGACGCGCATTCGTGCGGCGCAGGCGCCAGGCGGCTCCGGCGCGCTGCGGCTGGTAGCAGAGCTGCTGAAAAGGACCCGCACCGACGCGATGGTCTGGCTGTCGGATCCGACATGGCCGAACCACATGCCGGTGATGCGCGCCGCTGGCCTGCAGACACGCGAATATCCCTATTTCGACGCTGCTTCTGGTGCGGTTCGCTTCGACGACATGCTGAATGCATTGAGAACCGCGAATCCTGGCGACGTCGTATTGTTGCATGGCTGCTGCCATAACCCGACAGGCGCCAATCTAGACATCTCGCAATGGGCTGCCATTGCCGATCTTGTCGTTGAGCGCGGCCTGCTGCCCTTTGTCGACATCGCCTATCAGGGCTTTGGCGAGGGACTTGATGCGGATGCCGCCGGCTTGCGCCTTCTGGCGGCAAAAGTTCCGGAAATGGTCGTTGCCTCCAGCTGCTCGAAGAACTTTGCCGTCTATCGCGACCGAGTCGGTGCAGCGCTGATCATGGCGAAAGGTGGCGCGCAGGCGGATTTGGCGATGGGCCAGATGCTGTCGGCGGCGCGCGCCATGTATTCGATGCCGCCGGACCACGGCGCGGCGGCGGTGCGCATCGTGCTTGAAGACCCCGTATTGCGTTCCGACTGGGAGGCAGAGCTTGAAGAGATGCGGCTGCGCATGCTGCGGCTGCGCGTCCAGTTCGCCGAGGCGCTGCGGCGGCAGTCCAACTCCGACCGTTTCGATTTCGTCGCCAGCCATCGCGGCATGTTTTCCCGGCTTGGCCTGTCGGAAGCGCAAGTCGAGCGGCTGCGCGCCGAGCATGCCATCTATATGGTCGGCGACAGCCGCATCAACGTTGCCGGCCTGCCCGAGGACGGCATGGATGCGCTCGCCAAGGCGATAGTCTCCGTGCTCGACTGATGCTTTTGCTAACTAGGATCTTCCGGAAACCGGCTTCCACTTTCGTATCATGGTCTGGCGGCCCGTCTGTGGACAAGGCGCCCTCACCGGCTGAAGCCGTTGGCCGCACAGCCGTGTACAGGATAGCGTTTCCCAGATGAAACCCTCGAAAGACATTTCCCGACTGATCGAGATCATGGCAGCGCTGCGGGCGCCGGAAACCGGCTGCCCGTGGGATATCGAGCAGGACTTTTCGACAATCGCGCCGTACACGATCGAGGAAGCCTACGAAGTGGCGGACGCCATTGCGCGCGGCGATCTGGACGATCTGCGGGATGAACTCGGCGATCTCCTGCTGCAAGTGGTCTACCACGCGCAAATGGCCGAGGAGGCCGGCGAATTTTCATTCGGCGATGTGGTCCTGGCCATCACCACAAAACTGATCCGCCGCCACCCCCATGTCTTCGGCGACGACAAGGCGCGCAGCGCCGGCATGGCCAAGGGCATGTGGGAAAAGATCAAGGCAGAGGAAAAGGCGGAGAAGCGCAGTGCGCGCCTCGCCCGAGGGCTCGACCCGGAAGACCATGGCAAGGGCTTTCTCGACAGTGTGCCGGTCGCCCTGCCCGCACTGACCCGAGCGCTCAAGCTGCAGGAAAAGGCCGCCCGCGTCGGCTTCGACTGGAGCGAGGCGGCACCGATCCTCGAAAAGATCGAGGAGGAGATCGGCGAATTGCGAGAAGCGCTGGCCAAAGGCGACAGCGCGCCGATCAAGGATGAGTTCGGCGACATGCTGTTTGCGGTCGTCAATCTCGGCCGGCACCTCAAAATTGATTCCGAAGCGGCACTCAGCGGCACCAACGAAAAATTTCGGTCGCGCTTCCACTATGTCGAGCGGACGCTGCAAGCGTCGGGAAACAGCCTTGAAGAGGCAACGCTGGACGAGATGGAAGCGCTCTGGCAGCAGGCAAAAAGCGCGAAGTAAACGCCTCTACCCGTTGTTTTGACGGCGCAATCGGCTTTCGATCTCCTGCCGAGCGCTGTGTGTAGCCTTGAGCGCGACGGTTACGCTGCCATCCTCATTGTCGTCGCGCGAGACGATGTCGCCGTTGCGGTAAAGCCAGTCGACGACGCCGAGTTGGTCGGGCTTGAGTGTGACGGTGAACGTCTCCAGTTCGCCCGACATCATCGTCTCGATGATCGCCTTCAGCGCATCGATGCCCTCGCCGGTTACCGCCGATATGGCGATCGGCGGTGCCTTCTTGCCGTCAGCACCATCGGCAAGCAGCCGCGCCCGGTTGCCCTCGTCGAGCCGGTCGATCTTGTTCCATACTTCGATGACACGCTTGCTATCGCGGGCATCGACGCCGAGATCGGCAAGGATGCGCTCGACATCTTCGGCCTGCGCGGCCGTATCGGGATCGGAGATGTCGCGCAGATGAATGACGAGGTCTGCCTCGACCACTTCCTCCAGCGTCGCCCTGAAGGCCGCGACCAGATGCGTTGGCAGGTCGGAAATGAAGCCGACCGTATCGGAAAGGATGATCGGCGTGCCGTGCGGCAGGCGCACGCGGCGCAGCGTCGGGTCGAGCGTGGCAAACAGCATGTCTTCGGCCAGCACCCCTGCTCCGGTCATCCGGTTGAACAGAGTTGACTTGCCGGCATTGGTGTAGCCGACGATCGCCACCACCGGAAATGGCACCTTCTTGCGCTTGGCGCGGTGCAGGTCGCGGGTGCGGCGCACAGTTTCGAGCTCGTGCTTCAGCTTGGTGATCTTGTCCTGCAGCACACGCCGATCCGACTCGATCTGGGTCTCGCCAGGGCCGCCGAGAAAGCCGGCGCCGCCACGCTGGCGCTCGAGGTGGGTCCAGCTCCGCACAAGGCGGCCTTTCTGGTAGTTGAGATGGGCAAGATCGACCTGCAGCGTGCCTTCCTTGGTGCGGGCGCGCTCGCCGAAAATCTCCAGGATCAGCCCGGTGCGGTCGAGCACCTTGGCGTTCAACTCTTTTTCGAGGTTGCGCTGCTGTACCGGGGTCAGCGGATGATCGACAATGACCACTTCCGCGTGGCCCTCTTTGACGATCTCAGCGAACTCCGCCACCTTGCCGCTGCCGAGCAAGGTCGCCGGGCGTGGATCGTTGACGGTCACCACCGCCGTGTGGACCAGGTCGAGGTCGATTGCGCTGGCGAGGCCGACGGCCTCGTCGCGACGAGCCTCGGCGGAACGGGTCAGGCGGGGGCGGTTGGTGTCGTCGTCGCCACGAGGCTGCCGGGTAAGCACCGGCACGATAACCACCGCCCGGGTCGGGCCGTTGGCCTCTGTCCCGGTCTGATGTGCTGGTTTTCCGCGAACGCTGCGGTCCGCGTCTTTCTCACGTGCCAATCAGGCGCCCTGGCTTTCCTCACCATCGAACATCTGAACCGGCTGGCTCGGCATGATCGTGGAAATAGCGTGCTTGTAGACAAGCTGGGAATGGCCGTCGCGACGCAGCAGAACGCAGAAATTGTCGAACGAAGTGACCACGCCGGTCAGCTTCACGCCGTTGATGAGAAAGATGGTGAGTGGATTTTTGCTCTTGCGAACTGAATTCAGGAACAGGTCCTGAAGATTTTGCGATCGTTCCGCCATTGTTCTTGTCTTTCGCCGATCCCCTTCGGTTTGCAGGCCAATGCGCCAAATTAGCCGGCACATGTCAAGCACGCAAACACCATCTTGCCGTCAGTAACGACAAGCAGAACGAGATATATTGATGTTCATTCCATCTGTGCGGTTATCAGGCTGGACTTTTTTCCGCAACGTCAAAAAAGGCCTGCCGTAATGAAACTGTTATCGAGCCCGGGTGGCCGTTGGCGACGGGAGCGCCATCGATCGCCACCACCGGCATGGCAATCGTGGTCGCGGAGCTGATGAAAACCTCGCGCGCGGCCTTGGCTTCGGCCACCGAAAAACCGCGCTCCTCGATCTTCAGGCCGAGCTTGGCGGCCACGTCGAACAGCGTCGTACGAGTGATGCCGCGCAGGATGCCGTGCTCGGCCGGCCGCGTCACCAGCACGCCATCCCCGGTGATGATCCAGGCGTTCGACGATCCACCTTCCTTGACGGTGCCGTCGACATCGACGAACCAGGCCTCCTGAGCGCCGGCTTCCTTGGCTTTCTGCTTGGCCAGCACGTTCGGCAGCAGGCCGACCGACTTGATATCGACCCGATCCCACCGGTTCTCCGGCACCGTGATAACCCGGATCCCGCTCTCGGCCCGCTTCGCGGCAGCTGCAGGATCGGCTTTTTTGGCAGTCACCACCAGCGACGGCTTCGTCTCCGCCGGCGGGAAGAAAAACTCGCGGCTGGCGACGCCGCGTGTCACCTGGACATAGACCAGGCCGTCGACGACATGGTTGCGGCGCACCACCTCGCGCATGACGAGCGGCAGCACGCCGCGCGTGATCGGCCAATCGATCGAGAGTTCGGCAAGTGAGCGGTTCAATCGGGCGAGATGGCGGGGCATGTCGACGATGAAGCCTCGTGCCACCTCGCAGACCTCGTAGACGCCGTCGGCGAATTGATAGCCACGGTCCTCGATATGCACGGAAGCTTCGGCGTGAGCGACGTAGCGCCCGTTCACATACGCAATGCGCGGCATGGCTAATCCCTGAGAGAAGTCCAGCTTTCTTATGCGATTCCAAGACCGCCGTAACCGATAATTGCGTGGGCCACGACTGGTTTGGCTGTCAGACGCCCAGCGACTTCAGCTTGCGGTGCAATGCAGAGCGTTCCATGCCGATAAACTCTGCCGTCTTCGAGATGTTGCCGCCAAAACGGTTGATCTGGGCGATCAGATAGTCCTTCTCGAATTGTTCGCGCGCTTCCCGCAGCGGCAGCGCCATTATGTGCTGATCGGATTTGTTTGGAGTGCGCGGCATGACGTCGCCGATCTCGGCAGGCAGGAGATCGGCGGTGATCGGCGCATCGACATCGTCGCCGCGCGCCAGGATCATCAGCCGCTCGACATTGTTGCGCAACTGGCGAACGTTGCCCGGCCAGTTATGCGCCTGCAGCACCGCCAGCGCGTCGTCGCCGATGCGGCGCGGCTTGATGCCGGCCTGGCGAGCGATCTGCTTCATGAAATTGTCGACCAGATAGGGAATGTCCTCGCGACGCTCGGCCAGTCCCGGCACCATGACCGGAACCACGGCCAGGCGATGATAAAGGTCCTCACGGAAACGGCCGTCGGCGATCATGGCTTCCAAGTTCTGCGAGGTCGACGAGACGATGCGCACGTCGACCTTGACCCGCTTGGTGCCCCCTACCCGCTCGAACTGCTGTTCGACCAGCACGCGCAGGATCTTGTTTTGCGTCTCGCGCGGCATGTCGGCCACTTCATCGATGTAGAGAATGCCGCGATGGGCTTCCTCCAGCGCGCCGACCTTGCGTTCGACGCCGTTCGATTCGGTGCCGAACAGCTCGATCTCCATACGCTCAGGCGTGATGTTGGCGGCGCTCAGCGTCACAAACGGTGCACTCTTGCGCGCCGACAGTGCGTGGATGGCGCGCGCCGCCAGTTCTTTGCCCGAGCCGGAGGGGCCAATGATCATGACGCGGCTGTTGGTCGGCGCGACGCGCTCGATGGTCTGGCGCAATTGGCTCATTGCCGACGACATGCCGATGAGGTCGAAAGTCTCGCCGCTGCGCAGCTTGAGATCCGAAACCTCGCGTCTCAATTTGGAGGTTTCGAGCGCCCGTTCGGCAATGAGGATCAGCCTGTCGGCCTTGAATGGCTTTTCGATGAAATCATAGGCGCCGCGGCGGATGGCCGAGACTGCCGTTTCGATATTGCCGTGGCCCGAGATCATCACCACCGGCAGGTTCGGGTGCATCGTCTTGATCTCGTCCAGCAGGGCCAGGCCATCGAGCCGCGAGCCCTGCAGCCAGATGTCGAGGAAGACCAGCCTGGGTGCCCGGTCGGCAACCGCCGCAAGCGCGCTGTCGGCGTCAAACGCCGTGCGTGTTTCGTGACCTTCGTCGCTCAGGATACCGGCGACGAGTTCGCGGATGTCTTCCTCGTCATCGACGATGAGAATATCAGACGCCATTACCGACCTTTTCAGTTTCTTTTTCGTGTTCCGTCTTGTCCTCGCCGCGTACCGGAACGGTGGCGGCAACCGGCAGGATGATGCTGATCATTGCACCCCGCCCATCGTGGAAGTCCGCTGGTGCATCGTGCAATTCGAGTCGCCCGCCATGGTCCTCCACGATCTTCTTGACGATAGCGAGGCCAAGCCCGGTGCCTTTCTCGCGTGTCGTCATGTAAGGCTCGAGCAAGCGCTGCCGGTTTTCGCGCGGCAAGCCCCTGCCGTTGTCGATGACGTCGATTCGAATCGCGCCATTCTGACGCCCGGCTTGAATCCGGATTATGCCGTGCGGTCGATCCTCTGCATCAAGTCCGTCGATGGCTTCGGCAGCATTCTTGATGACGTTGCCGAACGCCTGCGCCATCAGCCGGCTGTCGAACGTGCCTTTGAGCGGCTCATTGCCGAAGACGCGCTCGAAGGTGATGTCGGCGCGGCTCACTTCGACCAGGAACGAGGCCTCGCGCAACGAATCGCGCAGATCGATTGCCTTCATTTCCGGTTTCGGCATGCGGGCGAACGCCGAGAACTCGTCGACCATGCGGCCGATGTCCTCCACTTGCCGGATGATGGTGTCGGTGCATTGATCGAAAACCTCACGGTCCTCGGTGATGACCTTGCCGTAACGGCGCTTGATGCGCTCGGCCGAAAGCTGGATCGGCGTCAGCGGGTTCTTGATCTCGTGGGCGATGCGCCGCGCCACGTCGGCCCATGCAGAGGAACGCTGTGCCTGGACCAGATCGGTAATATCGTCGACTGTCACGACGTAGGATTTATCCTCCGAACCGTCGTCGCCGGCTTCGATCGTGATCTGCACGTTGAAGGTCCGTTCGGTGCCGGCACGATAGAAGGTGACTTGTTCGCGATAGACCGGCTTGCCCGACTTGCGGCCGATCTCGAAGACGCGGCCGACATGCGGCAGCACGGCCGAAAGGTTCTGCCCAAGCGCTGCCGTGGCGGATATGGCCAGCATCGTTTCGGCCGAACGGTTGACGATGGTGACGATGCCATATGGATCGACGCCGATGACCCCGGCGGTGACGCCGGCAAGCACCGCCTCCGAAAAGCGTCGCCGCTCGTCGATCAAATCCTTGGCCGACAGGATCTCGTTACGCTGCGATTTCAGCTCCATCAGCATCTTGTTGAAGGTGTCGCCGAGCGAGGCGACGTCGCCGTCGGAGGGGCGGACTGGCACGGCCACATCGAGATTGCCGGTGGCGACCTCGTCGGCCGCGCCGATGAGCTGACGAATCGGCCGCACCAGGCGGTCGGCCACCGCAATGCCAGTCCAGATGGCGGACAGGATGATGATCAGCGTCAGCGACAGATAGGGAAGCGCGAAAGCCACTTGCGAGGTGCGGCGATTGTCTTCGAGACCGCGATATTCGGCGGTGTTGGATTTGACGATCTGCCGTGCCTTGATCACCTCGGGATCGACGAGGCGGATGGTGTAGAGATAGAGGCCGTCGATCTCGCGCAGCTTGACGATCGCACCCATGATGTTGCGGGTGCGCGGCTCTATCAGCACCGGCTTGCCGTCGGCAGCGCTTGCCACGGCGCCCTCCGGCGGCTCTGGCATGGCAAAGTCCGCGTCGGTCTTGGCGCTCATAACGAAGGAACCATCGGGCTTGATGAGTGCTGCGTGTGCCAGCGAACGTCCCACCGCCTCCTTGTTCATGAGATCGAGGAACCCGGTGCGATCGAGGCCGTAGAGCGTGCGCGAAGCGTCGAGGTCGTAAGCCATCGACAACGTCGTGCCCTGAAGATTTCGCGCGTTTTCCTGCACATAGGCGTCAGCGATCGACAACGACGAATTGACGATCGTCTTGGTGCGGATCTCGAACCAGCGATCGAGGCCGATGTCGAGCGTGATCGACGCGATGATCGCCACCATGATCGCGGGGATGGCGGCGACCAGCGCAAACATCGCCACTATGCGCACATGCAGGCGCGACGCAGCCTTGCCGTGCCGGCGTGCCATCAGGATGCGATGCACCTCGCGGCCGACCAGCAAGATCAGAAACAGGACGAACGCCGCATTAAGCGCAATCAGCGCCAGCGTCGTCCTCGCGTCGGGCGTGATCGGCGTCGCGCCGACCAGAATGGCGAAGGAGATCGCCGCCGTCACCAGCGCACCGGCAACGGCGATCACGCCGGGCAGCGCAAGCAGCCGGCGACCGTCTCGCGCGCCCGTATTGCTGAAAAGCGATTTGCTCAGTGTCGGTGCGTGCAGGGCCATGTCGCCGTCTAGAGCCAGTGATTGCGTCGGATGTATGCAACGCATTGTGGCGATTATGCAACAAGTGTGGCCGAGACGGAAATCTTTCGGCAATCGATCCCCTGGAAAGCGCTCGTAAAGGGATTCGTCTAGACCTGCCTGGACGATTTGTAGACGTTGACGCCGAGTTCGCGAATCTTTTTGCGCAGCGTGTTGCGGTTGAGCCCCAGCAATTCCGCAGCCTTGATCTGGTTACCGCGCGTTGCGGTCATCGAGGCGAGGACCAGCGGGTATTCGACCTCGGAGAGGATTCGCTGATAGAGCCCGGCCGGCGGCAAGTCGCCGGCAAACGAGGCAAAATAGCGCTGCAGGAAATGCTCCACCGCCTGGCCGATGGAAAGGTCGTCGGGAATGAGGTTGCCGCCACCTGGAACGACAGGCCTTTCACCGGTCTTCAACTCCGCCTCGATGATCTCGGCGGAAATCTCGTCCTGCGAATACAGTGCGGCCAGCCTGCGGATGAGGTTTTCGAGTTCGCGCACGTTGCCCGGCCATGGGTAGCGCTTCATCAGCTCGATGCCGCCGGTGGAAATGCGCTTGGTCTGCAGGCCTTCACTGGCGCCGAGCTTGAAGAAGTGGCGGACGAGGTCCGGAATGTCCTCCGATCGCTCGCGCAGCGCCGGCAGCCTGAGCGGCACAACGTTCAAGCGGTAGAACAGGTCCTCGCGGAAAAGCCCCTGATTGATCAGCGTGCGCAGGTCCTTGTTGGTGGCAGCGACGATGCGCACGTCGGTCTTGATCGGCGTGCGGCCGCCGACCGTGGTGTATTCGCCCTGCTGCAGCACACGCAGCAGCCGCGTCTGCGCTTCCATCGGCATGTCGCCGATCTCGTCGAGGAACAGCGTGCCGCCTTCGGCCTGCTCGAAACGGCCAGTGGAGCGGTTCTGTGCGCCGGTAAAGGCGCCCTTCTCGTGCCCGAATAGTTCCGATTCGATCAGGTCGCGTGGGATCGCCGCCATGTTGATGGCGACGAAGGGGCCACCACGACGACGGCCATATTCATGCAGCGCGCGCGCCACCAGTTCCTTGCCGGTACCCGATTCGCCCGAGATCATCACCGTCAGGTCGGTCTGCATCATGCGCGCCAGCATGCGGTAGATGTCCTGCATGGCCGCCGAGCGGCCGACCAGCGGCATCGTTTCAGGCGGCTCGTCGGCACGCGTATCGATCTTGGGCCGCCGCGGCTCGGAAAGCGCGCGGTTGACGATGTTGAGCAGCTCCGTCAGGTCGAACGGTTTCGGCAGATATTCATAGGCTCCGGTTTCGGAGGCCCGGATCGCAGTCATGAACGTGTTCTGCGCACTCATGACGATGACCGGCAGTTCCGGTCGCGCCTTCTTGATGCGCGGCAGCATGTCGAAGGCGTTCTCGTCGGGCATGACAACGTCGGTGATGACCAGATCGCCCTCGCCCGCCGCCACCCAGCGCCACAGCGTCGAGGCATTGGAGGTGACGCGCACGTCGTGGCCGACGCGCGAAAGCGCCTGGTTGAGGACAGTGCGGATGGCCGCATCGTCGTCGGCGACGAGAATATTGCCGCGAACGGTCATTTGCGGTCTCCTTCACCGTCGTCGTCGGTGCCAAACTGAGTTTCTTTCCACGCCGGCATCAGGATGCGGAAGGTGGTCCCGCGCGGCGTCGATTCGCATTCAATGATGCCGCCATGCTCGCCGACGATCTTTGCGACCAGCGCCAGACCGAGACCGGAGCCGTTCGGCTTGGTGGTGATGAAGGGATCGAACAGGATCGGCAGGATATCCTCGGAGACACCCGAACCGTTGTCGCGCACGCAGAATTCCAATGGCAGCGACACGCGGTCCTGCGTTCCGGGCACGGAAACACGGATGCCCGGGCGGAAGGCGGTCGACAGCATGATCTCGCCCTGCGGATCGCTGCCGATCGCCTCGGCGGCATTTTTTACCAGATTGAGGAATACTTGGATGAGCTGGTCGCGATTGGCAAAGACCGGAGGCAATGATGGATCATAATCCTCTAATATCTTGATCCTCTTGGCAAAACCGTTCTTGGCGATTGCTTTGACATGGTCGAGCACGACATGGATGTTGACAGGGTAGCGGTCGATCGGCCGCTCGTCCGAAAACACCTCCATGCGGTCGACCAGCGAGACAATGCGGTCGGTCTCGTCGGTGATCAGCCTGGTCAGTGCGCGATCCTCGTCGGACGCCGACAGTTCAAGCAGCTGCGCGGCACCACGAATGCCGGACAGCGGGTTCTTGATCTCATGGGCAAGCATCGCGGCAAGGCCGGTGACCGAGCGCGCCGCACCGCGATGCGTCATCTGCCGGTCGATCTTGTCGGCCATTGAGCGTTCCTGGAACATTACCACGACGGAGCCTGGAAATTCCGTCACAGGCGCGACGTAGAGATCGACCACCTTCTCGATGCCGAGCCGCGGCGACGACACGTCCACCCGGTATTCGTTGACCGGCGCCCGGCGCTCGCGCACCTGGTCGACAAGCGTCAGCAGCGGACTGCCGAAAGGAATGAGCTTGTGCAGCGTGTTGCGGGCGAGCATCGTGGCGCTCGACCGGAAAAAATCCTCGGCATCGGCATTGGCGAAGGTGATGAAACCTTGCGGATCGACCATGATCACCGGCCGGCGAATGGTGTTGAGCACAATATGCGCGGCGTCCGCCATATCCGTGCTCTGTGTGACGGTGGCGTTCATGCCGCACTCCGCAGGTTCGCCGCTTCGGGAGCGGTTGAAAACATGTCGCGCAGCAACGCAATGACACGCCCAGGCTCGAAAGACGTGAGTATGGCCTTGCGCCGGTCATCGCTTGTGGCGGCGTGGCGGTCGAGATACCAGCCGAGATGCTTGCGCGCCTGGCGCAATCCGCTTTCCACGCCATAGAACGTCAGCATGTCTTCGTAATGGGCAATGACGTAATCGGACAGCGCTTGCGGGCTTTCCGGCATGCCGGATACCGGCTCGGCCAGCGCGGCCGCTACAATGCTGCCGGCGGTCCACGGCGCGCCATAGTGCGCACGGCCGACCATCACCGCGTCGGCGCCGGACTGGTCAAGGATCGACGCAGCCTCTGCCGGCGAGCCGACATCGCCATTGGCAACGACCGGGATCGAGACGGCCTGCTTGACGCGTGCGATGGCACGCCAGTCGGCCGTGCCCTGATAGAACTGGCACCGTGTGCGGCCGTGCACCGTCACCATCATCACCCCGGCCTGCTCGGCGCGTCGCGCCAGCATCGGCGCGTTGAGCGCGCCTTCGTCCCAGCCGAGCCGCATTTTGACCGTGACCGGCACGTCGACCGCGCCGACTACCGCTTCGATCAGCGACAGCGCGTGGTCGAGGTCTCGCATCAGTGCCGAACCGGCATAGCCGCCCGTCACCTTTTTGGCCGGACAGCCCATGTTGATGTCGACGATGTCGGCGCCTTCGCCGACCGCGATTCGCGCGCCCTCGGCCATGTGCATCGCCTCGCGGCCGGCAAGCTGGACCATGTGGACAGGCAGCCCGGAATGACGGATGCGCAGGCCCGAGCCAGCCCTGCCCTTTGCAAGCTCACCGCTCGCCACCATTTCCGACACGACCAGCCCGGCGCCATGGACATAGGCGCGCTGCCGGAACGGCTCGTCGGTGATGCCCGACATCGGCGCGAGAAACACGCGGTTGCGGATTCTCACGCCACCCACATCCAGCGGCGAAGCCAATTTGGTCAGATCAGGCATGCACAAAAACCAAGCACCTTGGGTTGCTGCACATTCTCTAGCCAGAACGACGGCAATGTGCAACGCGCAATGTCGTGACATTAAGGCGCATTTGGGAAAAAAAGGATCGCCGGACAGCATCAATCCTGGGTCTTCCGAAAGCGATACCACTTTTCGGGATCATGCGCTAAGCGTCTCGGCATGAGAGATGTAAGCGAAAAGCAAGCTGCGGACGACAAGGTCGCGGTGGTCATCGTTGCCGCCGGCCGCGGCGCGCGCGCCGGACAGGCCAATGGACCGAAGCAGTACCAGCAGATTGGCGGCGGCGCCGTTATCGCACGCACGCTCGACGCCTTTCTGACGCATCCGAAAATTGGAGCTGTCGTCGTTGCTATACATGCCGAAGACGACGCGCTTTTCCGCCGCGCCGCCGGCGCGAACGCCGACCGTGTCGTCGCGGTGATCGGCGGTACGTCACGGCAGGAGTCCGTCCGGCTTGGACTGCTGGCGTTGAGAAGCCATGCGCCGAGCCGGGTGCTGATCCATGATGCTGCTCGGCCGTTTGTCGACGCGGAACTGATAGACCGCACGATCGCCGCCATTGGCGAGCGCCAGGGAGCACTGCCTGCCTTGCCCGTTGCCGATACGCTGAAGCGCGAAACGGCCGAAGGCATGATAGGCGAAACCGTGTCCAGGGCCGGGCTTCATGCCGCACAGACACCGCAAGGCTTTCCGTTCTGGCCGATCCTGGCTGCGCACGAAAAGGCTCATCATCTGGGCAAAGCGGATTTCACCGACGACGCGGCAATCGCCGAATGGGCGCATATTCCGGTGAAGATCGTTCCCGGCTCGCCGGACAATGTCAAACTGACCTGGGCACGGGATATTGCAATGGCGGATCAGCGACTTTCCAGCGCCCCACGTTTTCCCGACATCCGAACCGGCAATGGCTATGACGTGCATGCCTTCGAGCCCGGCGACCATGTCACCCTGTGCGGCGTCGCCATTCCACACGACAGGAAGTTATCCGGCCATTCGGATGCCGATGTCGGTCTCCATGCCTTGACCGACGCCCTGCTGGCCACCTGCGGCGCCGGTGACATCGGCACGCATTTCCCGCCCTCCGACCCGCAGTGGAAAGGGGCCGCTTCACGCATCTTCGTTGAACACGCGGTGAAGCTGGTGCGCGCGCGCGGCGGGCGCATCGCCAACGCCGACATCACCCTGATCTGCGAGGCGCCGCGCGTCGGCCCACATCGCGAGGCAATGACCGAAGCGCTTTCGGCAATGCTGCGAATTTCGCGCGATCGCATCTCGATCAAGGCGACAACCAATGAGAAGCTCGGCTTCGTCGGCCGTGAGGAAGGCATAGCGGCCATCGCGACCGCCAGCGTTGTGTTTCCAGGGGATGTCCCCGAGTGAGCAATAGCGATCTCGCAGATGCCCTGCTTCAGGCCTGCCAGCAGCGCGGCATCATGCTGGCGACGGCGGAGAGCTGCACCGGCGGCATGATCATCGCCGCGCTGACCGACATCGCCGGCTCTTCCGCGGTGGTCGATCGCGGCTTCATCACCTATTCCAACCAGGCCAAGACCGAGATGCTCGGCGTCTCGGCCGCTACACTCGAGGCGCACGGCGCGGTCTCGCGCGAGACTGCGGTGGAGATGGCGGCCGGAGCCTTGGCGCATTCGCCGGCCGGGCTCGCCCTGGCGGTGACTGGCATCGCCGGTCCGGACGGCGGCTCTGCGGAAAAACCTGTCGGCCTGGTCTGGTTCGGCGTTGCCGTGGCTGGCCGGCCGGCAGTCAGCGAATGCCAGCTGTTCGCCGACAAGGGCCGTGATTTCATCCGCCGGGAGACGGTCCGACATGCGCTTGAACTGGGTCTACGCGCGCTCGCCGCGGATCAGGCTGCCGATGGCGCGCCGTAGATGATTTCGGCACGTTTCTCGAACGCCTCGGAGAACATGCGGAAGGCGCGGTCGAACATGGTTCCCATGAGCGCACCCAGAATGCGGCTCTTGAACTCGTAGTCGATAAAGAAACAGACGTTGCAACCGCCGCCGTCCGCCGGGTCGAAGCGCCAGACATTGCTGAGATATTTGAACGGGCCGTCGATATATTTGACGTCGATGGCGTTCTCGTCAGGCTTCAGCAGCACCTGCGTGGTGAAAGTCTCGCGGATCGCCTTGTAGCCGATGCTCATGTCGGCGATGAGCAAGGTGCGTCCGTTGCGTTCCTTGCGCGAGCGAACCGTAAGTGCCTCGCAAAGCGGCAGGAATTGCGGATAGGATTCGATATCGGCAACCAGAGCGAACATCTGTTCCGGCGTATGCGCAACGCGGCTATGGGCTTCGAATTGTGGCATGAAACCAGTGGGTTAGGCGGACTTTTTGAGAAACGCTTCGCGCGCCGCGCGCAACCTGGCAAAGTCGTCCCCGGCATGGTGCGACGAGCGCGTCAGCGGGCTCGACGCCACCAGCAGGAAGCCCTTGGTCCTGCCGATCGTCTCAAAGGACTTGAATTCCTCCGGCGTGACGAAGCGGATCACCGGATGGTGCTTCTTCGACGGCTGCAGATATTGGCCGATGGTCATGAAGTCGACATTGGCCGAACGCAAATCGTCCATCAGCTGCAGGATTTCGTTCCGCTCCTCGCCAAGGCCGACCATGATGCCGGACTTGGTGAAGATCGAGGGGTCGAGTTCCTTGACCCGCTGCAAGAGCCTGATCGAGTGGAAATAGCGCGCACCCGGCCGAACAGTCAGATAGTTCGACGGAACGGTCTCGAGATTATGGTTGAAAACGTCCGGCTTGGCCGCCACGACGATCTCCAGCGCACCGTCCTTGCGCAGGAAGTCGGGCGTCAGGATTTCGATCGTAGTCGATGGGGTCGCTGCCCTGATCGCACGGATGACATCGGCAAAATGCTGGGCCCCGCCGTCGGCGAGATCGTCGCGATCGACGGAAGTGATGACGACATGGCTCAAGCCCATTTGCTTGACCGCATGCGCGACACGCGCCGGCTCGTCGGGATCGAGTGCGGTCGGGATGCCGGTGGCGACATTGCAAAAGGCGCAGGCCCGCGTGCAGATCTCGCCCATGATCATGAAGGTGGCGTGCTTCTTCTCCCAGCACTCGCCGATATTGGGGCAGCCCGCCTCTTCGCAAACCGTCACCAGTTTGTGAGACTTCACGATTTCGCGCGTCTCGGCATAGCCTTTCGACATCGGCGCCTTGACGCGGATCCAGTCAGGCTTGCGCAGTACGTCCTGATCCGGCTTGTGCGCCTTTTCGGGATGCCGCAGGCGCGGCGCATTGGCAATCGTGTCGAGGACGGTGACCATGTGAAACCCGGCTCATTGGCAAGCGCTTGTCCAGCGCTCGCTCTACCCACGTCATCTAGGACTTTTCGGCGAAAAGAAAAAGGCCGCGATCACGCATGCCGCGGTGGCCTTTTTCGCATAGCAAGTGCCGACAGAGGTTAGCGGCGCACCAGTCGTCCGACCGCAATCAGAATGCAGGCACCGATGAAGCCGGTGATCAGATAGGCGATCCAGCCGACGCCGAAGATGCCGATGTTCAGGGCCTGCAGGATGGCGTTCAACACGATTGCGCCGACAATGCCGAGAACGATGTTCATGAGGATGCCGGTGTTGCTCTTCATGAACATTTCGGCGAGCCATCCCGCCAGGCCGCCGATGATGATGGCTGCAACCCAGCCCACGCCGTTCATTTCCATATGCCCTCTCCTTGTATGATGGATGATGCCTGCGAAACGAATTGCTCTGCCGTCGAGTTCCTTTGTGTCTTCCGTGTGAGACTCGCCCAACTAATTTATCATGCATTCAGTGCGCGGCCATAGGCGTCGAGTACACTCTCCTTCATCATCTCCGACAGCGTCGGGTGCGGGAAGATCGTGTGCATCAGCTCTTCCTCGGTGGTCTCCAGATTCATCGCCACGACGAAGCCCTGGATCAGTTCGGTTACTTCTGCGCCGACCATATGGGCACCCAGCAACTGGCCGGTCTTCTTGTCGAAAATGGTCTTGACGAAGCCTTGGTCCTCGCCGAGCGCAATCGCCTTGCCGTTTGCCGCGAACTGAAAGCGGCCGACGCGGATGTCCTTTCCGTCGGCTTTCGCTTTGGCTTCCGTCAGTCCGACCGAGGCGACTTGCGGATTGCAATAGGTGCAGCCCGGGATCTTCAGCTTGTCGATGGCATGCACGCCGGGGAAATTGGCGATCTTTTCCACACAGACCACGCCCTCATGCTCGGCCTTGTGGGCGAGCATCGGCGGTCCGGCAACGTCGCCGATGGCGTAAACGCCCGGCACATTGGTCTTGCCGTAGCCGTCGACGACGACGCAACCGCGGTCCGTCTTCACGCCGAGCGTCTCGAGGCCGAGGTTCTCGATATTGCCTTGTACGCCGACGGCCGAGATCATGCGATCGGCGGTGATCTTCTCGACCTTGCCGTCCTTCATCTCGACATGCGCGGTGACCGAGTTAGTGCCCTTCTCGACCTTGGTCACCTTGGCTTCTAGGATGATCTTCATGCCCTGCTTCTCGAACTGCTTCTGCGCGAATTTCGAGACCTCGGCGTCCTCGACCGGCATCACAGCCGGCAGCAGTTCGACCACCGTCACCTCGGCGCCCATGGTGCGGTAGAACGAGGCGAACTCGATGCCGATGGCGCCCGAGCCCATCACCAGCAGCGATTTCGGCATCTCTTTCGGCACCATCGCCTCGAAATAGGTCCAGATCAACTTGCCGTCAGGCTCGATGCCGGGCAGCGCGCGCGGCCTGGCGCCGGTCGCCAGGATGATGTGCTTGGCGCTATAGGTGCCCTCGCCCTTGACGCCCTTGGGCGCCGGCGGCTGCGGCTCCATCGGCTTCTTCGACGATTTCGACACGACGATCTCGCCGGGTTTCGTCAGCTTGGCTTCGCCCCAGATGACGTCGACCTTGTTCTTCTTCATCAGGAAGCCGACGCCGCCGTTGAGCCGCAGCGAGACCTTTCGCGAGCGATCGACGACGGCGGCTGTGTCGACGCCGACCTTGCCATCGATCTTCAGGCCGTAGTCCTTCAGATGATCCGAATAGTGCATGATCTCGGCGGAGCGCAGCAGCGCTTTGGTCGGAATGCAGCCCCAGTTGAGGCAGATGCCGCCCAAGTGCTCGCGCTCGACGATCGCCGTCTTGAAGCCAAGCTGGGCCGAACGCACTGCAGTGACATAGCCGCCGGGGCCGGAGCCGATGATGATGACGTCGTAGTTCTCAGCCACGGCTTTCTCCTTCACAATTCCAACATGAGGCGCACGAGCGGCGCCAGCGCTTGCCCGACGTTCCGCGTGTTTTCCGCGTCCAGGTGGACGCCGTCGAGCGGCGTGGTTTTGGCCACCGTGCCGGCATCGAAGAAGCCGCAGCCGGCCTCGTCGGCAAGGGCGGAATATTGCGGCGCCAGCCGCTTTGACGCGTCATCGCCGCCGGCGAACATTTCCTTGAACTCGGCGTTTTCCGTGCGGCTGACTACGGGCGGCGCGACGATCAGGATCTGCGGCGCCGGCCAATCGAACGGGTAATCGTGACCGCACACGATGTCGATCAGGCGTTGCATGCCTTGTTTGGCCGCGACCGGATTACCGTGAATCCACGGCTTCATATCGTTGGCTCCGAGCATGATGACGATCAAGTCGATCGGTGCGTGCGTCGTCAGGATTGTTGGCAACAGCCTTGCGCCATTGCGGTCCGCCCCGGCCAAGTGATCGTCGAAGGCGGTGGTTCGGCCATTCAGGCCTTCGGCGATGACCTCGACGCCGCTGCCCAATGCTGCCTGCAGCACGCTCGGCCAGCGATCCGCCGGCGGATGACGGCCGAGGTTTGCCGCGTCATAGCCCCAGGTCAGCGAATCGCCGTAGCAGAGGACCGTCTTCATGTGCCTGCCCCGCCGAAACCTGGTTGCGAGCGCGCCAATCGCCAGCGCACGAAAAGCCACTGGACCAGCACTGTAGCGATGCCCGGCAGAACGAGACCGGCGACTATGGGAAGATCGCCCGACCACTGGCTCTTGCCTGGGGGCTGGGAGAAAGTCCAGCCGATCAGGGCAACTCCAACGAGCACAAAAAACGCTACCCCTATGATCGCGGTCAGTTTTGTTGCCCGTCGTGGGTCCGACATGAATTGTGCGATGAAGAATGCGAGCGTCGCGAAGATGGTGACGAGAGCCGAGATCATGAGTACAAGGATGTACTCCACGTCGGCCTTGGTGGCGACGGCGAGCCACTGCGCCACCAATCCGCCCGCCAAACCGGAAAGAAAGAAGGCAAAAAGGCTGGTGAAGAATTTCCGCACCGCCCTGTTCCCTTCTCTTAAACCAGCATGCCCATCGGGTTTTCGACCATGCGTTTGAAGGCGACGAGCAGCTCGGCGCCGAGCGCACCGTCGACGGCGCGGTGATCGGTCGACAACGTCACCGACATGATCGTGGCGATCTTGATCTCGCCGTTCTTGACCACCGCGCGTTGCTCGCCGGCGCCGACCGCCAGGATCGTCGCATGCGGCGGGTTGATGACGGCAGAAAAATCCTTGATGCCGAACATGCCGAGATTGGACACCGCCGTGGTGCCACCCTGATATTCTTCCGGCTTCAGCTTGCGGCTGCGGGCGCGGCCGGCAAGATCCTTCATCTCGTTGGAGATGACGGACATCGTCTTTTCGTCAGCACGCCGGATGATCGGGGTGATCAGGCCGCCGGGGATCGATACGGCAACGCCGACATCGGCGTGCTTGTGCTTGATCATGGCGTTTTCTGTCCATGACGCATTGGCATCCGGAACCGCCATCAGCGCCATGGCAAGAGCCTTGATGACCATGTCGTTGACCGACAGCTTGTAGGCCGGCGTTTCGCCCTTCTCGGTCTTCTTCACCGGCGCGGCCGCATTGATCTGCGTGCGCAGGGCCAGAAGTGCGTCGAGCTCGCAGTCGAGCGTCAGATAGAAATGCGGGATGGTGGTCTTGGCTTCGACCAGCCGCCTCGCAATGGTCTTGCGCATATTGTCGTGCGGGATCAGCTCGTAGGAGCCTTCGGCAAACAGTTTGAGCACCTGCTCGTCCGACATCGCCTTGGGTGCTGCGGCCGCAGGTGCCGGAGCGCCGGCGGGCGCCGCTTTTGCTGCTGGTGCCGCCTTGGCGCCGCCACTGGAAATTGCGGCATCGACATCGGCCTTTACTACGCGGCCGCGGGGGCCGGAGCCTGTCAGCGCCGCGACATCGACGCCGGCTTCCCTGGCAATGCGCCGGGCCAGCGGCGAGGCGAAGATGCGCTCACCGCTTGCGTGGCCGTTGGCGACCGGCACCGCTTCCGCCTTAGGCGCAGGTGCGGCAGGCTCCTGCTTCGACGCTTCGGGCTTTGATGTTTCAGCTTTGGGGGCTTCCGCTTTCGGAGCCTCAGCCTTGGCCGGCGCAGCGCCATCACCGCTTTTGGCGGCAGAAGCAGCATCCTCGCCCTCGGCAGCCAGCACCGCGATCAGCGCATTGACCTTGACGCCTTCTGTGCCGGCCGGAACCACCAGCTTGGCGACCGTGCCCTCGTCGACGGCTTCGACTTCCATCGTCGCCTTGTCGGTCTCGATCTCGGCAATCACGTCGCCGGGCGAAACTTTATCGCCTTCCTTGACCAGCCACTTGGAAAGATTGCCCTCTTCCATTGTGGGCGACAGCGCCGGCATGGTGATGTTGATCGGCATTTTGTCCTCCCGCCCTGCTCAGCGATACGTGACGGCTTTGACCGCCTCGACGACCTCGCCGACATTGGGCAGCGCCAGCTTTTCGAGGTTCGCCGCATAGGGCATCGGCACGTCCTTGCCGGCAATTGTAATGACCGGTGCATCGAGGAAATCGAAGGCGCGCTGCGAGACCTGATTGGCGATATGGTCGCCGACCGAGTTCTGCGGAAAGCCTTCCTCGACCACCACGAGGCGATTGGTCTTTTTGACCGAGGCGATGATCGTGTCGAAGTCGAGCGGGCGGATGGTGCGCAAGTCGATGATCTCGGCATCGATGCCCATGCCGCGCAACTCCGCCTCCGCCTTGAGCGCGTAGGTCATGCCGATGCCGAACGAGACGATGGTCACGTCCTTGCCGGATTTGTGAATGCGCGCCTTGCCGATCGGCAACACGAAATCGTCCATCTTCGGCACGTCGAAGGAGTGGCCGTAAAGGATTTCGTTTTCGAGGAAGATGACCGGGTTCGGATCGCGGATCGCCGCCTTGAGCAGACCCTTGGCGTCGGCGGCGGTATAAGGCATCACCACCTTCAATCCAGGAATATGGCTGTACCAGGCGGCATAGCACTGCGAATGCTGCGCGGCGACGCGGGCAGCAGCGCCGTTCGGACCGCGAAAGACGATCGGGGCGCCCATCTGGCCGCCGGACATGTAGAGCGTCTTGGCGGCTGAATTGATGATCTGGTCGATCGCCTGCATGGCGAAGTTGAAGGTCATGAATTCGACGATCGGCTTCAGGCCGGCCATCGCCGCGCCAACACCAACGCCGGCAAAGCCGTGCTCGGTGATCGGCGTGTCGACCACGCGTCTCGGACCGAATTCCTGCAACAGGCCCTGTGTGATCTTGTAGGCGCCCTGGTACTCGGCGACTTCCTCGCCCATGACGAAGACGTCGCCGTCGCGGCGCATTTCCTCCGCCATTGCGTCGCGCAAGGCTTCACGCACTGTGGTCGAGACCATTTCGGTGCCGGCCGGGATGTCCGGATCGGCGGCAATTTCCAGCTTGGGCGAGGCGGCAACAGGTGCTGCCGCTTCGTTCTTGGCCGGAGCAGCCGCGGGCGGCGGAGCCGCCGCGGGCGCTTCCGCTTGCGACTCAATAGCCTCCTCGCCGATACCTTCGCCTGCCTCGTCGATGTCTTCGCCATCGACGGCCAGCACAGCGATCAGTGTGTTGACCTTGACACCCTCGGTGCCGGCAGGAACCACGATCTTGGCAAGCGTGCCGTCGTCCACGGCTTCGACTTCCATCGTTGCCTTGTCGGTCTCGATCTCGGCAATGGCGTCACCGGCCGCAACCTTGTCGCCCTCTTTCTTCAACCACTTGGAAACGTTACCCTCTTCCATGGTCGGCGAGAGGGCGGGCATGAGAATTTCGATCGGCATGTCCTTGCCCTCTCGTTAAAGTACGATGTCGGTCCAGAGCTCGGACAGATCCGGCTCCGCGTCGTTCTGGGCAAATTCTGCGGCGTCGGCGACAACGTCGCGGACTTCCTTGTCGATGGCCTTGAGCTCGTCCTCGCTTGCCCATTTCTTGTCGAGCAGCCGCGCTTTGACCTGCTCGATCGGGTCACGTTCGGAGCGCATTTTCTGCACTTCTTCCTTGGAGCGGTATTTTGCCGGATCCGACATCGAATGGCCGCGGTAACGATAGGTCTGCATTTCGAGAATGAGCGGCCCGTTGCCGGCGCGGCACCATTCGGCGGCGAGGTCGCCGGCTGCCTTTACAGCGCGCACATCCATGCCGTCGACCTGGATGCCTGGAATCTTGAAGGACGCGCCGCGGTGCGAGAAATCCGTCTCGGCCGACGAGCGCGAGACCGAGGTGCCCATGGCGTAGCGGTTGTTCTCGATAATGTAGATCACCGGAAGCTTCCACAGCGAGGCCATGTTGAAGCTTTCGTAGACCTGGCCCTGGTTCGCCGCGCCATCGCCGAAATAGGTCAGCGTCACATTGTTGTTGCCGCGATAGCGGTTGGCGAAGGCAATGCCGGTGCCGAGCGACACTTGCGCGCCGACGATGCCGTGGCCGCCGTAAAAATGCTTCTCCTTGGAGAACATGTGCATGGAGCCGCCCTTGCCTCTCGACAGGCCGCTACGGCGCCCGGTCAGTTCGGCCATGACGCCGCGCGGTGACAACTCCATGGCCAGCATATGACCATGGTCGCGATAGGCGGTGATCATCTGGTCGCCGTCGATCAGCGCCATCTTCATGCCGGTAACGACCGCTTCCTGGCCGATGTAGAGGTGGCAGAAACCGCCGATGAAGCCCATGCCGTAAAGCTGGCCGGCCTTTTCCTCGAAGCGGCGGATGAGCAGCATGTGCCGGTAGGCGGCAAGCTCCTGGTCTTTGGTGAATTCAACAGGCTTCGGGGTGGAAAGGCCCGGCATCTTGCCGTCTGATTTGGATTTGGCAGGCGCTTTTCTGGTGGCGGTGGCCATGCATCACTCCCTGTTGGCGTCTCTTGGCGGACAGCGAGGGAGATCAGTTCTCCCACCGATTTGAGACAGGCTAACATGCAGGGAAGGCTTTCGCCATGCCGAAAACGCATGGCTGTCATGCATCTAAGCAGTTAAAATCATTGCAAATATCGCTGATTAACTGAGATCAGGTTATCTTGCGACCGGCAGCATGATGGTGATCTCGTCGGCGTGGGACAGATTAAGCGCCTTGCGCGCCTGCTCGTCCAGCATGTCCTTCTCCAGCGTGCCCTCATGCATCAGCTGAACGCGGCGCTCGAGATCGATCCGGCGCGCCCTGACGGCATCGAGCCTGCCCTGCAATTCGGCAGTCTCAGCTTCGAGCTGATACTTGGAATAGATGCCGAACTCGCCATGATAGGCATGGAAACCGAAATAAGTCAGGAACACCACGCAGAGCGAGGGGATGATCAGCCGGCCGGTGTTTCTTTGCTTGTGCTGGCGTGTCCACATGGTCCGAATCCTCTACGCCGCCTTTGTCGCCCGATTGTGCTTAATGGACGGTTACAGCCTGTTGGATTCAGAGCCTGGAAGCAAAAAAGGGCGGGAATGTCCCCGCCCTCGTCGCCACGGTTTTTCTCTCGAAATCAGATTTTCACGATCGACTTGCCGGCATATCGCGCCTGCTTGCCGAGCTCCTCCTCAATGCGGATGAGCTGGTTGTACTTGGCCATGCGATCCGAGCGCGACAGCGAGCCCGTCTTGATCTGCCCGCAATTGGTGGCAACGGCGAGGTCGGCGATGGTCGAATCCTCGGTCTCGCCCGAGCGGTGCGACATCACCGCGGTATAGCCGGCCTTGTGCGCGGTCTCGACGGCGTCGAGCGTTTCGGTAAGCGAGCCGATCTGGTTGACCTTGACTAGGATCGAATTGGCGACACCCATGCGGATGCCGTCGCGCAGCCGCGCCGTGTTGGTGACGAACAGATCGTCGCCAACCAGCTGCGTTTGCTTGCCGATGAGATCAGTCAGTATTTTCCAACCGTCCCAATCATCCTCGGCCAGGCCGTCCTCAATGGTGATGATCGGGTAGTCTGCAGCGAGTTTGGCTAGATATTTGGCCTGCGCCTTCGGGTCGCGGGTTTTCCTCTCGCCTTCATAGACGTAGTTGCCATCCTTGAAGAATTCGGTCGCCGCGCAGTCGAGGCCTAGCGCAACCTCCTCGCCGGGCTTGAAGCCAGCCTGCTCGATCGATTCCATGATGAAGTCGAGCGCGGCCGGCGCGCTCTTCAGGTTGGGGGCAAAGCCGCCCTCGTCGCCGACATTGGTGTTATGGCCGGCGTCCTTCAGCTTCTTTCGCAGCGTATGAAAGATCTCCGAGCCCCAGCGCACGCCGTCGCGCAGCGTCGGCGCGCCGATCGGCAGGATCATGAATTCCTGGAAATCGATCGGGTTGTCGGCATGCGCGCCGCCATTGATGATGTTCATCATAGGCACCGGCAGCACATGGGCCTTGGTGCCGCCGATATAACGATAGAGCGGCAGGGCGGCCGCTTCGGCCGCTGCCTTGGCCACAGCCAGCGACACGCCGAGGATGGCATTGGCGCCGAGCCGGCTCTTGTTGGGCGTACCATCGAGCTCGATCATGGTCTGGTCGATATGGATCTGATTCTCTGCCTCCATGCCGCCGATCGCCTCGAACAGCTCGCCGTTCACCGCCTCGACCGCCGTGAGCACGCCCTTGCCGAGATAGCGGGGGCCGCCATCGCGCAGTTCGACCGCCTCATGCGCGCCGGTCGAGGCGCCGGACGGCACCGCGGCGCGACCCATCGAGCCGTCTTCGAGCACGACGTCGACCTCGACGGTCGGATTTCCGCGGCTGTCCAGGATTTCACGCCCGACAATGTCGATGATGGCCGTCATTGCGATGTCCCCGATTGATCGATTGAAGCGTCGCGCACCTCTTAGCCAAAGCGCCGCAAAACGCAATCGGGGCACTTGCAAATATTGCCCGTGCGCTACGGATTCACGAAGCACGAAGCGCTGTCATCATTTGTCATACGCGGCATGCCGATTTCTGGTTTATGGCTGTTGTCGCGCGGGGCGAAACAGGAGGAGTTTCGCCATGTCCCAGTTGAGCGGTATTGTGAGTTTGTTCCTGATCGCGGCTGCGTTCCTGACGTCGTGCGACAATCAGCAACCCCCGCAGGGATCGTCGCCTTTGCAGGCCCTGCAGATTGCGCAGTAGCATCCCGCCACATCGAAAGGCCCCCGATTTCCCGGGGGCCTTTTTGATTCCAGGAGACTTAGTCAGTGCCAGTAAGGCTCGACCTTGTAGTAGTTGTATGAGGCGTCACGCGCGGCCTCGCCGTCGGCGCCGGTCAGCTCGTTGATCGAATAGGAAGGAGCGGCCATCAGCTGGTCTTTGGTGAACGGCACCACATAGCCGCCCTTGTTCTCATCATAGTCAAGGCTCGCCCACGGAATGGCGTGGTATTTCTCGCCGATGCCGAGAAATCCGCCAAAACCGATCACGGCAAACATGATTCCGTTCGACAGTTTGTCGAGCATGACGTCCTCGATGTCGCCGATATGAGTGCCTTCCGTATTGTAGACCGATGTGCCGATAACCCGCGAAGCGGCGATGGCTTCGGTGTGTCCCGTCTGGGTCGTCATGGTGTGCTCCTCGTCGTCGTTGACATTAGATTTTGACAATGAGGGCCGCGGGCTAAGGTTCCAGGCGGGTTCGAAATTCTTCAAAGTTTTCTTGGCGGCGCTGCTGTGGCGCAACTGCTGGTTCAACTCACGCTTTTGGCAATGCGATCGAACGCCATCAGCCGTTCAAGCAATGCGGGAAGATCCTTTAGCGGCACCATGTTGGGACCGTCGGAAGGCGCGTTGTCGGGGTCCTGGTGCGTCTCGATGAAGACGCCGGCGACGCCAACCGCGACGGCCGCGCGCGCCAGCGTCTCGACAAAGCGCCGGTCGCCTCCAGACGAACCGCCCTGCCCACCCGGCTGCTGCACGGAATGGGTGGCATCGAAAATCACCGGCGCGCCGATCTCGGCCATGATCGGCAGCGCCCGCATGTCGGACACCAGGGTGTTGTAACCAAAGGATGCGCCGCGCTCGGTGACCAAGACATTGGCGTTGCCGGAGCCGATGATTTTGGCGACGACGTTCTTCATGTCCCACGGCGCGAGGAATTGCCCCTTCTTCACATTGACCACCTTGCCGGTTTTTGCCGCAGCAATCAGCAAATCGGTCTGGCGGCTGAGGAAGGCAGGAATCTGCAGGATATCGGCATGAAGCGCGACGATCGCGCATTGTTCCTCAGTGTGGACGTCGGTCAGGATCGGCAGCGAAAAATTCTCGCGCAAGTCGTCGAAGATCGGCATTGCCGCTTCAAGTCCCGCACCGCGCGTGCCGCCAAGCGATGTGCGATTGGCCTTGTCGTAGCTGGTCTTGTAGACGAGTCCGATGCCGAGCCTTTCAGTCAATTCCTTTAGCGCACCAGCCATGTCGAAAGCGTGCTGCCGCGATTCCAGCTGGCATGGACCGGCGATCAGCGACAGGGGCGCGCTGTTGCCGAAAATGACTTTGCCGACCGCAACGGAAGAGTTCGGCATCAGTGGATTGAGCTTGTTCATGCGATCTCCCGGAAAATGAAGGCTGCGCCCTGCCCTGGCGCCGGCGGCACGATGGTATCACCGCCGCGCATGTCGTGTTCGACGGAATTGGCTGCAAGCAGCTTTGCGACGGTGTCGCCGTGCCTAACCGAAAAGACGATCCCAGCAAAGCGGAGTTCAGACGGCGCGCCGGCAGGAATGCCGAAGCGTGCCGAATAGGCTGCAGGATCCAGAACGGTCACGACGGCATTCGGCAGCTCATAGACAGTGCCGCTCTGCGCCTCCATCCCGGCTGCGATCGAAATCACATGGCGTTGTTCGGAAGGTGCTCGGCTGACTGTCACGACTTCGACAATGCCGGTTGCGCCATTAGCGTGGGCCTGCAACGCAGTGCGGTCGACGTTCGGCGCATTGATCCGCTCGCAGGCGAAGAGAAAAGCGTCCGTTGCCTTGCCTGTAGCCGCAAAGGCCAGTTTGAACGATGCGGTGTCGCTCTTTCCCGTCGCATCGGTGAAGGCGCGCGAAAAGCTTAGCGCGTCTCCCGCCGACAGACCGGCTTCCATGTAGCGCGCGTGGTCCGCGGCGGCGCTTTCGGTGCCCAGCGCCACGGCAGAAAATCCTTCATCGCCGTTTTCTTCGCGATACGTGCGATCACGCACGACAAAGACATTGCGGTTCGCGATCGCCGTTGCCGCGGCCTGCCGGTCAGCGACCGCGAGCGGCTCGAGATAGGTGCCGTCGGTGAGGAAGACACAGCAGTTTTCGGTTCCGAAAGGGTGGATACCTGTCGGCGCAACGGTAAAGCCGAGCAAGGTCAAGCGCGCCCGCGCAACATCGAGGCTCGCGGTCGGCAACACCAGGTGATCGAGCGGATGAGGGCTTGCGGAGGTGTTCTCGGTCATGTCTCGCGCGATGTGCCTCATTCCTGAAAATGGTTCAAGGGCTTGGCCGGTGCCTCAGCGGCGATCGCAGGCCTCGGCCGCGAGGAGCCGACTTGCCGCCCGCAAAAATCATCCTAGCTCATTGCCATGGGAAGAGACCTTTTCATCGCCCTAGCCGTTATTGCGATAGCAGTTATCGCAGTGCTGATCTGGAACGCGCCAAAGCGGCCGGGCGTCGATCCGACCGAAACCTCCGCAGCTCAGACGGAGTGAAGCGGGCTACGGCGCGGAGCCCCTCCGCGACGTCAAATCTGCCTTGGGGGCGGTCAACTTGCAACGATGTCGGCCGAATAACGCAATTCGCGTAGCGGTTTGACCCGGCTGGTCGTCTCTGCATAGAGCGGATGCGCCTTGTAGGCGGCGAGCGCCGCTTCGTCCTCGAACTCGGCGTAGACGACCACATCGATCTCATCCGAGAGCGGGTCGACCTTGGTGTTGAGCGTTACCTCGAAATGACGCGAATGAGGTATCTTGCCAAGCGCCAGGAGGCCCGTGCGCACTGCCTCGACATCCGCTTTATGCCGTGCGCTGAAGAAAACGATATGCCGGATCAACCCAGCCTCCTCGACCGTTGGACCGGCGTTCTTTTGTGTCAGCGGCAGCGTGCCGTCAATCGGCAGGTTTGTCGCGTCTGCGAACCATAGCTGCGAAGAGAAACTACACCATGCTCGTTACATAGTGCACGATGCGGGTCACCTCCCTGACCGTCCTGTCGAGGTAGCGGCCCTGGTTGTAAATGCCGTCCCAGATCAGGAAAAAGGTGACGGTCGTGATGACGATGACATAACGCATGACTAAAACTAGCGCATATGGACGGTTGCAACCATAGCGATTCCAACGCTGCTGGGGACCCTCCCCGAATCTTAATGGCCTTTGTGGTCTGTCTGCTGCGATGCTTGCTGGCCAGAATGGCGCTACCGCCACAGGGCGCCTTGGAAAGATAACCCCGCTCGGCTTCGACGACCGCTTCCCGCCTCGATCGACCAACTGCCACACCATTATTCCGGCGGGATTTCGACGGACGCGCTGGATCCGGTCATGCCGCCGTCAAGCGGCGTTTCGCACCACCTGCTTGAACAGAGGCCCCCTGTCTCAAACGGATTGGCCGTATCGGGGCAGTATCTTAACGCTGAGACAGTTTCGAGCCGACGTTCAAATCCTCGCCTCAAAGAGTGATGCGGTATTTTGCAAAGCCCGCTTCGCCCTCGCCCGCCGGCTCGATCTTCAGCGACTTCACTTGCGCAATAAACTCCTTCGCCTTGGCGCCGGTCTCGAATACGACGCGGGTTCCCGGCAGTGGCGCAAACGACCAGTTGGCGTCCGCCGACGGGTTGATGGTGCCTTTGCTGACGATATAGCGCACGATCACATCGCGGTTGGTGTCGGGCGCTTCGTAGATGATCTTCGAGGCATTGATCTCCGGGAAATTGCCCCCGCCGCCGGCTCGGTAGTTGTTGGTGGCGACGACGAATTTCCGCTTGGGGTCAATCGGTTTGCCGTCGAACATCAAGTCAATGATGCGGGTCGAGCCAGCATTCACCAGCCCGCCCTTCGAATCATATTTCGGTGGCTGCGACAGATCGATCTTGTATGTGACGCCGTCGATCACGTCGAAATTATAGGATGGGAAGTCAGTGTTGATGAGCGCCTGGTCGGCTTTGCCCGGTTCGATCCGGTTGAAGATGCCGGCCGACATTTCCAGCCATTCCTTCACCTCTGCCCCGGTGATTTCAACGGCGCGCACCGTGTTTGGATAGAGGTAGAGATCGGCGACGTTCTTGATGGCGATATCGCCCACCGCCACGTCGGTGTAATAGTCGGCGCCGTTGCGCCCGCCGGCCTTGAACGGTGCCGCCGCCGACAACAGCGGCATATCCTTCCACTCTGTGTTCTTCAGGATGTCCTTCAAATACCAGGTCTGCGCCTGGCTGACGATCTGCACCGATGGATCATCGGCGACCAGCGCAAAATAGGAATAGAGCGGCGCCGAGGTTTTGCCGACCGGCCGGCGCACATAGGCAAGCGTCGCCTCGTGGTCCTGTTTGAGCGCGTCGATGATGCGCTGGTCGTCCGCGACGGTCGGCTTGTTCGTTTTGTCGACCCGCTCAAAGATCGGCCTGGCCTCAGAGGTCGCCGAGACGATTTTCCACGTCGATCCGTCGCGCTCCAGCAACAGATCGATCAGCCCCATGTGCGAGCCCCAGAAGCCGGCCATGACGGCGGGCTTGCCTTGCAACGTGCCTTTCGCCGTATCGACGGCTTCCAGCGACTGAAAGTCCTTCTTGCCGGGGAAGACCAGATGCTGGTGACCGGTGAACACCGCATCGATACCTTCGACACCGGCAACGAAGAAGGAGGCGTTCTCCATCATGTCACTTTGCTTCACGTCGATGCCGGAATGGGAGAGCGCAATGACGATGTCGGCGCCTTCTTCCTTCATTTGCGGCACCCACGCCTTGGCCGCCTCGACGA
The DNA here is from genome assembly GCF_040321675.1 of Mesorhizobium sp. M0296. NCBI lineage: Bacteria > Pseudomonadati > Pseudomonadota > Alphaproteobacteria > Hyphomicrobiales > Phyllobacteriaceae > Mesorhizobium > Mesorhizobium sp. M0296. The sequence continues at coordinate 195,245 of NZ_JAMYRZ010000004.1, forward strand.
TGTCGCGTGTTTTGACGCTGCCCTCGAGATTTTTCAGGTCCCAGACCATGATCTGCGGCGGCACGAAGCCGATGATGCCGATCCTGATCGGTTGCTCGGCGCCCGACCCGTCTTTGATCTTCCTGTCGAGGATGACGTAAGGCTTGAGATAAAGCCTGTCGTCACGCGGGTTCGCGGCGAGCTCCGTGCCGCGGATCAAATTCGCGCAGACAAACGGGAAATTGGCACCGGCCAGCACCTTGTCCATGAACGACAGGCCGTAGTTGAACTCGTGGTTGCCGAGCGTCGAGCATTCGTAGCCGAGCAGGTTCATGCCCTTCATAACCGGATGCAGATCGCCATCCTTCATCCCCCTCTCGTAGGCGATGTAGTCGCCCATCGGGTTACCTTGCAGAAGGTCGCCATTATCGATCAGCATCGCGTTGGTTGCTTCCTTGCGCACGGCTTCAATCAACGATGCCGTTCGCGACAGCCCCATCGTGTCGTTAGCTTTGTCGGCGTAGTAGTCGTAAGGCAGCACATTCACGTGGATGTCGGTCGTCTCCATAATCCTCAGATGCGCCTGATTGGCTTGAGCCCGGGCGGAGAACGGGTGCAGCATGATCAGCGCTCCGCTGGCGGCGACGCTGGCGAGGAAATCGCGGCGTGAGACGAGGTGGCGCAATTGGGACATTCGTTTTCTCTTTCTTCCACGACGTGACAAGTCCTGCCCGAAGCAAAGCTTCGCGCCGAAATCCAGTCGAGTCCAGAAGCCGATTCCATCAAGAGGAGGTGACGCGCCGATGAATGTCCGGCAGCGAACAATCAGCCCTTGTCGTCGTCGCCCTGCGTGATCAGCCGCGCGCTGCGCTGACCGGTGAAGTAGATCCATAGCCAACTCAGGGAAACCGCAAGCCGGTTACGAAAGCCGATCAGGAAGTAGATATGCGCCAAGCCCCATAGCCACCAGGCAAGCCGGCCGGTAAGCTTGATCCAGCCGAAATCGATGGCCGCGGCGCGCTTGCCGATCGTCGCCAGGTCGCCGTCATGCCTGTAGCTGAAAGGACGCGGTGTCGTGTCACCGGTAAGCCTTGCCTTGATCGTCGCGGCGACGTGCCGTCCCTGCTGCTTGGCGGCGGGCGCGACGCCCGGCACCAGCCGGCCATCCGGCCGCAGGACGTGCGCTGCGTCACCGATGACGAAAATCTCCGGGTTTCCCGGTACAGTGAGGTCAGGCTCGACAAGCACCCTGCCCGCGCGGTCCGCTGCCGCGCCGAGCCATTCGGCGGCCGGCGAAGCGGCGACGCCCGCCGCCCACAGGATTGTCCTGGCCGGCAAATGTGTGTCGCCGAAGACGACACCCTCGGCATCGCAGCGCGTAACCGCCCGGCCGAGTTCGACGGTCACGCCGAGCCGTTCGAGCGCCTTCGTTGCATAATCGGAGAGTTCCGGCGCGAAATTGGCAAGGATGCGTTCGCCGGCCTCAATCAGCACCACACGCGTCTCGCGCGTGTCGATGTTGCGGAACTCGCCGCGCAGCGTGTCATGCGCCAGTTCGGCAATCGTGCCGGCCAATTCCACGCCGGTCGGCCCGCCGCCGACGATCGCCAGGGTCAGCAATGCCTGGCGCTGGGCGGGATCGGTTTCCCGCTCGGCCTGCTCGAAAGCCAAAAGAATACGCCGTCGAATGGTGGTGGCGTCCTCCAGTGTCTTCAGGCCCGGCGCGAACGGCTCCCATTCGTCATGGCCGAAATAGGCGTGCCGCGCACCGGTGGCCAACAGCAACGTGTCGTAGGCGACCGCTCCGCCATCCTGCAGCAGCACGCGCTTGCCGGTGCGGTCGATGCCAGTCACAGTGGCAAGCAGCGTCGTCACGTCCTTGCGTTTGCGCAGGAGATGGCGGATCGGCCAGGCGACTTCGGAGGTTGCCAGCGCCGTCGTCGCCACCTGGTAGAGCAGCGGCTGAAAGAGGTGATGATTGCGCCTATCGATCATGGTGATGCGCACCGGCGCGCTGGTAAGTGCGCGGGTGAATTCGAGGCCGCCGAAACCGGCGCCTACGACGACGACGTGATGGTTGGCTGTATTCATCTCACTCATCCCTCTCGCCAAGGGTGATGTAAGTATCCTTGTGCAGTGCAGCAATGCCTGCGCTGCAACTGCGTGGGAGTCGTCGCTTGATGTCGTGAATACGCATGCTGCAGACTCATTCCCGGATATAGCCTACGTCCCGGATATGGCTTGGTCGGAATAGTATATTGCAGGTGAAGCATGGCTAAGAATGAAGACGAAAGCTCAGCGCAATACGCCTCGCCGCCTTGTTTTATGCACGAGCTCGATCCGGAGTTCCAAGCGCCGCTATCCGACTGGACCGACGTAAGGCGCTGGCGCAAGGCCGAGCGCGAGCGGTTGATCGTATCCCGCCTTGTCGTTTCGGCCGACACGCGCGCAGCCATGTCGCAGCGCATTGCCGAAGGGCTCGACGCGGTGATCGGCGACATCGCCGGCCGCATGGTCAGCCTCTATTGGCCGTTTCGCGGCGAGCCGGACCTGCGCCCGTGGATGGAAACCGTTAACGCGCGGGGCGGGCGCACGGCGTTGCCCGTCGTTGTCGAGAAAGACCGGCCGCTTGTCTTTCGCGCCTATACCCACGGAGACGGGCTGGAGAAGGGCGTCTGGAATATCCCGATACCGGCCGACGGTGATCCGGTGTTGCCCGACATCGTCATTTCGCCGATTGTCGGCATCGATCCTGGGCAGTTTCGCCTGGGTTATGGCGGCGGCTTCTTCGATCGCACGCTTGCCGCGATGCCCTTCAAACCGCTGGTCATCGGCGTCGGCTACGAACTGCAGCGCATCGCCACCATCTACCCGCAGCCGCACGACATTCCGATGGACCGTGTGGTGACCGAGGCAGTCAACACCTAGGCGAGTTCGGGCCTAGGCGAGTTCAGGCTTCATTCCCACGGCCGTGCGATCGACGATTTCGCGCAAGGCAAAAGACGAATTGATCTTCGTCACATGCGGCATTGCCGACAGCCACTCCTTGTGGATACGTTCGTAGTCGACGAGATCCTTTGCCGCTATGCGCAGGATGTAGTCATATTCGCCCGACATCAAATGGCAGGATAGGACGTTCGGGCAGCGCTTTATCGCTGCCTCGAAATCCGACAACGTCTTCTCGAATTGCCCGGACAGCGATATATGCACGATCGCCGTCATCTGGTGCCCAAGTGCAGCGTTGGACAGCCGTGCGTGATAGCCGCGGATGGTTCCGGATTTCTCCAGATTGTCCAGCCGCCGCGAACAGGCCGACTGCGACAGGCCAACCTTCTCGGCGAGCGCTGCGTTGGGTATCCGCCCGTCTTTCTGCAGCGTCTCGAGAATGGCGATATCAATCCTGTCGAGCGGCATTTTTGCGGGTTCCTGCGATAATTCTAATGTTTTGCGCAACGATTATCGAACAGTGGACTCTCTGGCAAGCGCATTCGCAAACACTTACCGAACGATTCGTGGTTCACTATCTCTAGACAGGGAACGAGCCCCAAAGGGCCGGATCAGGAGAAAACAATGCGCGTCGGTTGCCCCCGGGAAATCAAGAACCATGAATACCGCGTCGGCCTGACACCGGGTTCGGTCCGTGAATATGTCGCGCATGGCCATGAAGTGCTGATCGAGACCGGCGCCGGCGCCGGCATCGGCGCCGATGACAACGCGTATCGCGCCGCCGGCGCCACGATTGCCAAAACGGCCGCCGACGTTTTTGCCAAGTCTGACATGATCGTGAAGGTCAAGGAGCCGCAGCCCAACGAATGGGTTCAGCTCCGCGACGGCCAGATCCTCTATACCTATCTGCATCTTGCCCCGGATCCGGAGCAGACCAAGGGTCTGCTGGCCTCCGGCGTGACCGCAATAGCCTACGAGACCGTCACCGACGAGCGCGGCGGTCTGCCGCTGCTAGCACCGATGTCGGAAGTCGCCGGCCGCCTGTCGATCCAGGCGGGCGCAACGGCGCTGCAAAAGGCCAATGGTGGCCGCGGCGTGCTACTTGGCGGCGTGCCCGGCGTGCTCCCCGGCAAGGTAACCGTGCTCGGCGGCGGCGTCGTCGGCCTGCATGCTGCACGGATGGCCGCCGGCCTTGGCGCCGACGTCACCATCATTGACCGCTCGATCCCGCGCCTGCGTCAGCTCGACGACATCTTTGGCGGCCGCGTCCACACCCGCTACTCGACCGTAGAGGCGCTGGAGGAAGAATGTTTTTCGGCTGACATCGTCGTCGGCGCCGTGCTGATCCCGGGGGCAGCAGCGCCCAAGCTGGTGACGCGCGAAATGCTGTCGGGCATGAAGAAAGGCGCCGTGCTGGTCGACGTCGCCATCGACCAGGGCGGCTGCTTCGAGACCTCGCACGCCACCACCCATGCCGAGCCGACCTATGAGGTCGACGGCGTCATCCACTATTGCGTCGCCAACATGCCGGGTGCGGTGCCGGTCACCTCGGCCCACGCGCTCAATAATGCGACGCTGCATTATGGCCTGCAGCTCGCCGACAAGGGCATAAAGGCGCTGGTAGACGACCACCATCTGCGCAACGGGCTGAACGTCCACAAGGGCAAGATCACGAATCGCGCAGTGGCCGAAGCGCTCGGTTACGACCTGGTCGAGCCGAAGGCCGTTCTCGCCGCCTGAGCTGTCCGAATCTGCCTCTCCAGTGCCCGTCGGATTCGTCCGACGGGTTTTTTCTTATGTCGAAAAACTGAAAAGTGTCGGGCGCGCGGAATAACCGGACAACAAAAAAGCGGAGCCAAAGCCCCGCTTCCTCGGTTGTCGAAAATTCCCGCCGGTTCATCCGCGGTCGGCAAATCGATCGACAGTGTCTTTCTACCGCTTGTATGCGACGGGAGTACGACAGCCCCAAGCCGGTGCAGCCTGTCCGGTTACGCGCGGTCGATCCGGCACTGATAACAATTGTTGCGCGCCGAGCGGATGTGGACGTAAGCGATGTCGTCGCGTTCGAACAACGTCTCTGCCCGTGCGGCAATGGCGTCGGTCGGAATGACGCCGCCGCTGCCGTAAACGATGCGGTCGTCCTTGCCATAACCGCGCACAATGTAATCGCTGCTTTCGAGCATTTCGGGAAGCATTTTCCCCTCGGCGGCGCGTTCGCATTCTTTCGCATGCAGAAAGATCGGCCCCGTTTCGGCATAAGGCTGCAGCTCCGGAAAAGGCCGATAGGCCAAAACAAGATAGGCTTCTCCCACAGCAATATTTTTCAAGCAATGACGGCAAGGCACGCCGTCGCCATCCGAAAGTTGCCGCTCTGGCTTCAAGCCATAAGCATCCGGCCCGCCGCGCTGAAGTGCCCGGACAGCATTGGTTGGCAAGGCTTTGAATTTTAGCGTCATGGCAAAATCTCCGGTGTCGTCGACCGGAAATTATGCTCGCAAGGCAGAGCTTCCCACCCGATTCCTGCCGAAATGGATCAATCCATCAGCGCGTCGAGACCACGAACCAGACCTTTGATCTGCTGTACCCGTCTGATGGCGAGCAGCGTGCCCGCCACGTAAGGCGCCGCGGACGAGCCGGCGTCGTGGCGTATGGTCAGCCGCTCGTCTGGCAGACCGAACAGCGCCTCGCAGGACAGGATGTAGGACGGCAGGCGAAGCGCGTGCACTTGCACCCCCTCGCCTGCGCCGACCGCACCACCGCGTGTGGCCGGCACGCCGGAGACCTCGGAGACCGGCTTTGCCGTTGAGGCCTTGCGGATGTCGGCCAGCGCTTCAGCAAGCTCTCGTGCGGTTCCGGAGGGCGCGTCGGGCTTCTTTGCACTAGCATAATCGATGACCTCGACATCCGGCACGTATTTTGCCGCCATAAGTGCAAACCGCTTCATCAGCGTGGCGGTGATGGAAAAGTTGCCGGCGGCAACGACGCCGACGCCATTAGCGCGCGCCGCGGCGTCGATCTCGGCATAATCGGCAGCTCCCAGTCCCGACGTGCCGATCACCGTATGCCGTCCGTTGTCGATGGCGAGCAGCACATGGTCTTTCACGACATGCGGCTTGGTGAAGTCGACCAGCACGTCCGACGGCGCCTCCAGCGCCTCGGCCAGCGAGGCCGAAACGGCAATACCATTAGCCGGCATACCAACCAGCAGACCGGAATCCTGCCCCGCGCCGCTGCGTGATACAGCCCCGGCCAGCGCCATGTCGCCCTGCGCCCCGATCGCCGGAACCAGCGCTTTGCCGACCCAGCCGGTCGCGCCGGCCATTACCACGCGTATTGCCATCGTGCGATCCTCCATCACCCATCGGGTTTTTAGACGATAGCGATATGGAAAGAGCCAAGCTCATTCAAGTCGAGCTCGCCTTTGAGTGTTGATCCAGAGACTCTGGGACATTGCAAAGACAAGCTGAAGCGCGGATGAACGGGCCTGAAAATCAGGGCCGCATGACGCTGGCCGCGCGCTCGGCAAAAGACATCGGATGTACGACCTCCTTTTTTTGCGCCACTGGCGTAAAGCCGAGTTTTTGATAGAGCGGCAGTGCTGCTGGGTGATCGAGGGTGCAGGTCTGCACCGTCACCCGCTTTGGCCCGTGCGACCATGCCGCGGCGATTGCCGCACCGAGGAACCAGCGGCCGATGCCTTGCCCGGTCGCGTGCTCCATCATTCCGAAATAAGCGAGTTCCACTTCCTCCGGCAAATGCGGCTTGAGGTCGAAGAAGCCGGCCGGCGCACCATCCAGATAAAGCACCCTGATGTCGCGGTCCTCGCGGTGGATGCCCGCCGCAAGCTCCTCGTCGCTCAGCCTCAGCACATTGACCCAGTGCCATTTGCGGCCCACCCGATCCATCAAATAGCGGTAGAAATGCAGCGGAATGTCTTTGGTCTTGAGCAGCGCGATCTGGCGGTTGTACGGCAGCGGCGGCGAATACGCAGGCGGCACATGCATTTCGAGAAACGTCACGGTGACGTCGATGTCTTCCAGCGATCCGTCTTCCATCCCCGTCAGTCCTTGCCCGTCACGACGGGCGTGTCGGAAAGCCCGCCCCATTCGGTCCATGAACCGTCATAAAGCCTGTTGTCGGCATGGCCAAGCGTCTCCAAAGCCAGCGTAACAGCTGCCGCGGTGACGCCCGACCCGCAGGAGGTGACGACCGGCTTCGACAGGTCGATGCCGGCTCCTTCGATCACTTTGCGCAGCCTGTCCTTCGGCAACAATTCGCCGTTTTCCGAAAGCGCCGAAAATGGCACGTTGTGCGCGCCCGGCATATGGCCGGAGCGTATGCCGGGGCGCGGCTCCGGCTCGGTGCCGGCAAAACGGCCAGGCGAGCGCGCGTCGGCGATCTGGCTTTCCCCCGTCTCGACGATCCGGCGCATGTCGGCAAGGCTGGCGACGCGGGCGGCATCGAAGTTGGCATAAAACACGCAAGGCGCGATCTTCGTCGGCTCCGCCGTCACCGGCCGTCCGGCGGCTTTCCAACGATCGAAGCCGCCGTCGAGTATATAGACCTGGAACACGCCCATGACGCGAAACAACCACCAGGCGCGCGGTGCAGAAAAGAACCCTGGCCCGTCATAGACAACAATCGTGTCATCGGCCGAAATACCCATCGCGCCGACATATTGCGCGAAATGCTGCGGCGACGGCAGCGTGTGCGGCAGAGCCGCGTCAGGATCCGAAACCGCATCCTGGTCGAGGAAGCGGGCGCCTGGAATATGCGCTACGTCGTACTCGGCGCGCGCGTCACGCTTTTGCGCCGGCAGATACCAGGACGCGTCGACAATCGTCAGGCCGGGTTCGCCGAGCCGCTTCTGTAACCAATCGGCATCGATGGTGAAAGGACTGTCGTCGGCCATCTTTTCTCTCCTGTCCCGTCCGTCGCAGTCCTATATCAGGCTGGCGGCATAGGACCAAAGCGAATGCGGAAGCGCCGGTTCTCGCGGCCCTTCTTCTCGATCTTGCCGATATGGATCTCGCCGATTTCGCTGGTGCTCTTTACATGGGTGCCGCCGCAAGGCTGGCTGTCGATCGAAGCGTTCTCGCCGATGCAGACCAATCGGATCCTTCCCGTGCCGGCCGGGGGCCGCACATTCTTGGATTTCACCAAGCCCGGATTGGATGCCAGTTCCTCGTCGGAAATGAGCCGGGTGAAGATCGGGTGGTCGGCTCGCACCAGCTCCATCAGTCTGGCCGTCACGTCTTCCTTGGTAAAGCCGGCGTCCGGGATGTCGAAATCGATACGGCTGTCGTCCTCGGAAACCGCGGCGCCGGTGATCGGGAACGGACAGACGACGGTAAGCAGGTGGCAGGCAGAATGCATGCGCATCAGCAACTGCCGCCGCGGCCAGTCGATGGCGAGCCTCATGCGCTCGCCCACCTTTGGAACTGCCTGCTCCGGCGCCGGCACATGGATGATCTCGTCCTTGGTTTCGCCGGTGATCGTAGCGGCAATCGCTATGCCGGTGCCGTCGGCGCGTTCGAGGCTGCCGGTGTCGCCCGGCTGCCCGCCCGATGTGGCGTAAAACACCGTCCGGTCCAGAATGATGCCGCCGCGATCATTGACTGCGACGACGGTGGCGTCGGCCGTTCCCAGATAGGCGTCGTCACGAAACAGCGCTTCGGTCTTGTGCGCCATCACGTAACCCTTTCGAACGGTACCGAAATCGTGCGCTGTTGCTCCATCCAGCCCGGCACCGGCAGCTTCTTTTCGCGCAGGAATTCAGGATTGAACAGCTTCGACTGGTAGCGCGTGCCGTAGTCGCAAAGCATGGTCACGATGGTGTGGCCGGGGCCTAGCTCGCGCGCCAGGCGAATGGTGCCGGCAATGTTGATGCCCGTCGAACCGCCAACGCAAAGCCCCTCCTCCTGGATCAGGTCGAATACGATCGGCAGCGCGTCCTCGTCGGGGATCTGGAAGGCAAAATCGGGTGTAAAGCCTTGGAGGTTGGCGGTGATCCGCCCCTGCCCGATGCCTTCGGTGATCGAACTGCCCTCGGATTTCAGCTCGCCGCTGGTGTAGAAGGAATAGAGCGCTGCCCCCAGCGGATCGGCCAGCGCGATCTTGACCTGGTTGTTTCTGGCCTTCAGCCCGAAACCGACGCCTGCCAGAGTGCCGCCGGAACCGACCGCCGACACGAAACCATCCACCTTGCCGTCGGTCTGGTTCCAGATTTCTTCGGCCGTGGTGCGGATATGGCCGTCACGGTTGGCGACATTGTCGAACTGGTTGGCCCAGATCGCGCCGTTCGGCTCGCTCTTCGCCATCTGCTCGGCCAGCCGGCCCGACAGCTTCACGTAATTGTTCGGGTTCTTGTAAGGCACGGCGGGCACTTCGATCAGCTCGGCGCCGAGCAGTTTGATTGTATCCTTCTTCTCCTGGCTCTGGGTGTCGGGAATGACGATCACCGTGCGGTAGCCGAGCGCCTTGGCAACCAGTGTCAATCCGATGCCGGTGTTGCCAGCCGTCCCCTCGACGATGACGCCGCCGGGCCGCAGCAGCCCGCGCTGTTCCGCATCGCGGATGATAAACAGGCCGGCGCGGTCCTTTACCGACTGCCCGGGATTCATGAATTCGGCCTTGCCCAGGATCTCGCAGCCGGTTGCTTCCGAGGCCTTGTTGAGGCGGATCAGGGGCGTGTTGCCGATCACGTCGATCACAGAACGGGGCATGGAGATTCCTTTGTGGGTGCGGCGAAACCCTAGAAACCCGAAGCTTCGGTTTCAAGGCAAGAATTTGCCTGGTCCAGTCGCATTTCGCACACTGCAATTCCTGCAGCCAGGAGCGCCCGACCGGTATTCATTTCAACCATGTACCGAAAAGCACTCTTTTCATTCGATTTCTTCACCGGTAGAGCACAGGCTAAGAAGAGCCGGCGGGGCGCAACATGACACTCTATCGGGCCAATCCGAAGCATGGCGTCGCCTGGATTACGGGCGGCAGCAGCGGTATCGGCCGTTCGCTGGCCAAGGATCTTGCCGCTCGGGGCTATGTCGTCGCGGTGACTGCGCCAGATGACCATCCGATCGATACGCTCATCGTCGAAACGGCGCAGATGGCGGGCCGTGTCGCAGCCTATCCTTGCGACGTGACCGACGAAAAACGCATGGCGAAGACGGTTGCAGCGATCGAGAAAGATCTCGGTCCGATCGTGTTGGCAGTGTTCAACGCTGGAAGCTATATCGCAACGCCGGGCGAGGATCTTGTGGCGCGCAATTTCCGTCGGTCTTTCGAAGTCAATTATTTTGGCATCATCAATGGCCTGCTGCCGGTCATCGAACGCATGCGCGTGCGCTCGCGCGGCCATGTCGTGCTGATCGGTTCGGTTACCGCCTATTTCGGCTGGCCCACCACCGCCGCCTATGGCGGCACCAAGGCGGCAGTCAATATCCTGGCCGAGTCGCTGAAATACGATTTCGACAAGATGAACGTCCGCATCCAGGTGATTAATCCGGGCTTTGTCGACACGCGGCTGACCGAAAAGAACTTCCTGCCGATGCCGGGCTTGATGCCGGTCAATCTGGCCTCGCGCCGCATCGCGCAAGGCATCGAATACGGCGGCTTCGAAGTCACTTTCCCACGCCGCCTGAGTTGGACGCTGAAGCTGCTCAGGATGCTGCCGAGACCGTTCTGCCGATGGGTGATCAGCACGGTCACCCGCTGGAATGCGCGGCCGCTGAATTTCGACCGCAAGCCGCCAGTCGAGTAGGATCGGTGATGGGCGAGCGATCGTGTTTGCGGGTCGCTGGGGCGCCGCACATGAATTGGTGCCGGTCGACGATACCGGCGACCCGGACAACCACGCCATTGCCGGCGACGCGCTGTCGCCATCGACCACGGTTTTCCTCGCGCAGCGGATCGTCGTGTGGATCGAGGCGGTGGTAAAGTGAACCAAAGGCCCCCAAAGCAAGAGAGCGACCGAAGCATCGCTCCGGTCGCTCTCTTCAATCGTGTGTGACCAAGCCAGGCTTGGCCGACCGCAACACGGTCAGATTATGCGGCCCGCGCTGCTGGCCGCTTGCCGCCGAAGCGGCGCTTGTTATTGCCCTTGAAGGGCTTGGCGCCTTCCGGCTTGCGCTCGCCCGCAAAGGCCGGCTTGTCGCCGAACCGCTTCTTGCCGAAGCCGTTGTTTGCGCCGCCGGGCCGCCTGCCGTCGCGACGGCCATTGTGGTCGTTGCGATCGTTGGCCGGTTCGAAGCTGCGCTCGTTCTTCTCGGCGGGATTGCGCTGCGGATCGGGGCTGCCGAGATGGTCGGCAACGATCGGCAGCTTGGTGCGGATGATGCGCTCGACCTGACGCAGCTTGCTGTTTTCAGACGGGTCGCAGAGTGTGATGGCGATGCCGTCCATGCCGTTGCGGCCGGTGCGGCCGATGCGGTGGACATAGCTCTCCGCCTCGTCCGGCAGGTCGAAATTCACCACATGGCTGATGCCGGGCACGTCGATGCCGCGTGCCGCAATGTCGGTCGCCACGAGAATGCGCACCGAACCCTCACGGAAATCGTTGAGTGCCTTCTGACGGGCATTCTGCGACTTGTTGCCGTGGATGACGGCGGCCTTGAAGCCGTCGCGCTCGAGATCCTTGGTCACCCTGTCGGCGCCATGCTTGGTGCGCGAGAAGATGATGACGGACTTCATCGCCTCACCGGCAAGCATGTTGGCCAGCACCTGGCGCTTCTGCTTGGTGCGGGCAAAGACGACGCCCTGCACGATCTCGGCTGCCGCGGTGCTGTGAGGAGCGACTTCGACGCGGATCGGGTTCTTCAGCAGGCCTTTCGCCAGTTCGGCGATCTCGGCCGGCATAGTCGCCGAGAACAGCACCGTCTGACGGTCCGGCGCCGTCGCCTTGGCGATGCGCTTCACGTCGTTGATGAAGCCCATGTCGAGCATGCGGTCGCCTTCATCGAGCACCAGCCATTTGGTGTCGGCAAGCATCAGGTCGCCTTCACGCACAAGGTCGGTCAGCCGACCGGGCGTTGCGATCAGGATGTCGACGCCGGGCGCGACCTTCTTCACCTGGCTGAAGCGCGAGACGCCGCCCAGCACGAGCGCGGTCGATACATGCGCGCCCTTGGCGAGCAGCTTGATCATCTCCTCGATCTGCACCGCGAGTTCACGTGTCGGCGCCAGGATCAGCGCTCGGGCCGTCTTCGGCCGGCGCTTGGTACCAAGTGCGATGATCTTCGACAGGATCGGCAGCGCGAACGCCGCCGTCTTGCCCGAGCCGGTCTGGGCGATGCCGAAAATGTCGCGGCCTTCGAGCTGCGGCGGGATCGCCTGGGCCTGGATCGGCTTCGGATCGGTAAAGCCGGCGGCATTGGTGGCCTTGAGCAGTGCGCCGGTGATTCCAAGTGCGGCGAAACCGTTCGGTTCCGCAGTGTCCTTACCGGTCAAAGTGTTTTCATTGGTCAAAATATTCTTCTTTCATGCGGCTCCTGGCCGCAAACATCGATGGCGGCAGGGCGCAACCTGCCGTCGAAAATTGTCATGAAACGACAAGGCGGGCGGACGTCATCGTCCGCACGGCTGCGCTGTCGTGCCCGCAGGCTTCATGCCACGGGGCTTTTTCGCCACCTTGCCGATATGTCGGGAAGAGGGAAAACAGACGCAACCAGTCTCATTCATCGAGAAGGCCGGAGTGTCCCGGCCCAAGCGCCTATGCCGCCGCATATGGCCCAGTTCGCATCGAAATGCAAGGGGCCTGATGTTGCAGCGCAGCAAAAGCCATGAGGAAGCGGCGCTTGCGCTCTCTCGCGGGCATGATTACCACAATGCAGCTTTCCGTTTCGGGGACCGGTCATGAAGGACGTGCTGAAGGAACTCGAGCGCCGCCGCGAGATCGCCCGCATGGGCGGCGGCCAGGCCCGCATCGACGCCCAGCACAAGAAGGGCAAGCTGACCGCCCGCGAACGCATAGACGTCTTTCTAGACGAGGGCTCGTTCGAGGAGTTCGACATGTATGTCGAGCACCGCTCGACCGACTTCGGCATGGAGAAAACCAAGATCGCCGGCGACGGCGTCGTTACCGGCTGGGGCACCGTCAACGGTCGCCCGGTCTATCTTTTCGCCAAGGATTTCACCGTGTTCGGCGGCTCGCTGTCCGAGGCGCATGCCGAAAAGGTGGTGAAGGTGCAGGAGATGGCACTGCGCAATCGCGCGCCGATCATCGGCCTCTATGACGCCGGCGGCGCCCGCATCCAGGAAGGCGTGGCAGCCCTCGGCGGCTACGCCGAGATCTTCCAACGCAATGTACTTGCCTCCGGCGTCATTCCGCAGATTTCACTGATCATGGGCCCTTGCGCCGGCGGCGACGTCTATTCGCCGGCGATGACCGACTTCATCTTCATGGTCCGCGACACCTCCTACATGTTCGTCACCGGGCCGGATGTAGTGAAGACCGTCACCAACGAGACGGTCACCGCCGAAAGCCTCGGCGGCGCTTCCGTCCACACGACGAAGTCCTCAATCGCCGACGGAGCCTACGACAATGACGTCGAGGCGCTGCTGCAGATGCGCCGGCTGGTCGATCTGCTGCCCGCATCCAACACGGCGGAAATTCCCGAGATCGAATGCTACCAATCGGTCACCGATCACGATCTGTCGCTCGACAGGCTGATCCCCGACAACGCCAACAAACCCTACGACATCAAAGAGTTGATCCTTAAAGTTGCCGACGAGGGTGACTTCTTCGAGATCCAGCAGAATTTTGCGAAAAACATCGTCACCGGCTTCGGCCGTATCGAGGGCCGCACAGTCGGCTTCGTCGCCAACCAGCCGATGGTGCTGGCCGGCGTGCTCGATTCGGATGCCAGCCGCAAGGCGGCTCGTTTCGTGCGCTTCTGCGACTGCTTCTCGATCCCGATCGTCACCTTCGTCGACGTGCCGGGCTTACTGCCCGGCACCGCGCAGGAATATGGCGGGTTGATCAAGCACGGCGCCAAGCTTCTGTTCGCCTATGCCGAAGCGACCGTGCCAAAGATCACCGTCATCACCAGAAAGGCCTATGGCGGCGCCTATGACGTCATGGCGTCAAAGCATCTGCGCGGCGACATGAACTATGCCTGGCCGACGGCGCAGATTGCTGTGATGGGCGCCAGGGGGGCGGTCGAGATCATCTACCGCAAGGACATCGGCGACGCGGAGAAAATTGCAGCGCACACAAAAGCTTACGAGGATCGTTTCCTGTCCCCCTTCGTTGCCGCCGAGCGTGGCTATGTCGACGAGGTGATCATGCCGCACTCGACCCGCCGCCGCATCGCCCGCGCGCTCAGGATGCTGCGCAACAAGGATATGCAAAATCCCTGGAAGAAGCACGACAACATTCCGCTGTGAGGGGTTGATGTCGCGCCTGGTCCTCTATGTAGGAGCGCGTTTCGGCAGGTTTGCCATCCTGCTCTTCGTCCTGCCGCTGTTTTGCCCAATACTCCTGTGGTTCTGGTTCCTCGATTGCTATCCGCTCGCTGTCATCGCGACTGGCGTTGTTGCAATCCCGGCCGCGATGCTGGCCATCGTTCTGTTGATCGGGACATTGTTCGCCGGTTTTCGACCCAGCAAGGTGGACGGGATTACTCGGGAATCAGCCCCGAAATTGTGGGCTGTCTGGGAGAGTATTGCCGGCAAACACCGCGCCAGCCGCACGAACATCATCCTGAGCGACGATCTCAACGCTAGCATCGGTGAAGAGCGGCCGTTTCTGGGCCTGCTTGGTCGCAGGGCAATTCTCACCGTGGGCCTGCCGCTGCTCGCAGCGACCGACCAAAAGGGGTTTGCGGCGATCTTGGCCCATGAGGACGCCCATCTGAAAAATAAAGATACAAATGGCGGGCTCAACCTGGCCGAACTCGAAATGAGCTTCGATCTAATCTTCGACTTCGCCCCACCGGGAAAAACCGTTTCGGGCAGCCTGTTCTACTGTATGCTTGGCCCGCTGTCGCGCACGCTGGAGCGCGAAGAAATACGGTTGTCGCGGCGGGCGGAAATTGACGCAGATCGTCATGCAGCGATGTCCGGCGATGCACATGAAACGGCGCGCGCCATGCTGCTGATCGGTGCCGCCAGTGCGTTCTTCGATGACCAAGTGTATATTCCGCTTAAACGTGAACTGCTTGGCACCATGGTACCGCCTCGTCCACCACTTGAAAGAGTTCTGGCGGCCGCCAGTCACCTGTCGAGGCTTCCCATCCTGCAAGAATATGCGCAAAAGGCCTGGGACGCGCCAGATAACGAAAGCGCGGATCATCCGCCCTGGTCCGAACGTTTGACTGCTCTTGGATTTAGCTCGGCTCCAGAGATAGAACCAGTTCTGGTTTCCGCCTTGTCGAGCCTGCTGAGCGATGAGATCGTCGCCGAACATGTCCGGCATTTCGACGGCGAATGGACATCGAAGATCGCCGACTATCTCGATCGATAGCTATCCACCTGAAACTATAGCGGCTAATGCCCAGTCGGCGCAGGCTATTCCGCTTCCGCCGCGCCGAACCCGGCTCCCATCGTCGCGCGGACGGCGCCCGACCATGGCGTGGCGTGATTGTCGATGCGCATCTGGAAGATAAAATAGGTCGGCGAGCAGAAGCCGATGCCTTTCACCTTGCCGAGGCCGGGCGTATCGGGCGGCAGCGACTGGCACATGTAATCTTCGCGGCAGAAATGGTCGGCCGAGCAGGCAGGACGATTGCCGCGATTGACAGCGCCGCCGAGGCACTGGTCGAAATTATTGGTCGCCACGCAGGTGTCGAATTTCTTGCCGCCGACGAGCCCGCAGATCTCGTTGGGCATCGGCTTGCCCGTCTTGAAGGCGGCAAAGCTGCGATCCCGGTCGTCGCAGCCGCGATAGGCGATACCCGCCGGCACACCGATCTTCGGCGGTCGGCAGGTGTAGGCGGCGCGCGAAATGCCTGGCGCGAACGCCGCGAACTGACCGGTGATGGTATACCGGTCATTGAAAGGCTGTGCCGGGTTGCTGGCGATGGATCCCGTTAAACAGGGGTGGCCGGAAAACATGTCTTCGCTGTCCTTGGTCAACAGGCATTGCGCCAGCTTGGTGCGTACGCCGGACGAGGTCGCCAGCTGCGTGCAGACCGTGCCGCCGCCGCACTGCCATGTCGCGCCGAAGCGGGCCGCATCCTGTGGCATTAGGCACGGCATCGCCATTTCGGCCGGCGAATAGGCGATTTCGCCGGCATCGTTCCAGGTCGCCGGCGGCGCGAACGATAACGGGCGAAAGCGGTTCGGTTCCTTGCCGTCGGCAGTCGCGCGCAGCCAGGCGACGCGGCGCGGGATGTCGGCGTGGAGATGCGGGGAGATGCCGACCTCAATGCGGTTGAGCGGCGAGGTCGTCTTGTCGTCAAGTCCGATGAAATGGAAGCCGGCGGTCGAGCCCGCCTGATGGCAGCCCTGGCAGGCGCCGTTGT
Source organism: Mesorhizobium sp. M0296 (assembly GCF_040321675.1). Taxonomy (NCBI): domain Bacteria; kingdom Pseudomonadati; phylum Pseudomonadota; class Alphaproteobacteria; order Hyphomicrobiales; family Phyllobacteriaceae; genus Mesorhizobium; species Mesorhizobium sp. M0296. The sequence goes on from NZ_JAMYRZ010000004.1 coordinate 211,633, forward strand.
CCAGCCGCTCGACCAATGCCTCCGGCGTGCGCACCAGCTTCAGCGCGGAGAAATCGACACCAGCGAAATCCGCGGGCTGGAACAGTGGCGTGAACGGGTGGTTGGCCTGCCTTGCACTGCCGAAGGTCGACCACGAAATGACCTTCCTTGCCAAGAATTCATCGGGGATTTGGTAGACGCCGAGATCGACCGCCGCGACATTGGTGCGGACATAGTCGGCAAGTCTTGCTTTCAGCGCAGCATCTTCGGCGAGACGTGCCGTGTCGGGCGTGTTTTCCAGCGGCTTTTCGCTGACAGCCGCTCCGTCGATGCCGAAAATTCGCATGAGATAGGCAGCCTGCCCGCCGAATTCGGTCTCCTGGCCGGAGGGGAAGCGCACCACTTGCGCATTGAGCTCGAGCTGCTTGAAGGTGAGCGCCGTCCTTTCCAGCGGCCCACCGGTCAGCCAGCCGGCATCGACGCTCTCGTCGAGTTGTGGTGCCCAGCGTCCGGCGACGCCGACACAACCGCCGTCGGCATCCGGCGCGGCATCGTAGACGGCACTGAAATTGAACGGCAGGCGCGAGGCCAGAACCTTGCCGTTTTTCTTGAAACTATAGGATAAGCGATAGACGAAGCGCACTTCGCCGCAACTCGTATCGCCTTGCAGCGCGGCGAAGTCGCGCCGGTCGAGCCGGTTGACGATGCCGACGAGGCGGAAGCGCGCGGCATCGGTCCTCAGCCAGCGCATGTCCATGACACGGCCAACATTGCCGTCGGTCACCTCGTAGAGCGGCCGACCACCGGCCTTCATCTCGGCCCGCAATGCCGCGACGTCGCTTGCAATCGTTTCGACGATCGCGTGATAGGCCGGCGCCTTGTCGTAAAGCGTCTTCAAATCGGCCTTGCCATCGACGCCGAAAATGCGGGCCAAGCCAAAACCCTTGGCGTCGAGGGTGGCGAGAACCGAGGGATCGTCGACGATGGTCACTGGCTGCTCAGCGGCATTCGCCGACTGTGCAACCAATGCGGCCATGACGAGCGTGGTGAGAAGGAGAACAAGGCGTCTCATAGAAGGTCCGGTTGGCTCTCGACTAATTCGCGCAACACCGGCACCAGAGCCAGCGGCAAATCCCCAGCGATCAACCCTGGACCGAAGCGCCTGCCGGCCTCGGCATGGATCCAGACCGCGGCGCAGGCGGCCTGGAAAGCCCGCATCCCCTGCGCCAGCAGCGCGGCAACGATGCCCGCCAGAACATCGCCTGTCCCGGCTGTTGCCAGCCAGGGCGCACCGTTGGCGTTGATCGCCGCCCGGCCGTCCGGCGCCGCGATCACCGAGTCGGCGCCCTTGTAGACAATGACTGCATTGGCACGCGCTGCGGCGGCGCGGGCCTTGGCGAGCTTTGACTGCTTCTTCGATTTGGCAATGTCGGGAAAAAGCCTGGCGAATTCGCCTTCATGCGGCGTCAGCACCAGACTTGGTGCGAAGGTTCGATGTGCTGCTTCAAAGAGAACATCTGGAGCGTCGCGAAACGAAGTCAGGCCATCGGCATCAAGCACAATGCCTCCAAACAGGCCCATGCGTTTGAAATCATAGACCTCGTCCTGCTCGAGCAACCGCAAGGCGAAGTCGCGGGCTTTTTCGCCGACTCCGAATCCGGGGCCGAGAACGAACGCAGTATGCTGCCTTTCGCTAATGAACTCGCCTGCGTCCGCCACCGTATCTACCGCACGCAGCATGATCGAGGTCAGATGCGCGGCGTTCACCTGCATGGCATCGCTAGGCGAAAGCACGGTCACTGCCCCTGCTCCGCTTCTGGCCGCGGCCATCGCTGACAATCTTGCCGCACCAGTCGCATTCGGCCCGCCCGAAAAAACGCCGACTTGGCCGCGTTTGTATTTGTGCGTATCGGCAGACGTTCTCGGAAACTCCCATCGTAGCCAGAGGTCCGGCGTGTTCTCGAACGTCTTGATCTTGAGTTGGTCGACGATCCCATCCGGAATCCCGATATCAGCGACAATGATTTCGCCGCACATACTGCGTCCTGGCATCAGTAGATGGCCTGGCTTTTTCCGCACGAAGGTCACAGTCACCGCAGCGTCGAAATAGGCATTGGTCAATCCGCTCTCGCCCGACACGCCGGATGGCAGGTCGATTGAGACGACTGGCACTTTCTCCGCTGCGCTGCGGCCCGAGACGGCTGACGCATGTAGGGAAATATCCTTCGACAGACCTGCACCGTAGAGCGCGTCCACGACCACTTCACCCGCTTCTGGATAACAATGGGCAATATGGTTCACCGGCAGGTCGCAAGCTTCGGCCGCCAACGCCGCATCGCTCCCCGCTTTCTGCTTGCCTTCGGCCCAAACGGCGACCTTCATCCCGGCCTCTGCCAACAACTGCGCCACGACATAGCCGTCGCCGCCATTGTTGCCGGGGCCGCAAAGCACATGGACGCGCGTTGCGTTCGGGTAGCGCTTGAGCACCACGGCAGCAACCGCAGCGCCGGCATTGCGCATCAGGCCGATGCCGTCGAATGGACCAGCGGCAATCGCCAGCCGGTCGGCCTCGGCCATGTCGGACGGAGACAGAAGTTCATTGCTCATGCGGGCGACATGCACATCATTTCCCCAAGCATTGTCCAGTTTTTGATCCGACGCAAACAACGAAGGTCCCCAAGCAATTTGGCGGCGTACATCGTTCGGGACGACGGCGCGCAGCTGCCCATGAAATACCCGATCTGCCCAATTTTTGTGCGGACGGCAGGACCGGCGGTGTGTAGGCTCGCGGCATTCATGGCGCATCCAACGCTGCGAATGACGCGAATGTACATTCCCGCGTGGCATGGTATCCAAATCATGTGAGGCCGTTCGGCGCCCCATCAATTGGCACAGTTCGTGCTTGATTGAGGCGCAAGCGGGGCTCACAACCCGTCTTTTTTGGCAGTGGAGGCCACTTTTTACATGAAAAAGATCGAAGCGATCATCAAGCCGTTCAAGCTAGACGAAGTGAAGGAAGCGCTTCAGGAGGCAGGCCTGCAAGGTATCACCGTTACCGAGGCCAAAGGGTTTGGCCGCCAGAAGGGCCATACCGAGCTTTATCGCGGCGCCGAATATGTCGTCGACTTCCTGCCGAAGGTGAAAATCGAAGTCGTGCTCGGCGACGATGCGGTCGAAGCCGCGATCGAAGCCATCCGCAAGGCGGCCCAGACCGGCCGCATCGGCGACGGTAAGATCTTCGTCTCCAACATCGAGGAAGTGGTGCGCATTCGCACCGGCGAAACCGGCATGGACGCCGTCTGAATTTTCCCGTTAAAAGGCCATGTTCAAAACGTCATCACATAGGGAAGCAGGGACATGACGACAGCCAAAGACATCATGAAGCAGATCAAGGACAACGACGTTAAGTTCGTCGATCTGCGCTTCACCGATCCGAAGGGCAAACTGCAGCACGTTACGATGGATGTCGTCGAGGTCGAGGAAGACATGTTTGCCGATGGCGTCATGTTCGATGGTTCCTCGATCGCCGGCTGGAAGGCGATCAACGAGTCTGACATGGTGCTGATGCCGGATTCCGATACGGTGCATATGGACCCGTTCTTCGCGCAGTCGACCATGGTCATCCTGTGCGACATCCTCGATCCGATCTCGGGGGAATCCTACAACCGCGATCCGCGCGGCACCGCCAAGAAAGCCGAGGCCTACATGAAGGCCGAAGGCATCGGCGACCAGATCTTCGTCGGCCCGGAAGCCGAGTTCTTCGTCTTCGATGATGTCAAGTATAAGGCCGACCCCTACAACACCGGCTTCAGGCTGGATTCGACCGAACTGCCGTCCAATGACGACACCGACTACGAGACCGGCAATCTCGGTCACCGGCCGCGCATCAAGGGCGGCTATTTCCCGGTGCCGCCGATCGATTCGGCACAGGACATGCGCTCGGAAATGCTCACCGTGCTCGCCGAAATGGGCGTGCGCGTCGAAAAGCACCACCACGAAGTGGCCGCCGCACAGCACGAGCTCGGCATCAAGTTCGACACGCTGGTCCGCAACGCCGACAAGATGCTGATCTACAAATATGTCGTGCACCAGGTCGCCAATGCGTATGGCAAGACGGCCACCTTCATGCCGAAGCCGGTGTTCGGCGACAATGGCTCGGGCATGCACGTCCACCAGTCGATCTGGAAGGAAGGCAAGCCGACCTTTGCCGGCAACGAATATGCCGGCCTGTCCGAGAGCTGCCTGTTCTACATCGGCGGTATCATCAAGCATGCCAAGGCGATCAACGCCTTCACCAACCCGCTCACCAATTCCTACAAGCGCCTGGTGCCGGGCTATGAAGCGCCGGTGCTGCTCGCCTATTCGGCCCGCAACCGCTCGGCCTCCTGCCGCATTCCGTTCGGCTCGTCGCCGAAAGCCAAGCGCGTCGAGGTCCGCTTCCCCGATCCGGGCGCGAACCCCTATCTCGCCTTCGCCGCCATGCTGATGGCCGGCCTTGACGGCATCAAGAACAAGATCCACCCGGGACAGCCGATGGACAAGGATCTCTACGATCTGCCGCCGAAGGAATTGAAAAAAATCCCGACCGTCTGCGGCTCGCTGCGCGAAGCCCTGCAGAGCCTCGACAAGGACCGCGGCTTCCTGAAGGCCGGCGGCGTCTTCGACGACGACCAGATCGACAGCTATATCGAGCTCAAGATGGCCGAGGTGATGCGCTTCGAAATGACCCCGCATCCGGTCGAATACGATATGTATTATTCCGTGTGATCCGGATTGTTGCAGCCAATAGAAAAAACCCCGGCAGAGACGCCGGGGTTTTTTATTGCGATGCGATTGGAGAGAAAGTCACAGCGCAGACCTGAGGTCCACGCCGTGACGAATGCTCAAGCCGCGGCCGAAACCTCGGCGCTGGTCGGGACGGAGGCGATCGTCTTCAATATCTGCGAGGCGATCTGGTAGGGGTCGCCCTGCGAGTTCGGCCGGCGATCCTCGAGATAGCCCTTGTAGCCGTTGTTGATGAAGGAGTGCGGCACGCGGATCGAGGCGCCGCGATCGGCGATGCCGTAGCTGAACCTGTTCCACGGCGCAGTCTCGTGCTTGCCGGTCAAACGCTTGTCGTTGTCCGGCCCATAGACGGCGATGTGATCCATCAGGTTTTTGTCGAAGGCTGCCATCAGCGCCTCGAAATAGCCCTTGCCGCCGACTTCGCGCATATAAGCGGTCGAGAAGTTGGCATGCATTCCCGAGCCGTTCCAGTCGGTGTCGCCGAGCGGCTTGCAGTGGTATTCGATGTCGATGCCGTACTTCTCGGTCAGGCGCTGCAACAAATAGCGCGCCATCCACATCTGGTCGGCGGCCTTCTTGGAGCCCTTGCCGAAGATCTGGAATTCCCACTGGCCTTTGGCCACCTCGGCGTTGATGCCTTCATGGTTGATGCCGGCGGCAAGGCAAAGGTCAAGATGCTCCTCGACGATCTGCCTGGCGACGGAGCCGACATTGCTGTAGCCGACGCCAGTGTAGTACGGGCCTTGCGGCGCCGGATAGCCGCTCTCGGGGAAGCCGAGCGGGCGGCCGTCCTTGTAGAAGAAATACTCCTGCTCGAAGCCGAACCAGGCGCCCTCGTCGTCGAGGATGGTGGCGCGCTTATTGGAGGCATGCGGCGTCACGCCATCGGGCATCATGACCTCGCACATAACGAGCGCGCCATTGGTGCGGGCCGGATCCGGGTAGACGGCGACCGGCTTCAGAACGCAATCGGAGCTGTGGCCCTCGGCCTGCATGGTCGAAGAACCGTCGAAACCCCACAGCGGAAGCTGGTCGAGCGTCGGAAACTCGGCATAGTCCTTGACCTGCGTCTTTCCGCGAAGATTGGGAACCGGGGTGTATCCATCGAGCCAAATGTACTCGAGCTTGTATTTCGTCATTCTAGCCTCTCGTTGCTTGATCACCGAACCCTGGATGGCGCCGGGGCGAGCCGGCCTATCCAGCAGCCGACCTGCCGGATTACTAAAATGCAATTCGTGTGCCATTCTCGCCGGCGATGGATGCGGCAAAAGAGAGGTTGTATCCGCCCAAAATCGCTGGTCCGCCGTCATGCTGCGTTCGGATCATCCACAAGCACATTTTGCACAAATAATGTGCAAGTACTGATCTTTTCGTAATCATGTTGCCTATTTTGGTTGCTGAACCTATGTTGGGGAAAGGTTGAATCGGCAAGGTTCTGTCGAAGAAAGGAAACCGACAATGGAAATCACTTCCACTCGTCAGTCGGCCAAAATCCTGGTGTTCCCGGTGGCAGCGCGCGCTTCTGCCTCAAATTTAAGCGGAAAGGCTAAGTTCGCGGCAGAACTTGCTTCGTTGCGCAACCGAACGGATTTCGGAAGTGCCTGGTATCATGAAGCAGCGATCGAGGAAGCGAGCCAGGATCGGAAGAGCTAAGCCCTTCCCCTCCATGCACTCGATAGATTGGAAAAGCCCGGCGCGATCACTCGCGCCGGGCTTTGCTTTGAACCGGACAGGCCGGCTACTGTTTGGTGTGCAGGTCCGTTCCGAGCGTATCCCTGACAAAGATCATGCCGATGATCAGCGACATCGCCGCGATCACCACTGGGTACCAGAGTCCGTAGTAGATATCGCCCTTGTAGGCGCTGAGCGCGAACACCGTCGCCGGCAGCAGCCCGCCGAACCAGCCATTGCCGATATGGTAGGGCAGCGACATGCCGGTGTAGCGGATGCGGGTCGGGAACATCTCGACCAGGATCGCGGCAATAGGCCCGTAGACCATCGTGACGAAGATCACGAGGATGAGCAGGATGCCGATCGTCATCGGCCAGTTGACCGCCGCCGGGTCGGCGAACATGGCAAAGGGACCGCCGCCTGGTACGGTGTAGACGGTGACCTCGGGAGCTCCCGCAGCCTCATCGGCAGTCAGCAGCTTGTCCTTGATCGCCTGGTCGGTCGGAACCATGGCCTTCTCGCCGGCGCGGATCGCGGCCGCATCGAGCTTCAGTTCGGGATTGGCCGCGATGAAGGCTTCGAGCTTCTGATTCGGCACCTTCGCCGCTGCCCGTTTCAGCGGATAGCCGCCGTCCTGAAGCGCCGTGTTTACCGCCTTGGCGAAAGCAGCGTCCTTGGCCTTGGCTTGATCGCCGGCTGCGGTGGCGTCATACGACTCAACCGTCTCGTTGCCGATTTTGACCGACGCAGCAGTGCCGGGCGCTGCCGTGGCCACTACGTCATAAGGCACCGAGTTCTTGGTCAGAAACGAGGTGGCGATATCGCAGGACGTGGTGAACTTCGCCGTGCCCACCGGGTTGAACTGGAACTTGCAGTCTCCCGGTGCCGCGGTCACCGTCGCACGGGTGTTCTGCTGCGCTGTGGCGAGCGCCGGGTTGGCTGCCCAGGTCAGCGCCTTGAACAACGGGAAGGTGCAGACGATCGCCAGTGCAAGGCCGGCCATGATAATCGGCTTGCGGCCGATCTTGTCGGAGAGCCAGCCGAACACGACGAAGAAGATCGAGCCAACAGCCAGAGCAATCGCGATCATGATGTTGACCGATTGCGGATCGACCTTGAGCACGTTCTGCAAGAAGAACAGCGCGTAGAACTGGCCATTGTACCAAACTACGGCCTGACCGGCTGTGAGGCCGAGCAGCGCCAGCAGCGCGATCTTGGCGTTCTTCCACTGACCGAAGGCTTCTGACAGCGGCGCCTTGGAGCCTTTGCCTTCGTCCTTCATGCGCTGGAAGGTCGGCGATTCAGAAAGCGACAGCCGGATCCAGATCGAAATGCCGAGGAGGAGGAAGGAAACGATGAACGGAATGCGCCAGCCCCAGGCGGCGTAGGTTTCCTTGGTCATCGACCCCTGGACGATCAGGATGACGATCAGCGACAGGAACAGGCCGAGCGTTGCCGTCGTCTGTATCCACGACGTGTAGTAGCCGCGGCGATCGTCGGGTGCATGCTCGGCGACATAGGTGGCGGCACCGCCATACTCGCCACCGAGCGCCAGGCCTTGCAACATGCGCAAGATGATCAGGATCACGGGAGCGGCGATGCCCAAAGTCGCATAGCCAGGCAGCAAGCCGACCAGGAAGGTCGACAGGCCCATGATCGTCATGGTGACAAGGAAAGTGTATTTACGGCCGACAAGGTCGCCGATGCGGCCGAACAGCAATGCGCCGAACGGGCGCACGAGGAAGCCAGCGGCAAACGCCAGCAGCGCGAAAATATTGCGCGTCGCTTCCGGAATGGTTGGACTGAAAAAAGTCGAACCAATGAACACTGCCAGCGAGCCGTAGAGATAAAAATCGTACCATTCGAAAACGGTGCCGAGCGAGGAAGCGAAGATGACCTTCTTCTCCTCGCGCGTCATGCCGCGGCTTGTTTTGCCGGCGGTCGATGCCATTGCCATGAGCGTATCCTCCCGTGTGATTCCGTCAGTCCTCGATGCTGCGCGTCATCGTCCGCGTTTCCTCGGAACGCAGACTCAGTGCAGCCACCAGTACAAAAAATGACAGAAAGCGCCGTCCAGAGGCAGACCGTCTTTGGGATTATGACTTTGGTCTAATGTGCAGTGCGAAATAGAAACGACGGTGCGGTCAGCCTTTGAGAGCTTCGAGCAGCGTGACTGCCGCCATCATGTCGCGCTTGCGGGCCGCGCGGTGCGCGACGGCCTCGGCATCATGGCCCCATTGCTCGGCCTGCCAGTCCTCGTCGACATGACCGGCAGCCCAGGCCGCCTCGCCGTCGAGCTCGCCGAAGTCGACGGCCAGCGCCAGCAGCGCCGATCCGGTCAGCGACGTCATGACGTGGATGGCGGCAAGGCGCAGCGGATCGGCACGTTGGGCAAGATGCTGGCCAAGCAGCGCGATACTCTCGCGCGGCTGTTCGACATGGATCACGCCTTCGGCAAGATGGAACCGGGCGCCGAGCGCGCTGCGCACCCAGTCGATGACCGGATCCCAATGCTCGTTCTGCCGGTCGACGAGTCCTTTGGGCGCATCGGCGCGGTAGCAGAGCAGATCGGACGAGGCAAAGCGCAGGATGTCCTCCAGCACGGCCTGGGGATCACTGGCGACGCCATCGATTGCCGTATTGACCAGACGCATCACCGGCATCGTCACCGGGTTGATGGTCTCCTCCTGTGCGGCGAATTCCTCGGCGACGAGAGCAGCCGCCTTTTCGGTCGGCAGCTCCAGCAGCGCCTTGGCCGGCGTGCGGACGGGCTTGCCATCGAGATGGACGGCAAAACCGTCTTCGACCGGTGCTACCGCGACGGTCTTGTAGAAGCGCTTCGGCAGCGGCGTCTTCATCTGGATCTGGGCGCGACGCACCGGGTCCGGATCAGAGAGCAGCTTTCCAGCTTCGAGGTCGTTCAATATATCGCGCATGCTCATCCGGGACTTTGTTTTCGGGCCGGCCGGTTGACGATGATGAGTCCGGCGGCGATCAGGGCGAGTGCCAGGAAGATACGAACGGTCAGCGGCTCGTTCAAGAACACGGCGCCGCACAGCACACCAAATACCGGCGACAGGAAAGTGAAGCTCGACAGTCCAGATGCAGGGTAGCGCCGCAGAAGCCAGAACCACAGCACATAGGTGAAGGCGACGACATAGACGGCCTGGAACAGCAGAGCCAAGGTCGGCAGAAGAGTAAAGCTGCGGACGGGCGGCCCGGCAAAGGGCATCACCAAAATGCCGACGACAGCGGCTCCGGCCAGCTGATAGAGCAGCAGCTTTTCGGCGCTGGCCGTCACCAGCTTCGACCGCTTGATGACGATATTGGTCACGGCCCACAGAATGCCGGCACCGAGACTGAGCAAATCGCCACCCAATGTTGCGCCGCCATTGGCGCTCAGTTTATCGGAAAACACCGCGATCAATCCAGCGAAAGCGAGCAGAAGACCAACGAGCTTGCGTGCCGTGATGCTTTCGCCCAGCAGGAAATGACCGCCGACCAACATCCAGAACGGCATGGTGTTGACCAGCAAAGTGTTGCGCACGACAGTGGTATGCTCGAGCCCGACATAGAGAAACAGGAACTCGAGACCGAAAAGCGCGCCTGCCAGAATGCCGGCGACGAGGGTCTTGTCGGGCGTGAACAGCGCAATGCCGCGCCAGCGGCACCAGCCGAAAACACACAAGCCGCCGATCACCGAGCGGGCGATCGACAGGAAAACGGGATCGTAGCCGGCATAGGAGATCTTGGCGGCGACGTAGTTCAGCCCCCAGGAAAAAGTCAGCCCAACCATGATGGCGGCTGCCGCCAGATCGACCGCGTCACGGCGGTCGAGGGTTTCTGTGGCGACGCCCACCAGCGCTAGTCCTCGGCACTCTGCTCGTCGAAACCGAGCAGGTTCCAGCTCTGGCGCATATGCGGCGGCATCGGTGCGGTGACGTCGACAAAGCCCTTGTCGGGATGCGGGATAACGATGCGGCGCGCGTGCAGATGCAGCCGGTTCTGCATGCCGCCTGGAAAATCCCAATTGGTGTCGGCCTCGAAATATTTGGGGTCGCCGATGATCGGGCAACCGATATGGGCGGCATGGACGCGAAGCTGGTGGGTGCGCCCGGTGTAGGGTTCCATTTCCAGCCAGGACAGCGTCTGCGCCGCCTGCTCGACTATGCGGTAATAGGACACGGCGTGATCGGCGCCCTTTTCGCCGTGCTTGGCTATGCGCACACGATCGCCGTCGGGCGTCGGTTCCTTGATCAACCAGGTCGAGATCTTGTCCTCGCGCTTCGGCGGCACGCCCTTGACCAGCGCCCAGTAGGTTTTCTTCGTCTCACGCGCCCGGAACGCTTCGGCGAGCTTCATGGCGGCGAGCCTTGTACGGGCGACAACCAGCACACCCGACGTATCGCGGTCGAGCCGGTGCACCAGGCGCGGCTTCTCGCCCTTCTGGTTGCGCCAGGCTTCCAGCATGTCGTCGACATTGCGGGTGACGCCCGAGCCGCCCTGCACTGCCAGGCCGGCCGGCTTGTTGAAGACGAAGACCTTCGGGTCCTCATGGATCAGCATCTTTGCCAAAACGTCGGCGTCGCCCTGGTTGCGGATCGAATGACCGGTGAGCGGGCTTTCGCCTTTCTTGTCCACTTCGAGAGGCGGCACACGCACCGTCTGGCCGGCTTCGACGCGGGTATCGGCCTTCACCCTGCCGCCGTCGACGCGGATCTGGCCGGAACGCAGCAGCTTCTGCAGATGACCGAAACCGAGACCGGGGAAATGGCTCTTGAACCAGCGATCGAGCCGCATGCCCGCCTCGCCGGCGTCCACTGTGATCTGTTCAACGCCTGCCATGATTCCAATCGCCGTTTTGCAGGCATGCAACGGCATTCGCCGGTACCCGCAATCTCACTCGCTTATTCGTTGTCGGTTCCATATTGCAGAACCTGAACTTTCTCCAGCGTAATCAAACCACTTGTCATGATTGTTTCAAGCACGGGCAGGAAAGCGGCCAATTTTTCCTCGTCATCGACGATCTCGATGACGAGTGGCAGATCCTCCGATAGGCGGAGGATCTTCGTGGTGTGAAGCCGGCTGGAATGGCCGAACCCCATCGCGCCGCGCAGGACGGTCGCGCCGGCTATCTGCATTTCGCGGGCCCTCAGCACAATAACCTCATACAGCGGACGGCCATCTGCCCTGTCGTTTTCGCCGATAAAGATGCGCAGCAATTGTGCCTGTGTTGGTATCTTCATTGCCTGGACCCTCTCAGCCGGTTGAGCCGAACTGCAAAGATGTGGCCAAGCCAGACGGCGGCAAGCCAGGCCACCACGGAGATCGCGATATTGAGTCCCGCCGCCACAAACCTCCCCCCTTGCGCGAGGATGAGTGTTTCAAGGCTGAAAGCGGAGAAGGTCGTCAGGCCGCCGCAGAAGCCGGCCATGAAGAATTGACGTTGCAGCGGACCGGCGAAGACGCGACCATCCGGTCCCGTCAATGTCGCGTAGAAGCCGATGAGGAACGAGCCAACAATATTGACGAGGAGCGTGCCGAAGGGAAATCCAGCGCCCCACAGGGCAGTGCTCGTCGATGAGGCAAGCGCCCGCAACACACCGCCGATCATGCTGCCTGCGGCCACGGTCGCATAGAGCCGAACCGTTTCGTTGGTTCTGCGACGGCCAATGAGGCGCGCCGCCTGCCCTGCCGCGGCAGCGTCCGTCCCGTCGTGGCGGAGCTTCCGCGGGCCGCTCACCGCGCCCCGCTGCCAATCAGAAGACTTCCGGCGGCAAAGCCCAGCGTCACGCCGCCGAGGCTCAGAAAAACCGAAAGCAGCACATTTCCGCCGGCGCGCCGCCATTCGCCCTCGCGCGCCAGCGCCAGCGTCTGCAGGCTGAAGGAAGAAACCGTGGTATAGCAGCCGAGGCCGCCGGTAACGGTAAAGGCCCAGATGGCGGGCATGCCGTCGCGCGCCATCGCATGCGCAACGACGCCGATTGCAAACGCTCCCGAGACATTGACGGCCATAGTGCCCCAGGGAAAGGTCTCGCCGACCCGGCGGGCGACGAAGCCGGACAGGAAGAAGCGGGCCATTGCACCGATCGCGCCACCAAGGCAGACAAGCAACAGATGATACATCGTGCTCCCTCGCGCCGGTCACACCATGGTGTCAGGCGGCTCCGGCCTTCTTCGGCTTGCTGGAGCCGATCATCTTCCAGTTCTTGTAGAACATGGCATTGATGCGCTCGACGCTGACCGAAACGATGGCGAGAAGAGCGGCAATCATGCCGGGAAATGGCGATGGCCGGATGATGTCCATGAACACGCAGTAGCGGCGCCCATCATATTCGTTGACCGATCGGTGCAGCAGCGTGTCGTCGAAAATATAGAGCGGATTGTCGTGCCAGTAGTTCCTGGCGTTGTTGCACTCGACGAAAACCTCGGCCTTCACCGGGAGAAGATTGTAGAGAATGCGCAGGCTGAGCCGCAGCGGTCCGAAATGCCAGGAGGTCGATTCCCTGCCCCTAAACACCGACACGGCGATGGTCTTGATGTATTTGAAATCCTTGTTGAATTCGGCAACGTTGTCGATTTTGTGCTTGCCATACCACTGGTAGACATACATGCCGCGCCGGCCGCTGCCGAAATTGGCGTCGATATCGGCGATGATCTCGTCCTTGCGCGCTTTGAAGACGTCCAGAACCTCGTTGACCTCACGCTGATAGTCCGGAGGAAACTGGTCCAGTTTCCAGACACCGCGGTTTCTGTAGCACAGCAGATCGACCAGCAGATTGAAGGGCGAAAGCAGCCAGGTGAAGATGCCGTTGCCGAGGAAATAACCACTGAACAGGGCCCAGTTCTTGTTGTCGTTGCGCAACACGTCGATCAGGCCGAGGACAATGAAAATTGTCGTCAGGATGGGAATGAAATAGAAGCCGAGCGCCAGCAACGGGATCGCTATGGCGAACTTCCGGAGGGTCTTGCGAGTTCTTTTTGTCATTTTTCCACGCGCCAGGCGCGATTCCGTTCTGAATATCGTCGGTACGTTTCTGGCCTGTCCGCCGGCCGAAGGCGCATCTTGATAGGGTTTTTTATCCCGCCAGACAACGGCGATCACACCAGTGTGCGACTGGCAGCTACTTTTCCCGCTCGCTGCGCAGCTTCGCCCAATAATCCAGCCGCTTCCTGATATCGCGCTCGAAGCCGCGCTCGGGCGGGTCGTAGAATGTCTGCCTTCCCATCTTCTCCGGAAAATAGTCCTGGCCGGAAAAAGCGTCGGGCTCGTCGTGGTCGTAGCGATAGCCGGCGCCGTAATCTTCCTGTTTCATCAGCTTGGTCGGAGCATTGAGAATGTGCTTGGGCGGCAGCAGCGAACCGAATTCCTTCGCCGCCTGTGTGGCGGCCTTGAACGCGGTATAGACTGCATTGGATTTCGGCGCGGTGGCGAGATAGACGGTCGCCTCGGCGAAGGCCAGTTCGCCCTCGGGCGAGCCCAGATAGTCATAGGCGTCCTTGGCGGCGTTAGCGACGACGAGCGCCTGCGGGTCGGCCAGCCCGATATCCTCCATCGCCATGCGCACCAACCGGCGCCCGAGATAAAGCGGATCTTCGCCGGCGTCGAACATGCGGGCGAGATAGTAGAGTGCCGCGTCGGGGTCGGAGCCGCGCACCGATTTGTGCAAGGCGGAGATCAAATTGTAGTGGCCGTCCTGTCCCTTGTCGTAGATCGGCGCGCGGCGCTGGACGATGCGCTGCAGAGCTTCGGCGCCGAACACCTCCTTTGATTTCGCTGCGCGCCAGACCTCTTCGGCGAGCGTCAGCGCCGCGCGGCCGTCGCCGTCGCTCATGCGGATGAGCATCGCCCGCGCGTCTTCATCGAGCGGCAGCGCCCTGCCCTCTGCCTCTTCGGCCCGCGCCAGCAGCTTGGCGATACTGTCCTCGCCGAGTGAGTGAAAGACCAGCACACGCGCGCGCGACAAAAGCGCGGCGTTAAGCTCGAAGGATGGATTCTCCGTGGTGGCGCCGACCAGCACGACGGTGCCGTCTTCCATCACGGGCAGAAAACTGTCCTGCTGGGCGCGGTTGAAGCGATGGATCTCGTCGACGAACAGCAGCGTCTGGCGGCCGTTCGAGCGGCGCAGCTTCGCTGCCTCGAACACTTTCTTCAGGTCGGCAACGCCGGAAAACACGGCCGAGATCTGTTCGAAGGCGAGGCTTGTCTCGCCGGCAAGCAGCCGTGCGACCGTGGTCTTGCCGGTGCCGGGCGGGCCCCAGAAGATCATCGAGCCGAGCGAGCCGGAGCCGATCAGCCGCGTCAGCGCGCCGTCGGATCCGGTCAGATGCTCCTGGCCGACGACCTCGCCGAGGTTCTTCGGGCGCAGACGGTCCGCCAGCGGCCTGCCGGGCGGCGTCTTTTCCGGTTCATCGACACTGAACAGATCGGCCATGCAACTTCTTCTGCCTGGAGCCCGATCATGCTGACGTTCGGGCTCAGTAACGCAACACCTGGCGCAGTATCTGCCCGCCGCGCTCGACGGTAAAGCGCCACCAGCGCGTATCCTGCTGGGCTACCTGTTCCAAGGTCGCCGCCTTGTCGATCGTCAGGCCATTGACCTCACGCACGATGTCGCCTGGCTGGAAGCCAAAATCGGCAGCAGGCGAATCGCGGTTGATGTCGACCACGGTGACGCCTTTGACATCGGAGCGCAGACCGAGCCGTTGGGCAAGCCGTGGCGACAGTTCAGCAACCTTGGCACCGGAAAACGGGCTGCGGCCGCGCAATGTGAGTTCCGCAGCTTTGGCGCCCTCAGGCGGCCGTTCCAGCGCGATGTCCATCGTCGCCTGCTGACCCTTGCTCAGAACGCCGAAGCTGGCATTCGTACCAATCGACAGCGTCGCCATCCGGTAGTCCAGCGCCCCGACGCTCTCGACCGGCTTGCCATTGAGCGACAGCACTACGTCGCCCGGCTTGAGCCCTGCCTTGGCGGCGGGTCCTGCCTCTTCGACCGAAGAAACCAGCGCGCCGGTCGGTTTGTCGATGCCAAGCGATTCGGCAATCTGCGGCGTCACCGCCTCGAACTCGGCACCGGCATACGGCCGCTCGAAGAAGTCGAGCCCGGCCTTGGCCGCGTCGGCGAAGGCGCGAACCATGTTCGAAGGGATGGCAAAGCCGATGCCGATCGAGCCGCCGCTACGGCTATAGATCGCCGTGTTGATGCCGATCAGCTGCCCTCCCATGTTGACCAGCGCGCCACCGGAATTGCCGGGGTTGATGGCGGCGTCGGTCTGGATGAAGAAGCTGGAATCGGAGACGCCGATATGGCTGCGCGCCACCGCCGAAATGATGCCGCTGGTGGTGGTCTGGCCGACACCGAACGGATTGCCGATCGCCAGCACCAGATCGCCGACCTCGAGCGCGTCGGAATCGCCGATAGCGATCACCGGGAACGGCTTGTCAGAAGAAATCTTGAGCACGGCGAGATCGAGCGTCTCGTCCTTAAGCAGTACCTTGCTGTCGAATTCGCGCCCATCGGCGGTCGCGACCTTGACCTGGTCAGCGTCCTTGACGACGTGGAAATTGGTGACCACGACGCCGGTCGGATCGACCAGCACCCCCGAACCGAGCGAGGACTGCGCGCGCGGCTGCGAGCGGCCGAAGAACTCCTCGAAGAACGGATCGCCGTCGAAGGGCGACGTCACCTTGGCGGTCTGCGAGGCGTAGACATTGACCACGGCCGGCGCCGTCTGCTTGACCAGCGGCGCGAAGGACAGCTGCACCTCCTCGCGGCCGAACGGCACGCGCTTGTCGGGGCCGGAGGTGGCGTTTTCGCCTTCGACGCCATGCAATAGATCCGTCAGCACGTCGGACAAACCGGGATCTGGCTTGGTCTCCTCCGCTAGCGCGTGCCTGGCCGCCGGCACGACGGCCAGCGCCATCAAGGCGCAGATCAGAACAAGGGACAGCCGTTTAACGCGCATTCCGAATCCTCCAAGTCGGGCGCCATTGTCCTGACGATTGTGCAAAATGAAAGGCTAAGCCGCTGAAATCCGATTATTTTGGGTAGTCGCCGCAAAAACCGGTGACAAAACCCCTACCAGCCCTGCCAGGTACCTTCGGAAACAGAAAAAGGGGCCCGGAGGCCCCTTTTGAACTTCTCAGAAAAACCGAGCCTTATGCGGCTGCGGCTTCCTCTTCGGTGCCTTCGGCCTCGATGCGGGCACGGTCGCCGGCGCCCTTGGCCGAGGTGTCGCGGTCGACGAATTCAATGACGGCCATTGCGGCATTGTCACCGTGGCGGAAGCCCGCCTTCATGATGCGCAGATAGCCGCCATTGCGGGTGGCGTAGCGCGGCGCGATGGTATCGAACAGGCGCTTGACGACGCCTTCATTGCCGATCTGGGCAATCACCTGGCGGCGAGCGTGCAGGTCGCCGCGCTTGCCGAGCGTCACCAGCTTCTCGACGATCGGACGCAAATCCTTCGCCTTCGGCAGCGTGGTGAGAATCTGCTCGTGCTCGATAAGCGACACGGCAAGGTTGGCAAACATCGACTTGCGATGGCTTATGCTGCGGGCGAACCGGCGGCCTTTAAATCCGTGGCGCATGGCTCTTCTCCTTCATTGCGGGTTCAAGAGGCTCTCTCAAGCCTCAATATTGATCTTCGTAACGCTTGGCGAGGTCTTCGATGTTTTCCGGCGGCCAGTCCGGCACTTCCATGCCGAGATGCAGGCCCATCGCCGCCAGGACTTCCTTGATCTCGTTCAGCGACTTGCGGCCGAAGTTCGGGGTGCGCAGCATCTCGGCTTCGGTCTTCTGAATCAGGTCGCCGATATAGACGATGTTGTCGTTCTTCAGACAGTTGGCCGAACGCACCGAAAGCTCGAGCTCGTCGACCTTCTTGAGCAGCGCCGGGTTGAAGGCAAGCTCGGTAACCTGTTCGGCGGCGACTTCCTTCTGCGGCTCGTCGAAATTGACGAACAGGCCGAGCTGGTCCTGCAGGATGCGAGCGGCGAAGGCCACCGCGTCCTCGCCCGAAATCGAACCGTCGGTCTCGATGGTCATGGTCAGCTTGTCATAGTCGAGAACCTGGCCCTCGCGGGTGTTCTCGACCTTGTAGGAGACCTTCTTGACCGGCGAATACAGGCTGTCGACGGGGATCAGCCCGATCGGCGCGTCCTCGGCGCGGTTACGGTCGGCCGGCACATAGCCCTTGCCGGTATCGACGGTGAATTCCATGCGGATTTCAGCGCCTTCGTCCAGCGTGCAGATGACGTGGTCGGGATTGAGGATCTCGACGTCGCCGACCGTCTGGATGTCGCCGGCGAGAACCGCGCCCGGTCCCTGCTTGCGGACGACCATGCGCTTGGGGCCGTCGCCTTCCATGCGGATGGCGATTTCCTTGATATTCAAAACGATGTCGGTCACGTCCTCGCGGACGCCGGCGATGGACGAGAATTCATGCAGAACGCCGTCGATCTGCACGGCGGTTACAGCCGCGCCACGCAGCGAAGACAGAAGCACGCGGCGCAGCGCGTTGCCGAGGGTGAGGCCGAAGCCGCGCTCGAGCGGCTCGGCGACCAGCGTGGTCAGCGTCTTCTTCTTCGACGAGAACTCGATCTTGTTCGGCTTGATCAGTTCTTGCCAATTTTTCTGGATCATAGTGCTTTCCTTCCGTTGTCCCGCCACCATCCAATCGTGGCGGGCGACCTGGAATGCCGTGGAGGAGCGCCCTTGAGGCGCTCGCGCGGCGTTCGGTAAATTCTAAAGCGCGTCGCGCTTTAGGTTTTTGCTTTTATGCATGTCGCTGCCCCAAAACCGCTTTACACTTTTGGGCGACATGCATTAGACGCGGCGCTTCTTGCGCGGGCGGCAGCCATTGTGCGGGATCGGCGTCACATCACGGATCGAGGTGATGGTGAAGCCGGCAGCCTGCAGCGCGCGCAGCGCCGATTCACGACCGGAGCCGGGTCCACAGACCTCGACCTCGAGCATGCGCATGCCGTGTTCCTGGGCCTTCTTGGCAACATCTTCTGCGGCCATCTGGGCAGCGAACGGGGTCGATTTGCGCGATCCCTTGAAGCCCTGGGCTCCGGCCGACGACCAGGCAATCGAGTTACCCTGCGCGTCGGTGATGGTGATCATCGTGTTGTTGAAGGTCGAATTGACGTGGGCAACGCCCGACGAGATGTTCTTGCGTTCGCGACGGCGAACACGAGCGGCTTCCTTGGCCATGATGGTCCTTTCAGTTGATCTCTACACCGCCGTAATGCCAGCGGCTCCACCTGGTGAATGGTGAATGGTAAAATGGTGAATGGCCACAACGTCGGCTCTTGGCCTTCGTCACCATTCACTATTCACCCTTGACCATTCACAAATTACTTCTTCTTTCCGGCAATCGACTTGGCCGGGCCCTTGCGGGTGCGCGCATTGGTATGCGTGCGCTGACCACGAACCGGCAGCGAGCGGCGGTGACGCAGGCCGCGGTAGCAGCCGAGGTCCATGAGCCGCTTGATATTCATCGAAACTTCGCGGCGCAGGTCGCCCTCGACCTGGTAATCACGATCGATGGTCTCGCGGATCTGCAGCACTTCCGCGTCGGTCAGCTGGTTGACGCGGCGCTCGGCCGGGATGCCGACCTTGTCGACGATCTCCTGGGCGAACTTCTTGCCAATGCCGTGAATGTATTGAAGCGCGATGACGACGCGCTTGTTGGTCGGAATATTGACGCCGGCTATACGAGCCATGTTCTTCTCTTCTCCATATAGGCCGGATGAGCCGGCGCTTCAAGTTGCCCCGCGTCCGGTGGAGGCCGGCCCTTGCGGGAGTTTCCAGTTCAAAGCGGCCTGCCTTGCCCTTGCGGACAAGCAAGCCTCATGCCTGATAGGAAGACGGGCCGCCATACCCCAGCGGACCGCTCCAGTCAAGCGCAATCGTTCGATTCTCTAGCCGGCCGCCTGGCCGACTTTCCGGGTCCTCGCCCTGAGCACCGCCTCGATCTGCTGCGTCACCGCATCGATGTCGGCCATGCCATCGACGCCCCTGAGTTTGCCCTTGGCGTAGTAGTAGCCGATCAGCGGCGAGGTTTTCTTGTAATATTCCCTCAAGCGTTCTTCGAACACCGCTGGACTGTCGTCCTTGCGCACCGGCAGGCCTGCGGCCTTGGCTTCTTCGGCGCGCTTGACGATTCGGCCAACCAGCGCCTTGTCGTCGACAACAAATTCGATGACCGCGTCTAGCTCCAGTCCGCGATCCGACAGCATTTCCTCAACGGCGTCCGCTTGCACCAGGGTTCGCGGGTACCCGTCAAGGATGAAGCCGTTTGCGCAATCAGCTTGATCGATGCGCTCGGCCACGATGGCGTTGACGATAGCGTCGGACACCAGTTCGCCAGCGTCCATTACCGCCTTGGCGCGCTTGCCGACTTCGGTGCCAGCCTGGACAGCAGCACGCAGCATGTCCCCCGTGGAAAGCTGTGGGATGCCGTGTCGTTCTACCAGTCTTAGTGCTTGTGTCCCCTTGCCCGCCCCCGGCGGTCCAAGCAATATCAACCTCATCTGGCCTTTTTCCCCCCGCGCAGCTTCGACTTCTTGATCAGGCCCTCATACTGGTGCGCGATCAGGTGACCCTGAATCTGCGCCACCGTATCGAGCGTTACACTGACCACGATCAGGAGCGAAGTGCCACCAAGGTAGAACGGTACGCCAGTCGCTGAAATCAGGAACTCGGGCAGCAGACACACCAGCACCAGATAAATGGCGCCGACGACGGTGATGCGGGTGAGCACATAGTCAATATAGTCCGCAGTGCGCTCGCCCGGACGATAGCCCGGGATGAAGCCCGAATGCTTCTTGAGCTGGTCGGCGGTGTCCTTCGGATTGAAGACGATCGCCGTATAGAAGAAGGCGAAGAACACGATCATCGCCGCGTAGAAGGCCATATAGAGCGGCTGGCCGTGGCCGAGCGCCGCCAGGATGGTGCTGGCCCATGCAGGCATATTGGTGGTCTGCGAGAAGCCGGCAACCGTTGCCGGAAGCAGCAGCAGCGACGAGGCGAAGATCGGCGGAATGACGCCGGAGGTGTTAAGCTTCAGCGGCAGATGCGAGGTATCGCCCTGGAACATGCGATTGCCGACTTGGCGCTTGGGATACTGGATCAGCAGGCGGCGCTGGGCGCGCTCGAAGAAGACGATCAGCGCGATGACGATGATGGCCAGCACGATGATCGCCAGGATCAGGCCGGTCGACAAGGCGCCGGTGCGGCCAAGCTCCAGCGTGCCGGAGATGGCGCGCGGCAGGCCGGCGACGATGCCGGAGAAGATGATCAGCGAAATGCCGTTGCCGATGCCGCGAGCAGTGATCTGCTCGCCAAGCCACATCAGGAACATGGTGCCGCCGACCAGCGTGACGACGGTAGAGATGCGGAAGAACATGCCGGGATCGTTGACGATGCCGTTGCCGCCCTCAAGCCCGACCGAAATGCCGTACGCCTGAACCAGCGCCAGAAGCACGGTGCCGTAGCGCGTGTACTGGTTGATGATCTTGCGGCCCTGCTCGCCTTCCTTCTTCAGCGCTTCCAGCGACGGAATGACCGAGGTCATCAGCTGCATGATGATGGAGGCCGAGATATAGGGCATGATGCCGAGGGCAAAGATCGCCATGCGCTGCACGGCACCGCCGGCGAACATGTTGAACATGCCGAGCACGCCCTTGCTCTGCGACGAGAAGGCCTGGGCGAAAGCGTCGGGATTGATGCCGGGCAGCGGAATATAGGTGCCAAGGCGGTAGACGAGCAGCGCACCGATGGTGAACCAGATGCGCTTCTTCAGATCCTCGGCTTTGGCGAAGGCCGAAAAATTCAGATTCGAGGCCAGTTGTTCAGCAGCCGAAGCCATGCCTGATTCTCCGCTTGGTCACGCTCGATGCCCGCAGCTCAGGCGGCGCGTGTCACCGAAGCTCACGAGATAAGCTCCGGACTGCAAACATGCAAGCGGCCGCGTTGATGCGGCCGCCACATCTGTCGGATCAAAACACGACCGCAGGCAAAACCGAATTCCACCTTTGCCGACCGTGCTTCAAATTGCCGTTACTCGGCGGCTGCCTGCTCAGGCAACTTCACCGAGCCGCCGGCCTTTTCGATCTTCTCGACCGCGGCCTTGGAAGCACCGGCAACGTCGAAGGCAAGCTTGGCCTTGATGTCGCCGTCCGAAAGGATGCGCACGCCGTCCTTGACGCGACGGATGACGCCAGCCGCAACCAGCGCCTCGGCCGTTACAACTGTCTTGGCGTCGAGCTTCTTGGCATCGAGCGCCGCCTGGATGCGGGCCAGCGACACGACGGTGAAGCTCTTGGCGAAGATATTGTTGAAGCCGCGCTTCGGCAGGCGGCGGTAGAGCGGCATCTGGCCACCCTCGAAGCCGTTGACGGCGACGCCGGAGCGCGCCTTCTGGCCCTTGACGCCGCGACCGGCGGTCTTGCCCGAACCGGAACCGATGCCACGGCCGAGACGCTTCTTGGAGTGCGTCGCGCCGTCCTTGTCACGCAGATCATTGAGTTTCATCTGGGTTCTCCTGCGCTCTGGCTCAGCCCTCGTCCACGACGCGGACGAGATGCTGGACGGCAGCGATCATGCCGCGCACCGAGGGCGTATCCTCCAGCGTGCGCTGCTTGTGCATCTTGTTGAGGCCGAGGCCGACCAGCGTTGCCCGCTGCTCCTTCGGCCGGCGGATCGGCGAACCGATCTGCTCGACGGTGATGGTCTTGGTTGCTTTCTTGGCCATGGTCAAATCCCTGGTCAGCGTCGACTATTCTTCAGCCGCAACGGCGGTGCCGCGGCGGGCCTGAAGGGTCGAATACTTGATGCCGCGCGCGGCAGCCACATCCTTCGGATGCATCTGGCTCTTCAGCGCGTCGAAAGTGGCACGAACCATGTTGTAGGGGTTCGAAGAACCCATCGACTTGGCGACCACGTCATGCATGCCGAGCGTCTCGAAAACGGCGCGCATCGGGCCGCCGGCGATGATGCCGGTACCTTGCTTGGCGGCGCGCAGCAGAACGCGTCCCGCGCCCCAGCGTCCCTCGACGTCGTGGTGCAGCGTACGGCCCGAGCGTAGCGGCACGAAGATCATGTCGCGCTTGGCCGATTCGGTCGCCTTGCGGATCGCCTCCGGCACTTCGCGCGCCTTGCCGTGGCCGAAGCCGACGCGGCCCTTCTGGTCGCCGACGACGACAAGTGCCGCAAAGCCGAAGCGCCGGCCGCCCTTGACGACTTTGGCGACACGGTTGATGTGGACGAGCTTGTCGACCATGCCGTCGTCGCGCTCTTCGCGATCACGGCCGCGGCCGCCATCCCTACGTTCCTGTGCCATATCCTGTTCCTTGTTTTTTTCCGGAAGCACGGTTGATGATGATATCCGGCACCTCTGCGGGTCGCCGGGGGCGAAAACTCTTTTTTCCTTCGCATGATCTTATCCGAAAAGTCTGCAACTTTTTGCTGCGCTGACCTTCGGTTCGGGATCATGCTTCTAGAAGCTCAGACCACCTTCACGGGCAGCCTCGGCCAGCGCCTTGACGCGGCCGTGGTAGATATAGGCGCCGCGGTCGAAGACGACTTCCTTGACGCCGGCCTTCGAGGCGCGTTCGGCGATCAGCTTTCCGATGGCAGCTGCAGCCGCGGTGTCGGCGCCGGTCTTGAGCGAGCCCTTGAGCTCCTTCTCGAGCGTCGAAGCAGCCGCGATGGTGTGGCCCTTGGCGTCGTCGATCACCTGGACATAGATGTTCTTCGACGTGCGATGGACCGACAAGCGCGGACGATCGCCGGCAACCTTCTTGATCTGGCGGCGGACGCGCTGGGCGCGGCGTTGGGTGGATTCTTTCGAGCCCATGATATCAGTTCCTTGCCTTCAAAAAACGGGGGCAACCATATGCGGTAGGACGAGCCTCCCGCGACCGCTCCCCGCGGCGTTAAAATTACTTCTTCTTGCCTTCCTTGCGGACGATCTTCTCGCCGGCATAGCGGACACCCTTGCCCTTGTAGGGCTCGGGGCTGCGATACTCGCGGATCTCGGCGGCAACCTGGCCGACCTGCTGCTTGTCGATGCCGGTCACCGTGATTTCCGTCGGCTTCGGCACCGAAATCGTCACGCCCTGCGGCGTCTCGTAGACGACGTCATGGCTGAAGCCGAGCGCCAGCTGCAGGTTCTTGCCCTGCATGGCGGCACGATAGCCGACGCCGGTGATCTCGAGCTTCTTTTCGAAGCCGTCCTTGACGCCCTGCAGGATGTTGACGATCTGCGTGCGCGACATGCCCCACTTGGAACGGGCAGTCTTGGTCTGGTCGCGCGGCTGGACAGCGATCTCGCTGCCTTCCATCTTGACCAGCACTTCGTCGTTCACCACGAACTTCAGCTCGCCCTTCGGACCCTTCGCCGTCACGGTCTGGCCGTTGACGGTCGCGGTCACGCCCTGCGGCAGCGAAACGGGTTTCTTTCCAATACGAGACATTTTGTTGTCCTCGTCACTTCTCTTGTTTCAGGTCTCGGCTTTCGGGACTAGATCCCGAAAACCTGTTTCCAACCGGGTCACATACCAGATCAGAAGATCTGGCAGAGGATTTCCCCGCCGACATTCTGTTCACGCGCTTCGTGGTCGGCCATCACGCCCTTCGGCGTCGAAAGGATGGCGATGCCGAGGCCGTTGGCGACGTGCGGTATCGACTTGGCCGAAACGTAGACGCGGCGGCCGGGCTTCGAGACCCGAGCGATTTCGCGCACCACCGGCGCACCATCGAAATACTTCAGCTCGATCTCGATTTCGGACTTGCCGTTGTCGAAGTCGGTCTGGCTGTAGTCGCGGATATAGCCTTCCGCCTTCAGCACGTCGAGGACGCGGGTACGCAGGCGCGAGGCCGGCGTCGAAACGCTCGACTTCTTGCGGCCATACGCGTTGCGGATGCGGGTCAGCATATCGCCGAGAGGATCGCTCAATGACATGTTATGTCCTCCTTACCAGCTCGACTTGACCAGGCCCGGGATCTGGCCGTTATTGCCGAGATCACGAAGCGCGATACGCGATACTTTGAGCTTGCGATAATAGGCACGCGGACGTCCGGTGACTTCGCAGCGGTTGCGGATGCGGGTCTTGGCCGAGTTGCGCGGCAGCGCCGAAAGCTTCAGCTGGGCGCGGAAGCGCTCTTCCATCGGCTTGGACTGATCCATGATGATCGCCTTGAGCACCTCGCGCTTGGCAGCGAACTGGTCCGCAAGCTTGCGGCGCCTGTTGTTCTTCTCGACTGAGCTGGTCTTTGCCATTTCAGATTTTTCCTTTTCTCGCTGCCGTTACTGGCGGAAGGGGAAGTTGAAGGCCTTGAGCAATGCCCTGGCTTCGTCGTCCGTCTTCGCAGTCGTACAAACGATGACGTCCATGCCCCAGATCTGATCAACCTTGTCGTAGTTGATCTCCGGAAACACGATGTGTTCCTTGATGCCCATGGCATAGTTGCCACGGCCATCGAAGCTCTTCGGATTAAGTCCGCGGAAGTCGCGGACGCGCGGCAGTGCGATGTTCACGAGGCGGTCGAGGAACTCGTACATGCGTTCCTTGCGCAGCGTGACCTTGGCGCCGATCGGCATCTTCTCGCGGACCTTGAAGCCGGCGATCGAGTTGCGGGCGCGGGTGACGACGGCCTTCTGGCCGGCGATCATCGCAAGGTCTTCCGCCGCGATCGAAGGCTTCTTCGAATCGCCGGTCGCCTCGCCGACGCCCATGTTCAGCACGATCTTGTCGATGCGCGGAACCTGCATCTCGTTCTCGTAGCCGAACTGCTCCTGCAGCGCCTTGCGGATGGTCTCGTTGTAGACCTGCTTGAGGCGCGGCGTGTTCTGGGCAGTTGCCTGCTTGGTTTGAGCCTTAGCCATTGATGACTTCTCCCGAGCGCTTGGCGACGCGCACCTTCTTGCCGTCCTTCTGGAAGATGAAGCCGACCCGGGTCGGCTTGCCATCCTTGGGGTCGGCCAGCGCGATGTTCGACAGCTGGATCGGCGCTTCCTTGGTGATGATCCCGCCCTCTTGGGACTGGGACTGCTTCTGGTGACGACGGATCAGGTTGACGCCGCGCACCAGCGCGGTGTCGTCCTTCGGCTGTACCGAGAGGACTTCGCCCGAACGGCCCTTGTCCTTGCCGGCCAGCACGACGACCTTGTCGCCTTTTCTAATCTTCTGCATTGGTCCGGCTCCTTACAGCACTTCAGGCGCGAGCGAGATGATCTTCATGTGGTTCTTGGCGCGGAGTTCGCGCGGAACCGGTCCGAAGATACGCGTGCCGATCGGCTCTTTCTTGTTGTCGACGAGAACGGCTGCGTTCTTGTCGAAACGGATCACGCTGCCGTCCGGGCGGCGGATGTCCTTGGCCGTGCGAACCACGACCGCCTTCATCACATCGCCCTTCTTGACGCGGCCGCGCGGGATGGCTTCCTTGATCGACACCACGATGATGTCGCCCACGGAAGCGTATTTCCGCTTCGAGCCGCCCAGCACCTTGATGCACATGACACGACGGGCGCCGGAATTATCCGCGACGTCGAGGTTTGTTTGCATCTGAATCATGACTGGCCGCCTTCTTCTTTTCTAACGGGACGGGTTTCTCACCCCTCCCCGGTCTGTCCAAAATTCGTTTCGTTGGCCCTGATCAGGCCTGGTCCGAAGACACCACGACCCAGCGCTTGTCCTTGGAAATCGGCTTCGATTCCTGGATGAACACCTGATCGCCGACCTTGTGGGCGTTGTTCTCGTCGTGCGCCTTGTACTTCTTGGTCATGCGCACGGTCTTCTTCATCACGGGATGCGTGAAGCGCCGTTCGACCTTGACGACAACCGTCTTCTCGTTCTTGTCGCTGACGACGGTGCCCTGCAGAATGCGCTTTGGCATGGTTTTCGTCCTTAAGCCTTCTTGGCCGCGGACTTTTCCGCAGCGATGGTCTTGATACGCGCAATGTCCTTGCGGACCTGCCTCACGCGCGCGGTCTTCTCAAGCTGGCCGGTGGCCTTCTGGAAGCGCAGGTTGAACTGCTCCTTCTTCAGGCTGGCCAGGTCGTCGGTCAGCTGGTCCTGGGTCTTGGTCCGGATGTCTTCGGCTTTCATGATCAGCCCGTCCTTATTCTGCGATGCGCTGTACGAAGCGCGTCCTGACCGAGAGCTTGGCCGCGCCGAGACGCAGCGCCTCACGGGCGGTTTCCTCGTTGACGCCGTCGATCTCGAACATGATGCGGCCCGGCTTGACGCGTGCCGCCCAGTAGTCGACCGCGCCCTTGCCCTTACCCATACGGACTTCGGTCGGCTTCGACGTCACCGGCACGTCCGGGAAGATACGGATCCACACGCGGCCGGCACGCTTCATCTCGCGGGTGATCGCGCGGCGGGCCGCCTCGATCTCACGCGCGGTGACGCGGTTCGGCTCAAGCGCCTTCAGCCCGAAACCACCGAAATCCAGGTTGGTGCCGCCCTTGGCGGTACCGTGGATACGGCCCTTGAACTGCTTGCGGAACTTTGTGCGCTTTGGCTGCAGCATCGTTCTAACTCCAAATTCCTAAATGTCTTACGCGTTTTCGCGACGGCGACCGCGTTCGCGCTCACCACCACCGCCATGCGCATGATCGCCCTCGGTGGCGCGGCGCTCCGAAGCCATCGGGTCGTGCTCGAGGATTTCGCCCTTGAACACCCAGACCTTGACGCCGCAGATGCCGTAGGCCGTATTCGCCTCGGCCGTGCCGTAGTCGACGTCGGCACGCAGCGTATGCAGCGGCACGCGGCCTTCACGATACCATTCCATGCGCGCGATCTCGGCGCCGCCGAGACGGCCGGCGCAGTTGATGCGGATGCCTTCGGCACCGAGGCGCATCGCCGACTGCACGGCACGCTTCATGGCGCGGCGGAACGCGATGCGGCGCTCGAGCTGCTGGGCGATCGACTGGGCGACCAAGGTCGCGTCGATCTCCGGCTTGCGCACTTCGACGATGTTCAGATGCGTCTCGGACTTGGTCATCTCCATCAGCTTCTTGCGAAGCTTCTCGATGTCGGCGCCCTTCTTGCCGATGATCAGGCCCGGACGCGCCGCATGGATGGTGACGCGGCACTTCTTGTGCGGACGCTCGATCACGACCTTCGAGATCGCAGCCTGCTTGAGTTCCTTCTCAAGATATTTGCGGATCTTGATGTCCTCGTGCAGCAGCTTGCCGTACTCGCCGGTGTTCGCGAACCAGCGCGAATCCCAGGTGCGGTTGATGCCGAGACGCAGACCGATCGGATTGACTTTCTGGCCCATTATGCGGCCTCCCCTTTTTCTTCGACTTCACGAACGACGATCGTGAGGTGCGAGAACGGCTTCTCGATACGGCTGGCGCGACCACGGCCACGGGCATGGAACCGCTTCATGACGATCGACTTGCCGACATAGGCTTCCGCCACGATCAGCGCATCGACGTCGAGGTCGTGGTTGTTTTCGGCGTTGGCGATCGCCGATTCCAGCGTCTTCTTGACCGTGCCGGAAATCCGCTTGGCCGAGAATTCGAGGTCGGAAAGCGCTGTCGCGACCTTCTTGCCGCGGATCAGCGCGGCAACCAGGTTCAGCTTCTGCGGGCTGATACGGATCGTGCGCAACACGGCGCGCGCTTCGTTGTCAGCAAGCCTGCGCGGAGCTTTGGCCTTGCCCATGATTATTTCCTCTTCGCCTTCTTATCCGCGCCGTGACCGTAATAGGTCCGGGTCGGAGCGAATTCACCGAACTTGTGACCGACCATGTCCTCGTTCACCGAGACGGGAACGTGCTTCTGGCCGTTGTAGACACCGAAGGTGAAGCCGACGAACTGCGGCAGGATGGTGGAGCGACGGCTCCACATCTTGATCACCTCATTGCGACCACCTTCACGAACCTTGTCCACCTTCTTCAGAAGGTAGCCGTCGATGAAGGGGCCTTTCCAAATCGAACGAGTCACTTGGCGTTACCTCTTCTTAGCTCTTGCGCTGATGGCGCGAGCGCAGGATGAACTTGTCGGTCGCCTTGTTGGACCGCGTCTTCTTGCCCTTGGTCGGCTTGCCCCAGGGCGAAACCGGATGGCGGCCACCCGAGGTGCGGCCTTCGCCGCCGCCATGTGGATGATCGACCGGGTTCATGGTCACGCCGCGATTGTGCGGACGCTTGCCGCGCCACACCGTGCGGCCTGCCTTGCCGTCATTGATGTTGCCGTGGTCCGGGTTTGACACGGCACCGACAGTGGCCATGCAGGAGCCGTGGACGACACGCTGCTCGCCCGAATTGAGGCGCAGGATCGCCATGCCCTGGTCGCGGCCGACGAGCTGGCCATAACCGCCGGCCGAACGGGCGACCTGAGCGCCCTTGCCGGGCTTCAGCTCGATATTGTGGACGATCGTGCCGACCGGCATCGAAGCCAGCGGCATCGCGTTGCCCGGCTTCACGTCGACCGATTCACCGGCCACGATCTTGTCGCCGGGAGCCAGACGCTGCGGGGCGATGATGTAGGACAGCTCGCCATCGTCATACTTGATCAGCGCGATGAAGGCGGTGCGGTTCGGATCGTACTCCATACGCTCGACCGTGCCGACGACGTCGAACTTGCGGCGCTTGAAGTCGATGATACGGTAGGTGCGCTTGTGACCGCCGCCGATGAAGCGGGCCGTGATGCGGCCGTAATTGTTGCGGCCGCCCGACTTGGTCAGGCCTTCGGTCAGGCCCTTGACGGGCTTGCCCTTGTAGAGGCCCGAGCGGTCGACGATGACCAGCTGACGGGTGCTCGGCGTTACCGGGTTGAATTTTTTCAGTGCCATTGTTCTGTCCTCGCGACCTTGCTCAGAGACCCGTCGCGACGTCGATCGACTGGCCTTCGGCCAGCGTCACAACCGCCTTCTTGACGTCGCTCTGGCGGCCGATCGTGCCGCGGAAGCGCTTGATCTTGCCCTTGCGGACAAGCGTGTTCACGGCCATCACCTTGACGCCAAACAGCGCTTCGACGGCGGCCTTGATTTCCGGCTTCGACGCCTTCTTGGCGACGTTGAAGACGACCTGGTTCTGCTCGGAAGCCATGGTCGACTTTTCGGTGATCGCCGGCGAGACGATCACGTCGTAATGACGAAGGTCGGTCATTTGAAGCGCTCCTCGAGAGCCTCGACGGCGGCCTTGGAAAGGACCAGCGTGCCGCGGCGCAGAATGTCGTAGACGTTGATGCCCTGGATGGGCAGCACGTCGATGTTCGGGATGTTGGTCGCTGCCAGCTTGAAGTTCTTGTCAAGCTCGGCGCCGCCAATCACCAGGGCGTTGCTCAGGCCCAGCGTCGCGAAATTCGCGATCAGCGCCTTGGTCTTGGCCTCGGTCAGCTTCAGCTCGTCGATGATGATGATCGACGCGCTCTTGGCCTTGGCCGAAAGCGCATGCTTCAGGCCGAGCGCACGCACCTTCTTAGGCAGATCGTGCTCGTGGCTGCGCACGACCGGGCCGTGGGCCTTGCCGCCGCCGCGGAACTGCGGAGCGCGAGCCGAATGGTGACGGGCGCGGCCCGTACCCTTCTGCTTGTACATCTTGGCGCCGGTGCGGGCGATTTCCGCGCGACCCTTGGCCTTGTGCGTGCCCTGCTGCTTCTTGGCAAGCTGCCAGCGCACGACGCGCTGCAGGATGTCCTCGCGCGGATCGAGGCCGAAAATCTCTTCGGAGAGCTTCAGCTTGCCGGCGTCCTTGCCGCCAAGCGTTGTAATCTTGAGGTCCATTATTCCGCTCCCTCTGTGGCCGGGGCCTCGTTCGTGGCGGCACCGTCAGTCGCAAGGGCGCGGATCGCGGCGGGCTTCGGCGCATTGGCCGGAAGCGCCACCTTGGCCGCGTCGCGGACCAGGATCCATGCACCCTTCGAACCCGGGACCGCACCGCGGATCAGGATCAGGCCGCGATCGGCGTCGGTCGAGACGACCTCGACATTCTGCGTGGTGACGCGGGTGTCGCCCATGTGGCCGGCCATATGCTTGCCCTTGAACACCTTGCCCGGATCCTGGCGCTGGCCGGTCGAGCCGTGTGTACGGTGCGACACCGAGTTGCCGTGCGTTGCGCGGCCGCCACCCATGTGGTGCCGCTTGATGACGCCCTGGAAGCCCTTGCCGATCGTGGTGCCCGTCACATCGACCTTCTGGCCGACGACGAAGTGCTCGACGGTGATCTCGGCGCCAACATCGATCATGTTGTCGGCAGAGACGCGAAACTCGGCAACCTTGGCCTTGGGCTCGACGGAAGCGGTCGCGAAATGGCCGCGCATCGCCTTCGACGTGTTCTTCACCTTGGCAAGGCCAACGCCGAGCTGGACGGCGGTATAGCCGTTCTTCTCCTGCGTGCGCTGCGCCACGACCTGGCAGTTCTCCATCTGGAGAACAGTGACGGGAACATGTTCCCCGGCATCGTTGTAGATGCGGGTCATTCCCACCTTCTTTGCAATCACACCTGAACGCATCGGTTCAATTCCTTTAGAGTTCCCTGTCGGGGCTGTCGCCCCTCCACGCCTCTTGTTCCTTCAGAGTTCCGGGTCGCCCCGCTGACCTCTGGTTCCTTAGAGCTTGATCTCGACGTCGACACCGGCGGCCAGGTCGAGCTTCATCAAAGCATCGACCGTCTGCGGGGTCGGGTCGACAATGTCGAGCAGACGCTTGTGCGTGCGCATCTCGAACTGCTCGCGGCTCTTCTTGTCGACGTGAGGCGACCGGTTGACCGTGAACTTTTCGATCCGCGTCGGCAGCGGAATGGGGCCGCGGACGTTGGCGCCGGTGCGCTTGGCGGTCGACACGATTTCCCGTGTCGAGGCGTCGAGCACCCGGTGATCAAACGCCTTCAGGCGGATGCGGATATTCTGTCCGTTCATGCGTCACTTCCTTGTTCTGGCGCGGCGCGGGCAGCGCCCGCGACAGATCGGTTTAAGTCCAAATTACTCTGTGATGGTGACGACGATGCCGGCACCGACGGTGCGGCCGCCTTCACGGATGGCGAAGCGCAGCTTCTCTTCCATGGCGATCGGCACGATCAGCTCGACATCGACGGTGATGTTGTCGCCCGGCATCACCATCTCGGTGCCTTCCGGCAGCGACACGATGCCGGTCACGTCCGTCGTGCGGAAATAGAACTGCGGACGGTAGTTGGTGAAGAACGGCGTGTGGCGGCCGCCCTCGTCCTTGGTCAGGATGTAGGCTTCGGCAACGAACTTCTTGTGCGGCTTGACGGTGCCGGGCTTGGCCAGGACCTGGCCGCGCTCGACGCCTTCACGGTCGACACCGCGCAGCAGCGCGCCGATGTTGTCGCCGGCCTGGCCCTGGTCGAGCAGCTTGCGGAACATCTCGACGCCCGTGCAGGTCGTCTTGGTGGTCGGACGGATGCCGACGATCTCCAGCTCCTCGCCGACCTTGACGACGCCGCGCTCGACGCGGCCGGTCACAACCGTGCCACGGCCCGAGATCGAGAACACGTCCTCGATCGGCATCAGGAACGGCTTGTCGAGCGGACGAACCGGCGTCGGAATGTAGGCATCGACCGCAGCCATCAGTTCGCGGATGGCGTCCTCGCCGATCTTCTTGTCGGAATCTTCAAGGGCGGCAAGCGCCGAACCCTTGACGATCGGAATGTCGTCGCCGGGGAACTCGTTCTTGGTCAAAAGCTCACGCACCTCGAGCTCGACCAGCTCGAGCAGCTCGGCGTCGTCGACCTGGTCGACCTTGTTCAAGAACACCACGATCGAGGGCACGCCGACCTGGCGGGCCAAAAGGATGTGCTCGCGGGTCTGCGGCATCGGGCCGTCGGCGGCCGACACCACCAGGATCGCGCCGTCCATCTGCGCGGCACCGGTGATCATGTTCTTCACATAGTCGGCGTGGCCGGGGCAGTCGACATGGGCATAGTGGCGGTTGGCGGTCTCGTATTCGACGTGCGCCGTCGAAATGGTGATGCCGCGCGCCTTCTCTTCGGGTGCCGCATCGATCTGGTCGTAGCGCTTGTATTCGCCAAAATACTTGGTGATCGCCGCCGTCAGCGACGTCTTGCCATGATCGACGTGACCAATCGTGCCGATGTTCACATGAGGCTTAGTGCGCTCGAATTTACCTTTTGCCATGTGATCTCTCCATTCCTGCCAGCCCGTGCGGGCCTTGAATTAAGTTACTGATGCAACTCGTTTCGAGTTACGCGTATTTCTTCTGGACTTCCTGGGCGACCGCGGTCGGGACCGGCTCGTAGTGGTCGAACTGCATCGTGTAGGCCGCGCGGCCCTGGCTCATCGAGCGAAGGTTGTCCACGTATTTGAACATGTTGGCGAGCGGCACCATCGCGTTGATGACCACAGCCACGCCACGGGCTTCCTGGCCCTGGATCTGGCCGCGACGGCCGTTCAGGTCGCCGATAACGCTGCCGACGTAATCTTCCGGCGTCACCACTTCGACCTTCATGATTGGCTCGAGCAACTGCACGCCAAGCTTGGGGGCTGCTTCACGGAAGCAGGCGCGGCCGGCGATTTCGAAGGCCAGAACCGACGAGTCCACGTCGTGGTAGGCGCCATCGATCAGCGTCGCCTTGACGCCGATCATCGGGAAGCCGGCGAACGGGCCCGAGGTCATGACGCTGTTGATGCCCTTTTCGACACCGGGGATGTATTCCTTCGGCACAGCGCCGCCGACGATCTTGGTTTCGAACTCGAATTCGCTGCTTTCCGGATTCGGCTCGAACAGGATCTTGACGCGGGCGAACTGGCCGGTACCGCCGGTCTGCTTCTTGTGCGTGTAGTCCTGCTCGTGCTTGCGGGTGATCGTCTCGCGGTAGGCCACCTGCGGCGCGCCGACATTGGCCTCGACCTTGAACTCGCGGCGCATGCGGTCGACGATGATGTCGAGGTGAAGCTCGCCCATGCCGGAAATGATCGTCTGGCCCGATTCCTCGTCAGTCTTGACGCGGAAGGACGGATCCTCGGCGGCCAGGCGGTGAAGGGCGAGACCCATCTTTTCCTGGTCGTTCTTGGTCTTCGGCTCGATGGCGATCTGGATGACCGGATCGGGGAATTCCATGCGCTCGAGGATGACCGGATGCAGCGGATCACTGAGCGTGTCGCCGGTGGTGGTGTCCTTGAGGCCAGCGAGGGCGACGATGTCGCCGGCAAACGCCTCTTCGACGTCGGCGCGCGAATTCGCATGCATCTGCAGCATGCGGCCGATGCGCTCTTTCTTGCCCTTCACGGTGTTGTCGACCGAGATGCCCTTGGTGAGCTTGCCCGAATAGATGCGGGCAAAGGTGAGCGAACCGACGAACGGGTCGTTCATGATCTTGAAGGCAAGCATCGACAGCGGCTCGTTGTCGTCGGCATGACGCTCGATCTCGGCGTCGGTCTTGGCGTCGACGCCCTTGATGGCCGGGACATCGGCCGGCGACGGCAGATATTCGACGACGGCGTCGAGCAGCGGCTGCACGCCCTTGTTCTTGAAGGCCGAGCCGCAGAACATCGGATAGAACTTCACCGCGATCGTGCCCTTGCGGATGAGCGCACGGATCTCGTCGTTGCTCGGCATCTTGCCTTCGAGGTAATTCTCGAGCGCCGTCTCGTCCATTTCGACGGCGGCCTCGATCATCTTCTCGCGGTATTCTTCGGCACGAGCCTTGAGGTCGGCAGGGATCTCGACGATGTCCCAGGCAGCGCCCAGCGTCTCGTCGCGCCAGACCAGCGCGTTCATCTCGACGAGGTCGACGACACCCTTGAACTCGGTCTCGGCGCCGATCGGCAGCTGCATGACGACGGCATGCGCACCGAGGCGCGATCCGATCATCTCGACCGAGCGGTAGAAGTCGGCGCCGATCTTGTCCATCTTGTTGCAGAAGATCATGCGCGGCACGCGATACTTGTCGGCCTGGCGCCAGACGGTCTCCGTCTGCGGCTCGACACCGGCATTGGCATCGAGCAGCGCAATGGCGCCGTCGAGCACGCGCAGCGAACGCTCGACTTCAATGGTGAAGTCGACGTGGCCGGGGGTGTCGATGATGTTGAAGCGGTGCATCTTGCCGTCGCGACCCTTCCAGAAGGTCGTGGTCGCGGCCGACGTGATGGTGATGCCGCGCTCCTGCTCCTGCTCCATCCAATCCATGGTGGCAGCGCCGTCGTGGACTTCGCCGATCTTGTGCGACTTGCCCGTGTAATAGAGGACGCGCTCGGTGGTCGTCGTCTTGCCGGCGTCGATGTGCGCCATGATACCGAAATTGCGGTAGTCTTCGATTTTATATTCGCGGGCCATGGGAGGTGCCTCTTCAGTCTCGTTCGCGCTTTACCAGCGGTAGTGCGCGAAAGCGCGGTTGGCTTCTGCCATCTTGTGGGTGTCTTCACGCTTCTTGACGGCGGTGCCGCGGTTGTTGGCCGCGTCCATCAGCTCGCCGGAGAGGCGGTCGACCATAGTGGTCTCGTTGCGGTTGCGGGCGGCGGCGATCAACCAGCGGATGGCCAATGCCTGACGGCGCTCGGGGCGCACATCGACTGGAACCTGGTAGGTGGCGCCGCCGACGCGGCGCGAACGCACTTCCACATGCGGCGCGACATTGTCGAGCGCCTGATGGAAGACGGTGACCGGCTCCTGCTTGGTCTTGGACTGAACCTGGTCGAGCGCGCCGTAGACGATGGTCTCGGCAACCGACTTCTTGCCGTCATACATGACGGCGTTCATGAACTTGGTGACGATCAGATCGCCGAACTTGGGGTCCGGATTGATCTCACGCTTTTCTGCACTGTGACGACGGGACATTTTTTCTCTGCCTCAATTCTACGCGGTGGCCTGGATCCCGGATCGTCGCTTGACGCCGCCCGGAACGACCTTGGCTACGCTTCGGTCACTTCGGACGCTTGGCGCCGTATTTCGAACGGCGCTGCTTGCGGTTCTTCACGCCTTGCGTGTCGAGCACGCCGCGGATGATGTGGTAACGGACGCCCGGAAGATCCTTGACGCGACCGCCGCGGATCATCACCACCGAGTGCTCCTGAAGGTTGTGGCCTTCGCCGGGGATGTAACCGATCACTTCAAAACCATTGGTCAGGCGGATCTTGGCCACCTTGCGCAGCGCCGAGTTCGGCTTCTTCGGCGTCGTGGTGTAGACGCGCGTGCAGACGCCCCGCTTCTGCGGGTTCTGCTGCATGGCCGGGACCTTGTTGCGCTTCACCGGCGCAATGCGCGGCTTGCGGATCAGCTGGTTGACGGTAGGCATTAAACCCTCTTGTCTCTCAATTCCATATCTCGCCCGGTCAGGGCCGCTCAAAGCGTCACTTCCATACGCAAATTCGGGCCACAAACCGCGCCTCGCGGTCTTGCCCGAACAAATGGCAGAGGAAGCGGAAGCCGCTTCGTGCACGCCGGAAATGTCTTTTCGCTCGTAAAACGAACCCTGTTTGAGGCAAACTCCAAAGCGTGTCGCTTCGGAAGCAAGAGCCTCACATCGGTTCTGACTGGGCGGCTTCTACTCGTATGGCCACTGTCCGTCAACCCCGGAGCGGCAAATATTGCGCTGAACCCGAGGCGTGGCAGCCATGCGAAAAGCGCATGTAATTTTCTTGCGCCGTTTTTCAAGAGGAAGCCAGAAAGTGACCGGCTTGCGGCTGTTTCCAGGCCGTGCTTCGTGCGAAAAGGCGGCATGAGCAGCCCAAACCCCCTCGCCCGGAGGTACGAACCCGTGAATGACAATGAGGAGCGCCCGGTCACCATTATTACCGGCCGGGTGTGGAAGCGCAAAGGTGGCAAGCCGGAAGGCGTGCATGTGATGCTGGTCGCACCGGACGACGATTCGGCGGTGCGCCGCGCTCTCGAATCGCTTGCCGCCGAAGGTTATGCCGAGGCAGAGCTCGATCAGATCGGCGACCTGGACGGCGTGCCGGACGAGGAGCCGCATCTGTCCGCCTATCAGGGCGCGCTCGAAGGCGAAGTGTCGATCGTGACGTTCGATGTGCCGATCTAAAGAGATCTGAATCGCGGTCGATCTCACGGGCCGGCGACAAAGCCCGGCGACTTGCCCGGCACAAGTTCTCTGCTAAGAAGCGACCTCTGGCAAAACCAAGCACACTCAACCTGCGGAGCTCCCATGTCCTCTAATCCCATCAAGCTCGGCATCGTCGGCGTGGGGAAGATCGTCCGTGACCAGCATCTGCCGGCGCTGGCGAAGGACCAGGATTATCGCCTGGTTGCCGCAGCGAGCCGCCATGGCAAAGTCGAGGACATCCCGAACTTCCCGACGATCGAGGCGATGCTCGACGCAACGCCGGAGCTCGAGGCGGTGTCGCTGTGCATGCCGCCGCAGTTTCGTTACGACGCCGCGCGCTTGGCGCTGGCGGCGAAAAAGCATGTTTTCCTGGAAAAGCCGCCCGGCGCCACGGTCAGCGAGGTCGAAGACCTGAAGGCGCTGGCGACAGCGAACGGCGTCTGCCTGTTCGCCAGCTGGCATTCACGCTATGCGCCGGCTGTCGAAGCTGCGCGCGCATTCCTTGGATCGACAACGATCAGGTCGGCCGCCATCAATTGGAAAGAAGACGTGCGCCGCTGGCATCCGAATCAGGAATGGATCTGGGCTCCCGGCGGCTTTGGCGTGTTCGATCCCGGCATCAACGCCCTGTCGATCGCTACCCACATCCTGCCGCCGATGTTCATCAGCTCGGCAGAACTCGATTTCCCCGAGAACCGCGCGGCCCCGATCGCCGCCCAAATCGCTTTCCGCACTTCGAACGGTCTGCCAGTGACGATGGAACTCGACTGGCGTCAGACCGGCCCGCAAAGCTGGGACATCCTGGCCGATACCGAGGCCGGATCGATGGTGCTTTCTGGCGGCGGCTCAAAGCTTGCCATCGATGGCCGCGTCGTTCACGAGGAGCTGGAAGCCGAATACCCGATGCTCTACAAGCGCTTCGCCGAGATCGTGCGCGCCGGCACCTCCGACGTCGATCTCGCGCCCCTGCAGCACGTCGCCGACGCCTTCATGCTCGGCAAGCGCAATGTGGTGGAAGCTTTTTTCGATTGATCAGTGGGCGCCGCCGGATCGCAGGTCCGGCCGGCGCACCGCACAAATTCAATTAACGATCGCTATTGCAAAGCCGTCATAGCCCTTGGCGCCAACAGTCTGGATCGCGGTGCCTTCCAGACGTTTGTCGCTGCCGATGAACGAGAACGCCGCGCGTGCCCCTTCGACATTGGCATCGCGACCATCTTCATTCACCACCGCGCCGTCACGGATGACATTGTCGCAGACAATGACGGTCCCCGGCCTCGAAAGATGCATGGCCCAGGACAGATAGTGCGGGTTGTTCGGCTTGTCGGCGTCGATGAAGATGAAGTCGAACGGCCCGGCATTCTCGGCGCCTAAGGCCGCAAGCGATTGAAGCGCCGGTCCGACCCGCAGTTCCACACGGTCAGACACCCCTGCCCGTTCAAAGTTCGACCGCGCGACACTGGCGTGGTGCGGATCAAGCTCGAGCGTCACGACCTTGCCGTCCATCGGCAAT
Organism: Mesorhizobium sp. M0296; assembly: GCF_040321675.1. Taxonomy (NCBI): domain Bacteria; kingdom Pseudomonadati; phylum Pseudomonadota; class Alphaproteobacteria; order Hyphomicrobiales; family Phyllobacteriaceae; genus Mesorhizobium; species Mesorhizobium sp. M0296. The sequence continues at coordinate 249,586 of NZ_JAMYRZ010000004.1, forward strand.
GCTCGCGCCATCCAGATTGTCGAATAACCGCCCAATGTGCCGATTTCGAGTACCTTCCTCGCTCCCTGCATTCGCGCAAGAAGTGAGAGCAGCTTGCCTTGTGCCGGGGAAACGTCGATAGGCGGCAGGCCCTGATCATGGTTGGCCGCCAGAACGGCATCAAGAGCGGGATCCGCCTCGAAAAGAGCTTCGACAATGTAGTCGTCGACAGCAGCCCAAATCTTCCTGCTCATCGTTTCTTCTCCGATCCGATTGAGGAACCAAAATGCGAAAAGGGGCCACTTAGGCCCCTTTTCTATCTTCTCTTTCTTGCGCGCTTACTGCGCCGCGTTAACCATGTCGGTCAGCATCGGCTCGGCGACCTCGACGCCGGACGCCTTGCGGCGCTCGTCGATGATCAACTCGTCGCGCGAGGTGGCGATGCGCCGGATCTGGCTCATCGTACCGCCGGTACCGGCCGGGATCAGCCGCCCGACGATGACGTTTTCCTTCAGGCCCTGCAGCATGTCGGTCTTGCCGGCAACCGCAGCTTCGGTCAGCACCCTCGTCGTCTCCTGGAAGGAGGCGGCGGAGATGAAGGACGGCGTCTGCAGCGAGGCCTTGGTGATGCCGAGCAGCACCGGCTGGCCTTCGGCCGGCTTCTTGCCTTCCTCGACCAGGCGCTCATTGACCTCTTCCAGCTCGATCACGTCGACGTGGTCGCCCGGAATGTAGGTCGAATCGCCCTGCGTGGTGATCTCGACCTTCTGCAGCATCTGGCGAACGATCACCTCGATGTGCTTGTCGTTGATCGACACGCCCTGCAGTCGGTAGACCTCCTGGATTTCGTTGACGAGGTAGGAGGCAAGCGCCTCCACGCCCTTGATCGCCAGGATGTCGTGCGGCGCCGGATTACCGTCGAGGATGTAGTCGCCCTTCTCGATGACGTCGCCGTCCTGGAGATGGAACGGCTTGCCCTTCGGGATCAGATATTCGACCGGCTCAAGCATCGAGTCATGCGGCTCGATGATGATACGGCGCTTGTTCTTGTAGTCGCGGCCGAAGCGGATCGTGCCATCGATCTCGGCGATGATGGCGTGATCCTTCGGACGGCGTGCCTCAAACAGTTCGGCAACACGCGGCAGACCGCCGGTGATGTCCTTGGTCTTGGCGCTTTCCATCGGGATACGCGCCAGCACGTCGCCGGGGCGAACCTGTGCACCCGGCTCGACCGAAAGAATGGCCTCGACCGAGAGCAGGAAGCGGGCGTCACCGCCCTTCGACAGCTTGCCGACCTTGCCCTTGGCATCCTGGACGACGATCGCCGGCTTGAGATCGTTGCCGCGTGGCGTCGAACGCCAGTCGATGACCTCGCGCTTGGTGATGCCGGTCGATTCGTCGGCGGTTTCCTGAACGGAAATGCCATCGACCAGATCCTCGAATGCCACCCTGCCCTCGATTTCGGTGAGGATCGGGCGGGTATAAGGATCCCACTCGGCGATACGCTGGCCACGTTTCACCTTGTCGCCATCGTCGACGAAGATGCGCGAACCGTAGGTGACGCGGTGCGTGGCGCGTTCCTTGCCAGCTTCGTCGAGGATCAGCACCGCCATGTTGCGGCCCATGACCATCAGCTGGCCGTCGGAGTTGCGCACCACGTTGCGGTTGCGGATCTCGACCTTGCCCTCATAGGAGGCTTCAAGGAACGAGGAATCCACCACCTGCGCCGTGCCGCCCATGTGGAAGGTACGCATGGTGAGCTGGGTGCCCGGCTCGCCGATCGACTGCGCCGCGATGACGCCGACAGCCTCGCCCTGGTTGACGGGCGTGCCGCGGGCCAGATCGCGTCCGTAGCAGACCGCGCAGACGCCGACCCTGACCTCGCAGGTCAGCGCCGAACGGATGCGGACCGACTGCACGCCGGCCTTTTCGATCAGTTCCACGTCACGCTCGTCCATCAGCGTTCCGGCCTTGACCAGAACCTCGCCGGTGACCGGGTGGGTGATGTCGTCGAGCGAGGTGCGGCCGAGAACGCGCTGGCCAACCGAGGCGACGACCTGACCGGCATCGACGATCGGCTGCATGGTGAGGCCCTTGTCGGTGCCGCAGTCGAGCGAGTTGACGATGCAGTCCTGCGCCACGTCGACAAGACGACGCGTCAGGTAACCCGAGTTCGCCGTCTTCAAGGCGGTGTCGGCCAGACCCTTGCGGGCGCCGTGGGTCGAGTTGAAGTACTCGAGCACGGTGAGGCCTTCCTTGAAGTTCGAGATGATCGGCGTCTCGATGATTTCACCGCTAGGCTTGGCCATCAGGCCGCGCATGCCGGCGAGCTGGCGCATCTGGGTGGGCGAGCCGCGCGCACCGGAGTGCGACATCATGTAGATCGAGTTCATCGGCTTCTGACGGCCGTTGTCCTCGAACTCGACCGCCTTGATGCGGGCCATCATTTCGTCGGCGACCTTTTCCGAGCACTTGGCCCAGGCGTCGACGACCTTGTTGTACTTCTCGCCCTGGGTGATCAGACCGTCATTGTACTGCTGCTCGTACTCCTTGGCCAAAGCCTCGGTGTCGGAGACCAGCTTGATCTTGGCGTCCGGGATCAGCATGTCGTCCTTGCCGAACGAAATGCCGGCACGGCAGGCGTGGCTGAAGCCGAGAGCCATGATGCGATCGCAGAAAATGACCGTCTCCTTCTGACCGCAATGGCGGTAGACGGTGTCGATCATCTTGGAGATGTTCTTCTTGGTCATCTCCTGGTTGGCGGTCTCGTAGGGCACGTTGTGGTTCTTCGGCAGCAGCTCGCCGATGATCATGCGGCCAGGCGTGGTATCGTAGATCTTCGACACGACCTTGCCGTCGGCGTCGACCGTGCGGAAACGCCCCTTGATCTTGGCATGCAGCGTCACCGCCTTGGTCTCGAGCGCGTGCTGGAGTTCGCCCATGTCGGCAAACACCATGCCCTCTCCCGGCTCGTTCTGGTTGACGATCGAGAGATAGTAGAGACCGAGAACCATGTCCTGCGACGGCACGATGATCGGCGCGCCGGAAGCCGGGTGCAGGATGTTGTTGGTCGACATCATCAGCACGCGGGCTTCAAGCTGCGCTTCCAGCGACAGCGGCACGTGAACGGCCATCTGATCGCCGTCGAAGTCGGCGTTGAAGGCCGTGCAGACCAGCGGGTGAAGCTGGATCGCCTTGCCTTCGATCAGGATCGGCTCGAACGCCTGGATACCGAGGCGGTGCAGCGTCGGTGCGCGGTTCAGCAGCACCGGATGCTCGCGGATGACCTCGTCGAGGATATCCCAGACCTCCGGACGCTCCTTCTCGACCAGCTTCTTCGCCTGCTTGACGGTCGAGGAGTAACCCTTGGCGTCGAGACGGGCGTAGATGAAGGGCTTGAACAGCTCGAGCGCCATCTTCTTCGGCAGGCCGCACTGGTGGAGCTTGAGCTCCGGACCGGTGACAATGACCGAGCGGCCGGAATAGTCGACGCGCTTGCCGAGCAGGTTCTGGCGGAACCGGCCCTGCTTGCCCTTCAGCATGTCGGACAGCGACTTCAGCGGACGCTTGTTGGCGCCGGTGATGACGCGGCCGCGGCGGCCGTTGTCGAACAGCGCATCGACGGCTTCCTGCAGCATGCGCTTTTCATTGCGCACGATGATGCCGGGCGCGCGCAGCTCGATCAGCCGCTTCAGGCGGTTGTTGCGGTTGATGACGCGGCGATAGAGATCGTTCAGATCCGACGTGGCGAAACGGCCGCCGTCCAGCGGGACAAGCGGGCGCAGATCCGGCGGGATCACCGGAACCACCTTCATGATCATCCATTCCGGACGGTTGCCGGATTCCATGAAGTTCTCGACGACCTTGAGCCGCTTCAGGTACTTCTTCTGCTTGAGCTCGGAGGTGGTCGAAGCCAGCTCAGAACGCAGATCGCCGGCGATCTTCTCGAGGTCCATGCCGGCCAGAAGGTCGTGGATCGCCTCGGCGCCGATCATGGCGGTGAACGAATCCTCGCCATACTCGTCGACGGCCATCATGTACTCTTCCTCGCTGAGCAGCTGGTGCTCCTTCAGCGCGGTGAGGCCGGGTTCGGTAACGATGTAGTTCTCGAAGTAGAGGACCCGCTCGATGTCCTTCAGCGTCATGTCGAGCAGCGTGCCGATGCGCGACGGCAGCGACTTCAGGAACCAGATGTGGGCGACCGGTGCCGCCAGCTCGATATGGCCCATGCGCTCGCGGCGGACGCGCGACAGCGTGACTTCGACGCCGCACTTCTCGCAGATGACGCCCTTGTATTTCATGCGCTTGTACTTGCCGCACAGGCATTCATAGTCCTTGATCGGGCCAAAAATGCGCGCGCAGAACAGGCCGTCACGCTCCGGCTTGAAGGTGCGATAGTTGATGGTCTCCGGCTTCTTGATCTCGCCGAACGACCAGGACAGAATCTTCTCAGGGCTGGCAAGCGAGATCCGGATGGAATCGAACACCTGCGCAGGCGCCTGGGGATTGAAGAGATTCATGACCTCTTGGTTCATGCCGTTCTCCTTTTCGGGGTCCTCGAAAACCCCTTGCATCTAGCGCGGGCCAAACGCCCGCCGACTTGATCGGCCATCGGCCGAGAATTTGGTGCGTCCGGTCGCGGGAAGACCGCGGCCGGACGTCTTGCTTACTCGGCCGCGTCGGGCAGCCGGATCGGGTTGTCGTCGAGCTTGGTGTTCTCCAGCTCGACATTGAGGCCGAGAGACCGCATTTCCTTGACGAGAACGTTGAAGCTCTCGGGAATGCCGGCCTCGAAGGTGTCGTCGCCTCTGACGATCGCCTCGTAGACCTTGGTGCGGCCGGCGACGTCGTCCGACTTCACCGTCAGCATCTCCTGCAGCGTGTAGGCGGCGCCGTACGCTTCGAGCGCCCAGACCTCCATCTCGCCGAAGCGCTGGCCACCGAACTGCGCCTTGCCGCCCAGCGGCTGCTGGGTAACGAGCGAGTACGGCCCGATCGAACGCGCGTGGATCTTGTCGTCCACAAGGTGGTGAAGCTTGAGCATATATATGTAGCCCATCGTCACTTTGCGATCGAACGGCTCGCCGGTGCGCCCGTCATAGAGCTGCGACTGACCGCTGGTGTGCAGGCCCGCCTGCTCCAGCATGATGTTGATGTCGGCCTCGTGCGCGCCGTCGAACACCGGTGTCGCGATGGAGACGCCGCGGCGCATCTGCTCGCTGAGGCGAACGATGCTCTCGTCGTCATATTCGCGGACCGGCTCGTTGCGGTCGTTGGAAGGCATGAAGCTCTCGAGCGTCTTGCGCAGCGGCTTGATGTCGCCCGCCGTCTTGTACGCGTCGATCAGATCGCCGATCTTCTTGCCCATTCCGGCGCAGGCCCAGCCCAGGTGCGTTTCCAGGATCTGGCCGACATTCATGCGCGACGGCACACCCAGCGGGTTGAGCACGATATCGGCATGCGTGCCGTCCTCGAGGAAAGGCATGTCCTCGACCGGAACGATCCGCGACACGACACCCTTGTTGCCGTGCCGGCCGGCCATCTTGTCGCCGGGCTGCATCTTGCGCTTCACGGCCACGAAGACCTTGACCATCTTCATAACGCCCGGAGGCATCTCGTCGCCGCGCTGCACCTTCTCGACCTTGTCCATGAAGCGCTGCTCGAGCGCCTTCTTGGAATCGTCGTACTGGCCACGCAGGGCTTCCAGTTCGCTCTGGAGCTTTTCGTTCTCCACGGCAAACTGCCACCACTGCGAACGCGGATACTCGTCGAGCGTGTCCTTCGACAGCTTCGAGCCCTTCTTGAAGCCCTTCGGCCCGGCAATCGCTTCCTTGCCGACGAGAACGTCGGAAAGACGCGAATAGACGTTGCGGTCGAGGATCGCCTGCTCGTCGTCGCGGTCCTTGGCGAGGCGTTCGATCTCCTCGCGCTCGATCGCCATGGCGCGCTCGTCCTTCTCGACGCCGTGGCGGTTGAAGACACGCACTTCAACGACGGTGCCGAAGGTTCCCGGAGGCATGCGCATCGAGGTGTCGCGCACGTCCGAGGCCTTTTCACCGAAGATGGCGCGCAGCAGCTTTTCTTCCGGCGTCATCGGGCTTTCGCCCTTCGGCGTGATCTTGCCGACCAGGATGTCGCCCGGCTGCACTTCCGCACCGATGTAGACGATGCCGGCCTCATCGAGGTTCTTCAGCGCTTCTTCCGAGACGTTGGGAATGTCGCGCGTGATCTCCTCCGGCCCCAGCTTGGTGTCGCGGGCCATGACTTCGAACTCCTCGATGTGGATCGAGGTGAAGACGTCGTCGGCGACGATGCGCTCGGACAGGAGGATGGAATCCTCGTAGTTGTAGCCGTTCCACGGCATGAACGCGACCAGCACGTTACGGCCGAGGGCCAGATCGCCGAGCTCGGTCGACGGGCCGTCGGCGATGATGTCGCCCTTGTTGACCCGGTCGCCCATGCGCACCAGCGGACGCTGGTTGATGCAGGTGTTCTGGTTCGAACGCTGGAACTTCATCAGCCGGTAGATGTCGACGCCGGACTTGCCGGGATCGAGATCTTCCGTGGCGCGGATGACGATACGCGTCGCGTCCACCTGGTCGACGATGCCGCCGCGGCGGGCGCCGATAGCGGCGCCCGAGTCACGGGCGACGATTGGCTCCATGCCGGTGCCGACGAACGGCGCTTCGGCGCGCACCAGCGGCACGGCCTGACGCTGCATGTTCGAGCCCATCAGCGCACGGTTGGCGTCGTCGTTCTCGAGGAACGGGATCAGGGCCGCGGCCACCGACACCATCTGCTTCGGCGACACGTCCATCAGATCGACGTTTTCGCGCGGCGCCATCATCACTTCGCCGGCGTTGCGGCAAATGACGAATTCGTCGACGAAATGACCATTCTTGTCGAGCTCGGCATTGGCCTGCGCGACGTGGTGCTTGGCCTCTTCCATAGCCGACAGGTAAACGACTTCATTGGTCAGCTTGCCGTTGACGATCTTGCGGTACGGGCTCTCGATGAAGCCGTATTTGTTGACGCGCGCGAAGGTCGCAAGCGAGTTGATCAGGCCGATATTCGGTCCTTCCGGCGTCTCGATCGGGCAGATGCGGCCGTAATGCGTCGGGTGCACGTCGCGCACCTCGAAACCGGCACGCTCGCGGGTCAGACCGCCCGGTCCAAGCGCCGAAAGACGGCGCTTGTGGGTGATCTCCGACAGCGGGTTGGTCTGATCCATGAACTGCGACAGCTGCGAGGAACCGAAGAACTCGCGCACGGCGGCAGCCGCCGGCTTGGCGTTGATCAGGTCCTGCGGCATCACCGTATCGATCTCGATCGAGGACATACGTTCCTTGATCGCGCGCTCCATGCGCAGCAGGCCGACGCGGTACTGGTTCTCCATCAGCTCGCCGACCGAGCGCACGCGGCGATTGCCGAGATTGTCGATGTCGTCGATCTCGCCCTTGCCGTCGCGCAGTTCGACCAGCGTCTTGACCACGGCCAGGATGTCGTCCTTGCGCAGCACGCGCACGGTATCCTCGGCCTTGAGCTCGAGGCGCATGTTCATCTTGACGCGGCCAACGGCCGACAGATCATAGCGCTCGCTGTCGAAGAACAGCGAGTTGAACATGGCTTCAGCGGTTTCCAGCGTCGGCGGCTCGCCGGGGCGCATGACGCGGTAGATGTCGAACAGCGCGTCCTGGCGGCTCTCGTTCTTGTCGACGTTGAGCGTGTTGCGGATATAGGCGCCGACGTTGACGTGGTCGATGTCGAGGACCTTGATCTCATCGTCACCGGTGCCAAGCAGCACTTTCAGCGTCTTTTCGTCGATCTCGTCACCGGCTTCGAGGAAGATCTCGCCGGTCGCGTAGTTGACAATATCCTCGGCAAGGTAGTTGCCGAGCAGATCCTCGTCGGTCGCCTTGATCGCCTTGAGACCCTTTTCGCCAAGCGCCCTGGCCTGGCGGGCGGTGATCTTCTTGCCGGCCTCGACGACGACCTCGCCGGTGTCGGCGTCGACCAGGTCACCAACGGCCTTGAGGCCGCGGAAACGCTCGACGTTGAACGGGATGCGCCAATGGTCGCCGGCGCGCTTGTAGGTGATCTTGTTGTAGAAGGTCGACAGGATCTCTTCGCCGTCCATGCCGAGCGCCATCAGCAGCGACGTCACCGGAATCTTGCGGCGGCGATCGATGCGGGCATGCACGACGTCCTTGCTATCGAACTCGATGTCGAGCCACGAACCGCGATAGGGAATGACGCGCGCGGCAAACAGAAGCTTGCCGGACGAGTGCGACTTGCCCTTGTCATGGTCGAAGAAGACGCCTGGCGAACGGTGCATCTGCGAGACGATGACGCGCTCGGTGCCGTTGACGATGAAGGTGCCGTTCAAGGTCATGAGCGGCATGTCGCCCATGTAGACGTCCTGCTCCTTGATGTCCTTGATCGACTTGGCGCCGGTATCCTCGTCGATATCGAACACGATGAGGCGCAGCGTCACCTTGAGCGGCGCCGCATAGGTCAGGTCGCGCTGACGGCATTCGTCAACGTCGAATTTCGGTCCCTCGAACTCATACTTCACGAATTCCAGCATCGAGGAGCCGGAAAAATCGGAAATCGGGAAGACCGACTTGAAAACTGCCTGCAGTCCCTCGTCAGGACGCCCACCCTTGGGCTCCTCCACCATCAGGAACTGGTCATAGGATGCCTTCTGAACCTCGATCAGGTTCGGCATCTCCGCAACTTCCGGGATCTTTCCGAAAAACTTGCGTACGCGTCTGCGGCCATTGAAAGTCTGGGTCTGGGCCATCGTCGCTCCTTAGCTCAATTCTCGGGACGAGCCTCGCCGCGGCTCGCCTTGCATCTCGGGCCACCTTGGCGGCCCTGTCTTGTTGCCCGCCGCCTGTCGGCGGCTTCTTGTCTTTTCACCCGGCGCCAATTGGCGGCGGGCCAGAAACGGGAGAAAACCCGTTTCCTGAAGGCCGGTTTGCGGCCCTCAGGAAAGAGGTTTTCGCACTCTTCGCGTTACGCAGCCTCCCTTCGACGCGAAAGGAGTGGCGGGGGGCGGCCCCCCCGGCGCCCGGGGGCCACCCGGAAGTAAAGTTGGACATAGGGGGCGGGGCGGGGCGCTGGGGCGGGGTGGTTTTCGGCGGGGGCGGGGGGGGGGGGGACGTGATCCGGCG
>NZ_JAMYRZ010000005.1:0-230578 GCF_040321675.1 Mesorhizobium sp. M0296
GCGTGTGGGTGATCATCGGATCGATCTCGATCTTGCCGGCCATGTACCAGTCGACGATCTTCGGCACGTCGGTGCGGCCGCGCGCCCCGCCGAAGGCGGTGCCCATCCAGGTGCGGCCGGTGACCAGCTGGAACGGCCGCGTCGAGATCTCCTGGCCGGCGCCGGCAACGCCGATGATGACCGACTTGCCCCAGCCGCGATGCGACGCTTCCAGCGCCTGCCGCATGACTTTGGTGTTGCCGGTGCAGTCGAACGTGTAGTCGGCGCCGCCGATCTGGTCGGCGCCGCGCTTGGTCATGTTGACGAGATGAGCCACGACATCGCCGTCGATCTCCTTCGGATTGACGAAATGCGTCATGCCGAATTTCTCGCCCCATTCCTTCTTGTCGTTGTTCAGGTCGACGCCGATGATCATGTCGGCGCCGGCAAGGCGCAGGCCCTGGATAACGTTGAGGCCGATGCCGCCGAGGCCGAACACGACCGCCGTCGCGCCTTGCTCGACCTTGGCCGTGTTGATCACAGCGCCGATGCCGGTGGTGACGCCGCAGCCGATGTAGCAGATCTTGTCGAACGGGGCGTCGGCATTGACCTTGGCCACCGCGATCTCGGGCAGCACGGTGAAGTTGGAGAAGGTCGAGCAGCCCATGTAGTGGAACAGCTTGTCCTTGCCGATCGAGAAGCGCGAGGTGCCATCGGGCATCAAGCCCTGTCCCTGCGTGGCGCGGATGGCGGTGCACAGATTGGTCTTGCGCGACAGGCAGGACGGGCACTGCCGGCATTCCGGCGTATAGAGCGGGATGACATGGTCACCCTTCCTGACCGAGGTGACGCCCTTGCCGACGTCGACGACGATGCCGGCGCCCTCATGGCCGAGGATCGCCGGAAACAGGCCTTCCGGGTCGGCGCCCGACAGCGTGAACTCGTCGGTGTGGCAGATGCCGGTTGCCTTGATCTCGACCAGCACCTCGCCATCACGCGGACCTTCGAGGTCGACCTCCATGATCTGCAGCGGCTTTCCGGCGGCAACGGCGACAGCGGCGCGCGTTTTCATCAGGCAATCCTCCCATGACGACCCATAGAGTTTCTCATTCCGCCATTGCTGCGGATGAGACCGCAATACGCTCATTCATCGCCGTATCCCCGCGAAAAGGAATAGGACTAAAGCAGACACGTAAGTCCACTTGCGGGGCTTTGATAAATCTTGTGGCGTCCGCTAAGCTCATTGTGGGCACCTTGAATTCGCGCTGGTCCGGGAACAATCGGACTTTAGTGCAAGAATGGGCAGTTTTATCGATGACGAGCGCGGTGCCAGGCACTCTCGCGGCCTTTTTGTGCTTTTTTTTCCAGACCGCCAACGTTACAGGCGTGATGGCCCAGGAAGTGACGGGCAAGCAACCGCTCGCTGCCGACAGGCCGGAAAGAAAGATAGCCGAAATCAGAATAGGTTATTTGCGGGCCTACGCGCCGCAACTGGCGCTTTCCCTGCTGGACCTGCCGCCACGCGACGAAGGTGTCGCCGGCGCCAATGTGGCGATCGGCGACAACAACACGACAGGAAAGTTCCTCAGCCAGAAATTCAGCCTCGACATAGCCGAGGTCAAGCCGGACGCCGACGCGGTTCAGGCGTTCAACGATCTGATTGCCAAAGGTGACCGCTATATTGTCGCTGACCTCTCGGCCAGGCAATTGCTGTCGATCGCCGACATCGCCCGCGACAAGGGCGTTCTGGTCTTCAATGTCGGTGCCACAGACGACAGCCTGCGCGAGGAAGACTGCCGCATAAACATTTTCCATGTGGCGCCGACACGAAGCATGCTGGCTGACGCGCTGGCGCAGTATCTCGTGATAAAGAAATGGCCGAATTGGGTGCTGCTCTATGGTTCGCATGAGCGGGATCATCTCTATGCGGCCGCGTTGCGCCGCGCGGCGGCTCGCTTCGGCGGTCAGATCGTCGCCGAGAAGGAGTTCAAAGACACCGGCACGGCGCGCCGCACCGACACCGGCGCCACGCAGATACAGCAGCAGATTTCCGTGTTCACGCAGGATCTGCCGGAGCATGACGTGGTGCTTGTCGCCGATGAGAGCGAGGTGTTCGGAACCTATGTGCCCTACCGCACCTGGACACCGCGGCTGGTCGCCGGCACGGCCGGTCTTGTCGCATCGTCCTGGCATCCCGCGAGCGAGCAATGGGGTGGCATTCAAATGCAAAGCCGTTTCCTGAGGACGACCGGCCGGCGAATGCTGTCCAAGGATATGTCGGCCTGGACGGCGGTGCGGGCGGTGGGCGAAGCCAGCACACGGACCAATGGCGACGATCCGAAGAAGATCAGCGACTACATCCGCTCGGACGATTTCTCGGTCGCCGCCTTCAAGGGACAGAAGCTGACCTTCCGCAAGTGGAACCATCAGCTTCGCCAGCCAATCCTGCTCGGCGACACCAAATCCGTGGTCTCGACATCGCCACAGGAGGGTTATCTCCACCAGATCTCCGAGCTCGATACGCTCGGCGTCGATCAGCCGGAAACGAAATGCGTCCTTAAGTAGAACCAATCGGGAGGAATTTTCGTGCAGAGACGAGCTTGCGCACTCGCCATTCTCGGCTTCATGGCCAATCCGGCGTGGGCTTACACCGTTTATGTCTCCAACGAGAAAGACAATACGATAACGGTCGTCGACACGGCGACGATGCAAGTGGTGAAGACCGTCGAAGTCGGCCAGAGGCCGCGCGGTATCACCATCTCGCATGACGGCAAGTTCATCTATTTGTGCGCCAGCGATGACGATACGATCGAAATCATCGATACCGCGACGCTGCAGATCGTTGGCACGCTGCCATCAGGCCCCGATCCCGAACTGTTCGTGCTTTCGCCCGACGGCAAGACGCTCTACGTCGCCAACGAGGACGACAATCTCGTCACCGCGATCAACGTCGAGAGCAAGCAGGTCATGACCGAGATTCCCGTTGGGGTGGAGCCTGAAGGCATGGCCGTCAGTCCCGATGGCAAAACCATGGTCAACACCTCCGAAACCACCAGCATGGCGCATTTCATCGACACCGACAGCCATGAGGTGACCGACAACGTCCTGGTCGACACGCGTCCGCGCTTTGCGCAATTCAAGCCCGACGGATCACAGATCTGGGTCAGTGCCGAAATCGGCGGTACCGTCAGCGTCATCGACAGTCTCAAACGCGAGGTGGTGAAGAAGATCCAGTTCGCGATTGCGGGATTGCGGCCCGAAACCATCCAGCCGGTCGGCATCGCGATCAGCGCCGACGGCAAGAAAGCCTATGTCGCTCTCGGCCCAGCGAACCATGTCGCAGTCATCAACACCGAGACCTACGAGGTGGAAAAATACATCCTGGTCGGCCAGCGCGTCTGGCATCTCGACTTCACCCCCGATCAGAAGACGCTGATCACCACCAACGGCAATTCCAACGACATCACCTTCATCGACACGGCGACGGACGAGCCGGTTCAATCGGTTACGGTGGGCCAGCAGCCTTGGGGCGTGGCAATATCGCCCCACTAGACCGCAGCAATGATCAGGGAGGCCGACGTGATGAATATTTGCCGCGGGGATGTTGCAAGTGCACTAGATAACCAGCGCGCCCCGAAGGAGCCAGCGGCATGCAGCATGTGAGGACAAGCGGAGCTGGAGAGGAGGTGGCAGCGCTCGATGTTGCCGGCATCAGCCATTCCTATGGTCCGAAGCGAGCGCTCCACGACGTCTCATTCTCGATCGCGCCGGGAACTTTCACCGTTCTGCTCGGCCTCAATGGGGCCGGCAAGACAACTTTGTTCTCACTGATCAGCCATCTTTACGGCACCCGCCGCGGATCGATCCGCATCTTCGGACATGACGTCAGCCGCGCTTCGGGCGAAGCGCTCAGGCGTGTCGGCATCGTATTCCAAGCACGTACGCTCGACCTCGACCTCAGCGTCCACCAGAACCTCTCCTACCACGCCTCGCTGCATGGCATTGATGGACACCAAGCCCGACAGCGCATCGCCGCGCTGCTCGATACAGTCAACATGCAGGGCCGTCAGCATGACAAGGCACGCAGTCTTTCCGGCGGCCAAATGCGGCGCATCGAGATCGCGCGGGCGCTGCTCCACCGCCCTTCCCTGCTGCTGCTCGACGAGCCGACGGTCGGTCTCGACATCCAGTCGCGTGCGGGCATTTTGGCCACCATCCGCAAACTCGTCGAAACCGAGGGCATCGGTGTGCTGTGGGCGACGCATCTGATCGATGAGGTCGAAGACGGCGACCATGTCGTCGTGCTGCGGCAGGGCGACCTGGTTGCCAAGGGTAAGGTGGCCGATGTCGTTGCGACGAGCGGTGCCAGTTCGATCCGCGACGCCTTTTCCAGGCTCAACCGCAACGAAACAAGCGGCATCGCGGAGATGTCGCCATGAGCGCTCCCGCAATGCCCGCAAAAGTCGCCGCCCTCACGCCGGTGAAGTTCGAACAGTTTGGGCTCCACCACTACCTCGTTTGCCTCAAAGGGATCGTCGTGCGGGAGTGCCTGCGCTTCCTGCATCAGCGCGAGCGCTTTATATCCTCGCTGGTTCGGCCGCTCGTCTGGCTGTTCATTTTTGCCGCCGGATTCCGGCAGGTGCTCGGCGTATCGATCATCCCGCCCTACAAGACCTACGTGCTCTACGAGGTCTACATCACGCCGGGCCTGTGCGGCATGATTCTGCTGTTTTCGGGCATGCAGTCTTCGCTGTCGATGGTCTATGATCGCGAAATGGGCAACATGCGCACCCTGCTGGTCAGCCCCTTCCCGCGATGGTTTTTACTGATCTCGAAGATGCTCGCCGGTGTCGCCGTGTCGATCGCGCAGGTTTACGCGTTCCTGATCGTTGCCTGGTTCTGGGGCGTCAAGGCGCCGCCGCTTGGCTATCTCACCGTGCTGCCGGCGCTGTTCCTGTCAGGCATGATGCTGTGCGCGCTCGGCATGCTTCTGTCCTCAATGATCAAGCAGCTCGAAAACTTCGCTGGCATCATGAACTTCGTCATCTTTCCCGGCTATTTCGCTTCTCCGGCACTCTATCCCTTGTGGCGTATCCAGGAGGCTAGCCCCCTGCTCTACAAAATCTGCCTCGCCAATCCATTTACTTACGCCGTCGAACTGATCCGCTTCGCCTTCTACGGCCAGGTTGACTGGCTGTCGCTGGGCGTCGTTGCCGGCTGCACGCTGCTGTTCCTTGCCGCCGCCATCATCGCCTACGACCCTTCGCGCGGCCTGATGACCCGCAAACAGGACACGGGAGGAAATGCCTGATGGCGATCCATGTTCGCGGTCTGGCTCTGGTCGCCATGCTCGCGCCGGGCGTCAACGCCATGGCAGCCAACCCCGATCCAGACTGGCCCTGCATGCAGCGCAAGGTGCCGCAACTCTCGCTCGGCCAGATCTGGAGCGGACCGGACCTTCCTTCAGCCGCGAAGGACTGGTCGAAGGACCCCACCATCTCCGCCCTGATCGAGGAAGTGTCAGCTCGCCGGATGCCGATTGCGGAAGCTCAAAAGAAGATCAGGGATTTCGCGGCCTCCTTGCCGGCCGAGCAACGTGCACCCAAAATGGCGATGATGGTGCAAGGCATGTTCGACCACCTGGACGCCGAGCGCTCGCAGGTGATCTCCGGCATTTCCCGCTACGCCCACAAGCAGCTCGAAATGGCCGCCGCGTTGCGCAAGGAAGCGTCCGATGTCGATGCATTGCGGGCAAAGCCGGATGCAGATCCCGAAGAGATCGATCGGCGAACCGAACAGCTGAAATTCGCAACGCGAATTTTCAATGAACGCGTCCAATCACTGACCTACGTCTGTGAAGTGCCGACGATAATCGAGCAGCGGCTTTATCAATTGTCCAAGGCCGTCTCGGAAACGCTCGCCGCGAAGAAATAGAACCTCATTCGATCTTCGCGGCGGATATCACGATCCACGGCCGGGCAGCACGCGCCAGCGCTGAACGAAATAACCGGGATGCGTCTCGATCCACTGGGCTACCAGCGATTGCGCCTGCATGAAGGCGGTCCCGGGATTCATCGCCAGGCCGTCCACCATCTGTTCGCGTTGTTCACAGGTCTGCGGCACATCCGTCAGGCAGACCATCATAACGAGCGTGTAGAGCATTACCCCTTGTCCCCTTCGATTCCCGAACCCCATGCCCGGGAGTTTCCGTGATACCGACCAGTCTGCAGGGATCGCACATACGGATCACTTACGGGTGTGAAAGGAACGTGGCCCCCGCTCTTTCGCGCCGCAATATAACATGGCGCTAATCTAACGCCAACGACCGCAGGGCTCGGTCGCGGACGCGCGCGCATCGAAGATGCGCGTCCGGCTGTGCCAGTGCCAAAAAATGTGAACTCCTGGAACGCGCTCTCGCATGGGCTCGACCGAAACAGGAATATCATTGTTGTCGACCTCAGACCGGCAGTCCGTTCTGCTTTCGCAGGCTCTTGTCGAAAGCGGATGCGGGGACGAAACGGCGCAGGAAACTGACCTGGCGCGCCATTTTTCCAGCCGCATAGCGCCCCTTCGGAGCGGGATCGGTCGCAGCCGCCAAAACGGTCCTGGCCACCACTTCCGGCGCATCGCCTTTTTCCATCGCTTTCCGCACAGCTGCATTCATGCCGGCGCGCGCAGAGTCATAGATGTCAAGCAACTGATCCGGCCTGGCGAGATTTTCTTCAAATGAGGTGCGGGTATAGGCGGGCTCCACCAACACGACGCGAATTCCGAAAGTACGCAGTTCGTGGTCGAGCGATTCGGAGTAGCCCTCAACGGCATGCTTGGTCGACGAATAAAGCGCGAAATAGGGAGCTGGAATGAACCCCTGCACCGAGCTCAAATTGACGATTCTGCCCTTGCCTTGGCGGCGCATTGTCGGCAACACCGCTTTGGTTACTCGCATAACGCCAAAGACGTTCACGTCAAACAACGACTTGGCCTGGGCCATCGAGGACTCCTCCGCGCCACCAAGCAGGCCAACGCCGGCATTATTGACAAGCAGGTCAATGCGCCCGGTCTCGGCCAGCACGTCCTGGACAAGTTTCGCCACGGACGTGTCATCGGTCACGTCACAGGCCAGCATGGTAACGCCATCGGATCGGTCGACGACCGCGCGACGGCTGGTTCCGAACACGCGAAAGCCGGCGTTCTGCAGGGCTTTGGCCGTTGTGTGCCCGATACCGCTGGATGCCCCCGTCACCAGGGCGACGCCTAGATTGGTCTTGTTCATGGAGGGTCACTTCTTTCTTCGTTTTGGATTGGCGTGGGAGAAGCACGACAGGTCGGAGCGAAAGGCGTCAATCATGAGCGCCTCCGGTACTCGCGCCGGCCAGATCATCCGTCCAGCGCCGGAACAGCGCGCTGGCATTAACGCCTCCGAAGCCGAAGCCATTGGAGATTGCATAGCCCATCGCCATCGGCCGGGCCCGGTTTGCGACGAAGTCGATCCCGTCGCCGGCCGGATCGGGAGCGCCCAGATTGAGGGTCGGCGGTGCCATCTGATCCCTGAGCGCCAGGATTGCGAAGATTGCTCCAAGCCCGCCGGCGGCTCCGAGCAGGTGTCCGGTCGCCGATTTCGATGCACTGACAGCTATCGCGAAATCGCGCCCGAACACGCTCTTGATCGCTTCGATCTCACCCAGGTCGCCCACCGGCGTGGAGGTCGCATGGGCATTGAGATGACGAACCTCGCGGGGCGAAATCCCTGCTTGGGCGATTGCGATCTCCATGGCCCGGCGCGCACCGTCGCCGTCCTCGGGACCGGAGGTGACGTGATGAGCATCCGCCGTCGTGCCGTAGCCGACAAGCTCGGCCAGCGGTCTTGCGCCGCGCGCCAGCGCGTGGCTCAATTCCTCGATGACCAGCATGCCGGCTCCTTCGCCCATGACGAAGCCGTCCCGCGACTTGTCGAACGGTCGGGAGGCCTCATCAGGACGGTGATTAAAGGACGTCGAAAGAGAGCGTGCCGCAGCAAACCCACCGAGGCTGACAAGATTCATGCATGCTTCCGTCCCGCCGCACACGGCAATATCGGCCTCGTTGGCGCGGATTAGGCGAGCCGCATCGCCGATCGCCTGAATGCCGGCCGCGCACGCCGTCACGGGTGCACCGAGCGGACCTTTGAAGCCATAGCGGATCGAGACGTGGCCTGCCGCGAGGTTCACCAGGAAGGACGGCACCGTAAAAGGTGATAGACGGCGGACGCCGCGCCGGTCGACCGTGCGCACCGCCTCGGTTATGGCCGGGAACCCGCCGACGCCCGAGGCGATGATCGTGGCCGTGCGCAAGCGATCCGCTTCCGAGACGGGGGCCCATCTTGCTTGGGCGAGCGCCTCTTGTGCCGCGGCCAGCGCAAAGAGAATGAACCGGTCTACCTTGCGCTGATCCTTCGGCGGAAGGATGGCTTCCGGATCGAAACCAGCGTCCGGATCTTCTTCTGTGGAGGGCACCACCCCGCCGACCTTCGCTGGCAGGTCGCCCACCACATCATCCGCAAGCCTCCGGATGCCCGAGCGGCCGGCCAGGAGACGCGACCAGGACGTTTCACCATCGGCAGCAAGGGGCGTAACCGCTCCCATGCCCGTAACAACAATCCGTCGCATCTATTTTCCTGTCAGTTTGGGCGCGCCGCAGGCGCCGCGACGCCGTTCAAGCGCCGGCTGATTCACGAACCTGATTGGCCGCCGCATCCAGAAAGGCCTGCGCGAGGTCAGGATCGTTGATGACGCGCGATAACATCAGCGCACCCACCATCGTCGAGAGAATGGCCATGGCCCTGGTATCGAACTCCCCGCCACCGGTCTCAGCAATGAAACGGCCGAGGATCTCGAGATGCTCCTTGATCCCGGCTTCGAATGGCGCTTTCACGTCCTTGCCCTGTCTGGCGGCATCCGAGCCGAGCGCCACGATCGGGCAGCCGTCCATCTTTTCTCCGCGATGGTCCATACTGAGGTAGAACGCGATCACCGCGCCAAGCGGATCATCAGGGTTTGCCGCAGTCGCGGCCGACCATCGACGGGTGGCGCTCTCCATCGCCCGCCTGGACGCCTGCGCCGCCAGGTCGTCCTTGGATGCGAACTGCTTGTAAAACGCGCCTTGGGTCAGTCCGGCACCCTTCATCAGATCCTTAAGGCCGATACCATCAAAGCCGCGCTCCCGAAAAAGGCGGCTTGCCACGTTGATTACGGTTTCTCGGTTTTCCGCGGCCTGGGTACGACTTACGCGCATTGTTGATCTCTTTTTTAGATTGCGTTCGTAATCTATAGCCTATATAGAGTTCGAACGCAATCTAAAAAGGAGATGCGAAATGATCCGCAAAACCCTGAGCGCATCGCTCCTGGCCGCGCTGTTTCTTGCGACCCCGGCTTTTGCCGAGGAAGCCACCATCGGACGCCCGATCGAGGGCGGCAGCCTGCACGAGGGACACCTTGACATGGTTGTCTACTACGTCCCGGTCGACGGCGGCCTCCTGGAGGTCACCGCCACCTTCGCGCCGAAGACCGGGGGCGATCCGCTGCGCGTCGTCATGGGCCTCGCCGAGGACGACTCCGTGGCATTTTCCATGCCGGGCCACCAGGACTCGCTCTACGCGTTCTCAAGGTCCGGGGATGAGGTGACGGTCTCGACCGAGACTGACATGCATCTGCGAGCCGACGCGACAATACGCTGAGCCGAAGTTCAGACCGCAGCCGGCGTGCTGCTGGCCGTGGGCTCTCGCGTCCGCTCGGCTCGCCACACGGTGCCTCGATCACGCCATCGAATAAGTTCGGGGAGAGCTCAAATGCTATACAGTTATTTTGTCGAGAAATCGATCCGAGAGAGCTTCGACCACGTCAACAACCATCGCTGGGATGAGGCGGTGAAGGCACTCGCGCTGCATGTCCATCACCGCGTTTCCGGCGCCCACGCGCTTGGTGGTGAGCGCCACGACAAAGAAGCCATGCGCCGCTGGTTTGAGCGCCTCGGCCGCGTCCTGCCCAATCTCCATCTCACGGTCAACCACATCTGGGTGAAGGGCTGGCCGTGGCATACTACCGTGTTTGCCCAATGGGACGGCACCGCAACGCTGCTCAATGGCGACGCGTCGTACGTCAACCGTGGTCTCCACGTGTTCACCCTGCGGTGGGGCAGAGTCTATGCACTTGAGGAATTTTACGATTCACAAGCAGCGGCCCGCGGTCTTGCCGCCCAAGCGGCAGCTGGCCTCGAAGAAGCTGTCGCCGAACCAATTGTAGGCTAGCAGACGCTCAGTCAAAGCCCACCCGTTCCGTGAACGCGGGGGGCGCTACCGCGTGGGCCAGCGCTTGGAGGGCGGTCGCCTCGGCTCCGCAAATGCGTGCCACCAGCGATGCCTCGGCTCGTGAACATCGGTCAGGAGGTCACAGCCGATCAGCCGCTGATACACACCATCGTTTGTCTGAAGCGTTTGCCTGGACCGCGCGCCCTAACTCGCGCGACCTCTACTGTTCAGTTCCTCGTGCGGATAGAGCTTGCCGAACAGTGGCAGGTACATCGCGCCCTTGCGCATCAGAAAATCGTGGAAGGTCGCCATCGCCGGCGAGATCGCGTGATCGCTGCGCATCACCGAAAACCATTGCCGGCGGATCGGCATGCCGACAACGTCGAGGATAACCAGCCGGCCGGCTTCGGTTTCGGCAGCGATGGTGTGGGCAGAGATGAACGCGATGCCGAGCCCGGCCATCACCGCCTGCTTGATGGTCTCGTTCGAGTCCATCTCGACGCCGAGATCGTCGATGCGGCCGGGGACGTCGCTCAGGAATATTTCCAGTGAGATGCGCGTTCCGGAGCCGGGCTCGCGAATGAGGAAATGCTCCTCGGCGATCCGCTCCTTGGAAATGTCGCGTGCCGACGCCAGCGGGTGGTCGGGCGGTGCGATGATGACCAGCGGATGATCGCCGAAGACCGAGGCACGCACCGGGACTTCTTTCGCCGGGCGTCCCATCAGCGCGATGTCGATGTCGTGATTCTTCAGATTGTCGATCGTCTCGGCGCGGTTGCCGATGGCAAGGCGCATGTCGATATCGGGATGTTCCTTCATGAAGGCGGCCATCAGCCGCGGTGCGAAATATTTGGCCGTGGAAACGACGCCGAGCCGCAAGCTGCCGGCGCGCACGCCCTTGATCGCATCCATCTTGTCTTCGAGCAGACGAAGCCGCTCCTCGATGGCCTGTGCCGTCTCGACGAAGGCCAGACCTGCGGCAGTGGGACGCATGCCGTCCGACGTCCGGTCGAACAAGGCCAGTTGGAACTCCTCCTCCACCTGCCGCAACTGGATCGTTACCGCTGGAGGAGACAGGCCTAAGACCTTGGCCGCGCTGACGATTTTTCCGTGGCTCATGATTGCCTGAACGGTCTTGAACTGCTTGAGCGTGAGGTTTCTCATAGGGCATACTAAAATTTTTTTATTGTCTGAGTAAAGTTATTGAATTTTACTTATCCAGCGTCGTTTGTTCTCCTTTCCCAATCCGGCCGATCCGAGGAGAGGCGGCTGGATCGGGAGGTTACGATGCCAGCGGCAACGCTCGACGCTTTTCTGAACTCCTATCTTGGCGAGCCGGACGAACTGCGCTCCGCCGTCGTAGCGACCATCCGTCAGCTGACGCAGGCGGCCACCACGATCCGCAACACCATCAATCAAGGGGTGCTCGGCACGGCCTTTGCGGGAACCCGCGGCGCCAATGCTGACGGCGACATCCAGAAGGATCTCGATGTCTTCGCCGATGACATCTTCCTCGACGCCATGCGCCACGCTCCGGTCGCGCTCTACGCTTCCGAGGAACTGGAGCAGCCGGTGCTGCTCGACAGGCAAGCGGCTCTTGCCATCGCCATCGACCCGCTCGATGGCTCATCCAACATCGACACCAACGTGTCGATTGGAACGGTCTTCTCGCTCCTCCCTGCAATTGGTGCGCCGGATGCGAATCCGGCCGCCTCGTTTTTGCAGGCAGGCGTGAACCAACTGGGCGCCGGTTTCTTCATCTACGGCCCGCAGCTGGCGCTGGTTCTGTCGCTCGGCAGCGGCACCCATGTCTTCGTTCTCTCGACCCGGCTCGGCACCTTCGTCCAGGCCTACGAGAGCCGGATCATCCCACAGCGAACCCAGGAGTTCGCCATCAACGCCGCCAACTACCGGCATTGGGACGAGGCGGTGCGGCTCTACATCGACGACTGCCTTGAAGGCACCGAAGGCCCACGCGAGAAGGACTTCAACATGCGCTGGATCGCCTCCCTGGTCGCGGACTGCTACCGCATATTGATGCGCGGCGGCGTATTCCTGTATCCAGGCGACAAGCGCAAGGGCTACAGGCAGGGGCGACTTCGCCTCGTCTATGAGGCAAACCCGATCGCCTATCTCGTCGAACAGGCGGGCGGTGCCGCTACCGATACGATCGCCCGCATCCTCGAAATCGAACCAGAGAACCTTCACCAGCGCGTGCCCATGGTTTTCGGATCGGCGCGCGAAGTCGCGCGCATCACCCGCTACCACACCGAACCGAGCGCCATCGGCGAACGCGCGCCGCTTTTCAGCCGCCGCGGCCTTTTCAGGGCCTGAAGACCATGTCGGCAAAGCACCCCATCATCACCATCACCGGGTCGTCGGGCGCAGGCACTACCTCTGTCAAGCGCATCTTCGAGTTGATCTTCCGGCGCGAGAACATCGGGGCCGCCTTCATCGAAGGCGATGCTTTCCATCGCTACGACCGCGCCACGATGAAGGCGAAGGTGGCCGAGGAGGAAAAGGCGGGCAATCCGAACTTCACCCACTTCCACGCCGAGGCCAATGAATTGGCAATCCTCGAAGAGGTATTCGAGGAATATGGCCGCCGGGGAACCGGAAAGACCCGCACCTACATCCATGACGAGGACGAGGAGAAGCAGTACGGCACGCCGCCGGGACATTTCACCGAATGGCGCGAATTTCCTCCGAGCGACCTGCTCTTCTACGAGGGCCTGCATGGCTGCGTCGTCACCGACAAGATCAACCTGGCCAGGCACGCGGACCTCAAGATCGGCGTGGTGCCGGTCATAAATCTCGAATGGATCCAGAAGATCCATCGCGACCGCGCAACGCGCGGCTATTCCACCGAGGCGGTGATGGACGTGATCCTGCGCCGTATGCCGGACTATGTCCGCTACATCGTCCCGCAGTTTTCGCAGACCGCCATCAACTTCCAGCGCGTGCCGATCGTCGACACGTCCAATCCATTCATCGCGCGCTGGATTCCGACGCCCGACGAATCGATGCTGGTTATCCGCTTCGCCAATCCCCGCGGCATCGATTTCCCCTACCTGCTTTCGATGATCCACGACTCGTTCATGTCGCGGCCGAATTCCATAGTGGTGCCCGGCAACAAGCTCGACCTTGCCATGCAGCTGATCCTGACGCCGCTCATCCTGCAATTGATCGAACGCAAGAACCGTGTGTCGTGAGGAGGACGCCATGAACAGCCAAGCAGCAGCACTGAAGCCCGTCGCCGCCGTCTCGGAGCGCGACATGGCCAACGCCATTCGCGCACTGGCGATGGACAGCGTCCAAAAGGCCAATTCCGGTCATCCGGGCATGCCGATGGGCATGGCCGATGTCGC
This sequence comes from Mesorhizobium sp. M0296, assembly GCF_040321675.1. Taxonomy (NCBI): domain Bacteria; kingdom Pseudomonadati; phylum Pseudomonadota; class Alphaproteobacteria; order Hyphomicrobiales; family Phyllobacteriaceae; genus Mesorhizobium; species Mesorhizobium sp. M0296. The sequence goes on from NZ_JAMYRZ010000005.1 coordinate 13,630, forward strand.
AACGGTGCTGTTCAGCCGTTTTATCAACATCGATCCGTCGGCCCCCAACTGGCCCGATCGCGACCGCTTCGTGCTGTCGGCCGGGCACGGCTCGATGCTGCAGTATGCGCTGCATTACCTGCTAGGCTTTGAAGACATGCCGATCGAAGAATTGCAGCGGTTTCGCCAGCTGGGCAGCCGCACCGCCGGACATCCGGAATATGGCCATGCGCTTGGCATCGAGACGACGACCGGCCCGCTTGGACAAGGCATTTCGACCGCTGTCGGCATGGCGCTGGCGGAGCGCATGCTGGCGGCCCGCCACGGCGCCGATCTCGTCGACCATTTCACCTACGCGATCGCCGGCGACGGCTGCCTGCAGGAAGGCATCAGCCACGAGGCGATCGATCTTGCCGGTCACCTGAAGCTCTCCCGGCTGATCGTCTTTTGGGACGACAATGCGATCTCGATCGACGGGCCCACTTCCCTGTCGACATCGATGGACCAGCCGGCGCGGTTCAAAGCCGCTGGATGGCATGTCCAGTCGGTGAACGGCCACGACACCGAAACCGTTGCGGCGGCAATCGAAGCGGCGCAGCAATCGGACCAGCCGTCTCTGATCGCCTGCCGCACGGTGATCGGCAAGGGAGCGCCCAATCTGGGCGGTTCGGAAAAGACGCATGGCGCGCCGCTGGGCGATGCGGAGATCGCCGCGACGCGCGAAAACATCGGCTGGGCCTTCGCGCCGTTCGAGGTGCCGGACGATATCCTTTTCGCCTGGCGCGAGATTGCCGGCCGCGGTCAAGCGGCACGCCGCGCCTGGGAGCAGCGGCTTGCCGCCTCACCACGGCGGCAGGCCTTCGAGAGCGCGGTCGCCGGCGCCCTGCCCGACGCGGTCTTCGAAGCACTCGACGCTTTCCGCAAGGAGCATGTCGGGAAGGCGACCAAGGTTGCAACGCGAAAAGCCTCGGAAATGGCCCTCGCTGCGATCAATGGCGCAACCGAACTGACCGTCGGCGGCTCCGCCGATCTGACGCATTCGAACCTGACGATCACCAAGGGTATGAGCCGCATCGCGCCGGGCGACTACGCAGGCCGCTACATCCACTATGGAATCCGCGAGCACGGCATGGCCGCAGCCATGAACGGCATCGCACTGCATGGCGGCTTCGTGCCTTATGGCGGCACGTTCCTGTGCTTCGCCGACTACGCGCGCGGCGCGATGCGGCTCTCGGCGCTCATGGGCCAGCGCGTCATCTATGTGATGACGCATGATTCCATTGGTCTCGGCGAGGACGGCCCGACCCACCAGCCGGTCGAGCACCTGGCGATGCTGCGGGCGACGCCAAACCTCAACGTCTTCCGTCCGGCCGACATCATCGAAACAGCGGAGTGCTGGGAACTGGCGCTGAGAAGCGAGAAGCGGCCGAGCGTGCTGGTGCTCTCGCGCCAGAACCTGCCGATGCTGCGCCAAGCACCTAGCGGCGAGCCACACAGCGACGAGAACCGGTCGAGCCGGGGCGCCTACATCCTGCGCGAGCCAGCCGGGCACCGCGCGGTGACGCTGATCGCCACCGGCTCGGAGGTCGAAATCGCGGTTGCCGCCGCCCTACGGCTGGAGTCCGAGCACGGCGTCGCCGCCGCGGTTGTCTCGATGCCGTGCTGGGAGCTTTTCGAGGAGCAGGACGCCGGCACCCGCAAGGCCGTCCTCGGCTCGGCGCCGCGCATTGCCATCGAAGCCGCAGCACGGCTCGGCTGGGACCGCTGGATCGGCGACACCGGCACTTTCGTCGGCATGGCCGGTTTCGGCGCCAGCGCCCCTGCCCCGGACCTTTACCGGCATTTCGACATCACGCCCGAAGCCGTCGCGGCAGCGGCGCTGAAGCTCATCATCTAGGAGGACGACCATGGCCCGCATCACCCTTCGCCAGCTTCTCGACCATGCCGCCGAGCACGGCTACGGGGTGCCGGCATTCAACATCAACAACATGGAGCAGGGCCTCGCCATCATGGAGGCCGCCAGGGCCTGCGATGCGCCGGTTATCATCCAGGCCTCACGCGGCGCCCGTTCCTATGCCAATGACATCATGCTGGCCAAGATGATGGAGGCGTTGACCGAAATCCATCCGGCCATTCCGCTCTGCATCCATCAGGATCACGGCAACAACGAAGCCACCTGCCTGTCGGCGATCCGCCACGGCTTCACCTCGGTGATGATGGACGGGTCATTGATGGCGGATGCCAAGACACCGGCGAGCTACGATTACAACGTCGCCATCACCGAACGTGTCGCACGCATGGCGCATTGGGTCGGTGCTTCGGTCGAAGGCGAGCTCGGCGTGCTCGGCTCGCTGGAGACCGGCCAGGGCGAGGCCGAGGACGGGCACGGCGCTGAAGGTGCACTTTCCCATGACCAGCTTTTGACCGATCCCGACCAGGCGGTCGACTTCGTGACCGCCACCCGGGTCGACGCGCTGGCGATCGCCTGCGGTACCTCCCACGGCGCCTATAAATTCAGCCGCAAGCCCGACGGCGGCATCCTGGCCATGCAGGTGATCGAGGCGATTCACGAAAAGCTGCCCAACACGCATCTGGTCATGCACGGGTCTTCCTCCGTGCCGCAGGAACTGCAGGATATCATCAACAACTATGGCGGCGAGATGCCCCAGACCTTTGGCGTCCCGGTCGAGGAAATCGAGCGCGGCATCCGCTACGGCGTGCGCAAGGTCAACATCGACACCGATTGCCGAATGGCCATGGCCGGGCAGTTCCGCCGCGTTGCGACGGAGGACCCGCGCGAATTCGATCCGCGTAAATTCCTGAAACCCGCCATGGACGCGCTGCGCGACCTTTGCCGCGATCGCTTCGAACGCTTCGGCACCGCAGGCCACGCGTCGAAGATCAGGGTGATCGCCATGGATGAGATGGCGAAACGTTACGCCGCAGGAAAGCTCGACCCCCATATCGCAACCGCGAAAGCCGCCTGAGCGGCAAACAGGAGACCTGCCATGAACAAGATCGACATGCCCTCAGCAGGCACGCTCAAGGAAGGCAAGGAACGCTACAGGTCGGGCGTCATCCCCTACAAGAAGATGGGCTACTGGGAGCCGGACTACCGGCCCAAGGAGACCGACCTGATCGCCATGTTTCGGATCACGCCGCAGCCCGGCGTCGACCACGAGGAGGCGGCCGCCGCCATCGCCGGTGAATCCTCTACCGCGACATGGACCGTGGTGTGGACCGACAGGCTGACCGCCTGCGAGCTCTACCGCGCCAAGGCATTCAAATCCGAGCCGGTGCCGAACACAGGTCCAGGCACCAGGATCGAGCAACAGTACTTCGCCTATATCGCCTACGACCTCGACCTGTTCGAGCCCGGCTCCATCGCCAACCTGACTGCATCGATCATCGGCAACGTGTTCGGCTTCAAGGCCGTCAAGGCCTTGCGGCTCGAGGACATGCGCATCCCGGTGGCTTACCTCAAGACCTTCCAGGGCCCGGCGACCGGCATCGTGGTGGAACGCGAGCGGCTCGACAAGTTCGGCCGGCCGCTGCTCGGCGCGACGACGAAGCCGAAGCTTGGCCTGTCCGGCCGCAACTACGGCCGCGTCGTCTACGAGGCGCTGAAGGGTGGCCTCGACTTCGTGAAGGACGACGAGAACATCAACTCACAGCCCTTCATGCATTGGCGCGACCGCTTCCTCTACTGCATGGAGGCTGTGAACAAGGCGTCGGCCGCCACCGGCGAAGTCAAGGGCCATTATCTCAACGTCACCGCCGGCACGATGGAGGACATGTACGAGCGCGCCGAATTTGCAAAACAGCTTGGCTCCTGCATCGTCATGATCGACCTCGTCATTGGCTACACGGCGATCCAGTCGATGGCCAAGTGGGCACGCCGCAACGACATGATCCTGCACCTCCACCGGGCCGGCAACTCGACCTATTCGCGCCAGAAGAACCACGGCATGAATTTTCGCGTCATCTGCAAATGGATGCGGATGGCCGGCGTCGATCACATCCATGCCGGCACGGTGGTCGGCAAGCTGGAAGGCGACCCGCTTATGATCAAGGGGTTTTATGACACGCTGCGCGAGGAGCGCACGCCGCAGAACCTCGAAACCGGGCTGTTCTTCGATCAGGACTGGGCCTCGCTCAACAAGGTGATGCCCGTCGCCTCCGGTGGCATCCATGCCGGCCAGATGCACCAGTTGATCCATTATCTCGGCGAGGACGTCATCCTGCAGTTCGGCGGCGGCACGATCGGCCATCCGGACGGCATCCAGGCCGGCGCGACGGCCAATCGCGTCGCGTTGGAGGCGATGATCCTCGCCCGCAACGAGGGCCGCGACTATCTGCGCGAAGGGACCAAAATCCTCGAACAGGCGGCCAGATGGTGCACGCCGCTCAAGGCGGCCCTGGAGACGTGGAAGGACGTCACCTTCAACTACGAATCGACCGACACGGCCGACTTTGTGCCAACCGCAACGCCGAGCTTCTAGACGAAAGGAACCGTCGCCATGATGACCAATCCCGGAAACAAGGTCACGCAGGGACAGTTTTCGTTCCTGCCCGAGCTAACCGATGAGCAGATTTCGGCGCAGATCAAATACGCACTGAAAAACCACTGGGCGGTCAGCGTCGAGTACACGGACGATCCACATCCGCGAAACACCTATTGGGAAATGTACGGCAACCCGATGTTCGACCTGCGGGACCCGGCGGGCATCCTGCTTGAAGTCAACAATTGCCGGAAAGCCATGCCCAACATGTATGTCCGGGTCACCGCCTTCGATTCGACCAAGGGCTGGGAAGCACCGCGCATGTCATTCATCGTCAACCGGCCACCCAATGAACCCGGGTTCCGGCTGCTGCGCCAAGAGCGTGACGGCCGCAGTCAGGGCTATTCGATCGTGCCTTATGCGACCGACAGGCCCGAAGGCGAACGGAGCTAGGCGAACCATGCTGGACGCGATAGCTAAGAGCGCTGCCGCGCAGGGCGAATCGGTTGATCTACAGGCCGAGTTCGAGGCGTCCAACATCGACGAGGTGATGGACAAGCTCGACCGCGAACTCGTCGGCCTGAAGCCCATCAAGACCCGCATCCGCGAGATCGCGGCGCTGCTTCTGGTCGACCGGCTTCGCCGCAAGTTCGGGCTGACCTCTGGCGCGCCGACGCTGCACATGAACTTTACGGGGAATCCCGGTACCGGAAAGACCACCGTGGCGCTCAGAATGGCCGAAATCCTGCATCGTCTCGGCTATGTCCGCGAAGGGCACATGGTCGCGGTGACGCGCGACGATCTCGTCGGCCAGTATGTGGGCCACACCGCGCCCAAAACCCGCGAAGTGATCAAGCGCGCCATGGGCGGGGTGCTTTTCATCGACGAGGCCTACTATCTCTACAAGCCCGAGAACGAACGCGACTACGGCCAGGAATCGATCGAAATCCTGCTGCAATGCATGGAAAACAACCGTGACGATCTGGTTGTGATCCTTGCCGGCTATAAGGACAAGATGGACCGCTTCTTCGACAGCAATCCCGGCATGCGCTCGCGCATCGCCCATCACCTCGATTTTCCGGACTACGGCGTCAGCGAACTCAAATCAATCGCCGAGATCATGCTGGCGGAACAGAATTACCGTCTCAGCGAAGCAGCGGCCAAGGCGCTCGAAGAGTATCTCCCGATCCGCATGCGGCTGCCGCATTTCTCCAACGCCCGCTCCGTTCGCAATAGCCTCGACCGGGCGCGGCTTCGCCAGGCCAGCCGGCTTTTCGCATGGCGCGACCGGGCGTTGACGAAAATCGATCTTATCACCATCGAGGAATCCGATATTCGCGGCAGCCGCGTGTTCGCGGAAGGTAAGCTCGAAGGCGAACCGGAGACGAAGGCGCGCTGACAAGATGACTGCGGTTGGTGTGCAGCGACCGGAAACGGACGACAGAATGGGAGCCGACGACCATGGATACCAAGACAATCATCGCGCCCTCGGTGCTTTCCGCGGACTTCTCGCGGCTCGGCGACGAGGTCGAAGCGGTCGTCCGGGCGGGTGCCGATTGGATCCATCTCGATGTGATGGATGGCCATTTCGTGCCCAACATCACCTTCGGTCCGCCGGTGGTCAAGGCGATCCGTAATCGAACGGACAAGATCTTCGACTGCCACCTGATGATCGCGCCGGTCGACGCCTATCTCGGCGCCTTCGCCGATGCCGGCTGCGACATCATTACGGTGCATGCCGAGGCCGGACCGCATCTCGACCGTTCGCTGCAGGCAATCAGAAATCTCGGCAAGAAGGCCGGCGTGTCGCTGAATCCGTCAACGCCGGAAAGCGTCATCGAATATGTACTTGACCGGCTCGATCTGGTGCTTCTGATGACGGTCAATCCGGGCTTCGGCGGCCAGGCCTTCATTGCGGCGGTCGTCGACAAGGTCAGGCGGGTCAAGGCGCTGGTCGGCCATCGTCCGATCGACATCGAGATCGACGGCGGCGTCACGCCCGAAACCGCTCCGCTTGTCACCGCGGCCGGTGCCAATGTGCTGGTCGCCGGCTCGGCCATCTTTAAGGGCGGCACCGAGGCGGCCTATCGCGCCAATATCGGCACCATCAGGCAGGCGGCCGACGGGGCGATCCGGAAAGCCGCGTAAACCGCTTCATCGGCAAGCATTTTCATCGGAGGAAATCTTGGCGGCAATCCCACCTGTCTGCGACTTCGGCTGGCAAGCCATCGATGCCGTTTTGCCCGGCGTCGACGGCAAATCGCATTCGATCTTCAGCCACGCCGGTCCGAACGGGCTGGTGGTGGCCTTCATCTGCAATCACTGCCCCTATGTGAAGGCGGTGATTTCACGCATCGTGCGCGATGCCAACGACCTCAAGACCGAAGGCATCGGCTTTGTCGCGATCAACTCCAACGATAGCGACGCCTATCCAGATGATTCCTTCGACAACATGAAGCTCTTTGCCAGGACGAACGGCTTCACTTTCCCCTATCTCCATGACGAGCACCAGACGGTGGCGCGTGCCTACGGAGCCGTTTGCACCCCGGATTTCTTCGGGCTCAACAGCGAGTTGACGCTGCAATATCGCGGCCGGCTGGACGCGTCGCGACGCGACGCCGACTTGCCCGGGCTGAGGCGCGACCTGTTCGAGGCGATGAAGCAGGTTGCCCGAACCGGCGACGGACCGCTTGACCAGATCGCTTCGATCGGCTGTTCGATCAAGTGGAAGGATGCTGCATGAACGTCGGCGCAGGCAGGCCGTTTCGCTCGCCCAAGGCGATCCTGTTCGACCTCGACGGCACACTGGTCGATTCGGCACCTGATATAGCGGCCGCCGTCAACGAATTGCTGGCCGGCCACGATCTGCCGCCGCTGCGGCTGGATCAGGTCAAGGCCATGATCGGCGGCGGCATCAGGAAACTGGTCGAACGCGCCTTCGCGGCTTCCGGCACGCCGCTCCTCGGCAGCGCGCTCGATGAGGCCAACCGCGTCATGGCGCCGATCTATCGCAGGCATCTGACCGGCCGCACGAGGCTGATGCCTGGCGTCAGGGAGGTTCTCACGCACTTGCATTTGAGCGGAATAGCCATGGCCGTGGTGACCAACAAGCCGCAGTTGGCGGCGCGCGAAATCCTGCTGCATTTTCGGCTGACGGAATATCTCGGCGCGATCGTCGGCGGAGACGCGGTGACATCATTGAAACCGGCGCCAGACGCGCTGTTGCTGGCGCTCGACCTGCTTCAGGTCGAACCTCGTGACACGCTGATGGTCGGAGACAGCAGCGCCGACGTGGCCGCCGCCCGCGCCGCCGGCATGGCAGTCATTCTGCTGCGTGGCGGTTACAGCCAAATTCCCGTTGAAGAGCTTGGCGCCGACCTCGTTTGCGACAGCCTGTTCGATCTGCCGTCAGCGATGCAGAGGCTGCAAGACGCTGCGTGACCCCATGCGCAAAGCCGAGCCAACGCCGAGCGCAGTCCAACGGCCGGCGGTACCGCGTTATTTTGAGAATTGTTTCAGATAAGCAATGACGTTGGCGATGTCCTCGTCTTTCTTGAGGCCGACAAACGCCATCTTGGTTCCTTTGACCATCGCCCTGGGATCGCGAAGGTAGGTCGTCAGCGTGGCCTCATCCCATTTAACGCCGGACTTGCCGGCCTCGGCCATGGCCTTGGAATAGCTGAACCCCGGATGCGTCCCGGCCGTTCGGCCGATAACGCCGTTCAAGGACGGGCCGACCTTGTTCTGGTCCTTGTCTGCGACGTGGCAGACCTTGCATTTGGCGAAGACCTTCTCACCCGCCGCGGCATCCTGTGCCTGAGACTGGGTAGTGACAAAGGTGGCGACGGACACGGCGGCGAAAAATGCGACTGCGCGCATGGCATTTCCTCATTGATCGTGTGAGTGCCCGGGACACTTTACGCGTGTCGATGCCTTGATCGCCGGCATTCGTTTTAAAGCGGGAGAGCGAACCATTCGTCCTTCCTCCCCGGACTGGCAGCACCTGCACGCCTCGAAAAGCTAGACTGCCGATGAGGGAAGTCAATCGTACAAAGGTCCTGTTTCGTTTCCCGACTGCGCGACGGGAAGTGTGTAGCGACACGCGGTCCACATCATTGACGCCTGTTGGCCGAACGCGTAGCCTCACTCCAACCGGTTTGCTGTTTGGGCACCTTCAGGAATCCGCGCAACTCCAAAGCACGAACTCTGGAGAGTTCGCCGCGCAGGCGATGATAAGTGCCAAATGGACATGGTCGATCTCATATTAACGGTGTGCCTTAGCGCCAATCCGGGCAATTGCCGAGATGAACATCTCTATGTCGAGAGCCGCGGCTCTCTGTTCCAATGCATGTTCCTGGCGCCCGCCGAGATCGCAAAATGGTCTCAGGAACATCCGAGTCTCAAGGTCGTGCGCTGGAAATGTGCCGTTCCGAGCAAGGAACGAGCGATTTGATCGACATTCCTGGTTCGTCGACGGCCCTGAAAGAGGAGACGCCATGATGATTTCGCGGCGTACGACGCTGCGCTTGGCGGCTCTGGGGGCCATCCTCGCCTCAAAGCCGGTTGCCGTCTTTGCGGCCGCTAAGGTCCGAATTGGTGTCCTGAAGTTCGGCACCGTGAGCTGGGAACTCGATACGCTGAAACGCCACAAGCTCGACGAGGCCAACAGGGTCGATCTGGAGATTGTCTACTTCGCCGGGGAGGATGCGACCAACGTCGCGCTGCTGGCCGGCGCGATCGACATGATCGTGACCGACTGGCTGTGGGTCTCGCGCCAGCGCTCCGAGGGCGGCGACCTTACATTGGCCCCTTATTCGACCGCCGTGGGGGCAATCATGGTGAAGGAGGAATCGCCGATCCGGACGCTCGCCGACCTCAAGGGAAAGAAAATCGGTGTCGCCGGCGGCCCGCTCGACAAGAGCTGGCTACTGGTCCAGGCGCTGGCCAGACGCGAGCACGGCCTCGACCTGCCGACAGCCTGTGAGGTCGTCTTTGGCGCGCCGCCGCTGATTTCTGAAAAGGCGATGCAAGGCGAACTCGATGCCGTGCTCAATTTCTGGCATTTCTGCGCCCGGCTCGAGGCCAATGGCTTTCGTCGGTTGATCGGTGCGGATGACGCGACGAAAGCGCTTGGTGCCTCGGGCCCCGTGTCGGCACTCGGCTACGTCTTCCACGACCAATGGGCGAGCGACGATCCGGATGCCGCCCGGGGCTTTTTGAAGGCATCCAAGCAGGCCAAGGACTTGCTGGCCAGATCCGATGATGAATGGCTGCGCCTGGCGCCGCTCATTCGCGCAGAAGGCAAGGAGCTGGAAAAACTGCGCGACCGCTATCGCCAGGGCATCCCCAGACGGCCGGTCGCCGAAGAAGCGGTCGATGCGGGCAAACTCTATCACGTGCTGGCCGCGATAGGCGGCGAGAAGCTGGTTGGCAGGGCGCCCGAGATGGCGCCCGGCACATTCTGGCCGGAACTCGCGAAATGACCGCAAAGGAAGGCAAGTCGCGTCGATCCGGCTTTGCGACGCCGCTGACGCCAGCGCTGACGGTAACGGTTTCCCTGCTGGGACTTTGCCTGCTGTGGAGCCTCGCGGCCAATCTGTGGCAAAGCCGCGCTTTCCCCTCACCAGGGCAGGTCTGGCAGGTGCTGCTCAGGGAAGCGGCGAGCGGCGACCTTTTTTATCACCTTGGCGCGACGCTCGGACGGGTTGCTGCGGCGTACGTCGTCGCAATGATTATCGGCTCGGTCATTGGCGTCATCCTCGGCAGCTACCGCGGTGCGGACCGGTTCTTCAGTCCATGGGTGGTCCTGTTTCTCAACATTCCCGCGCTGGTGGTCATCGTGCTCGCCTATATCTGGTTCGGCCTCAACGAGGCGGCGGCGATTGGCGCAGTTGCCGTGAACAAGATCCCGAATGTCGTGGTGACGATGCGCGAAGGCGCCAGGGCGTTTGATCCGCGTTATGCCGAAATGGCCGCCGTCTACCGCTTCGCCCCACTCGAGCGCATCCGCCATGTCCTGCTGCCGCAACTGCAGCCCTATTTTGCCGCGGCCTCGCGGTCCGGCATCGCCCTCATATGGAAGATCGTCCTGGTGGTCGAACTGCTCGGCCGCTCCAATGGCGTCGGTTTCCAGATCTATCTCTATTTCCAGCTCTTCGACGTCGGCGCCATTCTTGCGTACACGCTGGCTTTCGTGGCGGTGATGCTTGTCATCGAACTTCTCCTGGTGCAGCCCATTGAACGACATGCAACCCGTTGGCGCCGCCGTCCCGCTTAGGGTCGACATCGCCGAAAAGACCTTCAGGTCCGCGCAAGGCGTGTCGATCACGGCGCTTCAGGGTCTGTCCTTCGAGGTCCGGCAGGGCGAATTCGCTTGCCTGCTTGGGCCGTCGGGCTGCGGCAAGACCACGACGTTGCGCATCCTGCTTGGACTGGACAGAGACTTTTCCGGCTCTTTCCAACTGCCGCAAGGCGGCTCGAACCGCATCGCCGCCGTGTTCCAGGAGCCTACTTTGCTGCCATGGCGGACGGTGGAGCAGAATGTCAGGCTGGCGCTGCCGAAAAGCCTAAGAGCGAAGAGTCTCGACGAGCTGTTTGACACTCTCGGCCTCGCCGGCATGCGCTCGCTCTATCCGGCGGAGCTTTCGCTCGGCCTTGCGCGCAGGGCAGCGCTTGCCAGGGCCTTCGCCACCGAACCGGCGGTACTTTTCCTGGACGAACCCTTTGCCTCCCTCGACGAACAGACCGCCGAGCGGCTTCGGCAATTGCTTTTGACCGTCTGGTCAGCGCGGCCTACGACCGCCTTGATGGTAACGCACAATCTGCGCGAGGCACTAATGCTGTCGGACCGCATCATCGTGCTTGAGCAGCGCCCAGCCCACGTGCTCGGCATGTTCGACGTAAGACTGCCGCGACAACATCGCAATCCACAGGTGATGAGCGACCTTTTGCGGTCATTCCAGCAAAAATTTCCGGGTGTGGCCTGATCGCCTTACGGCTCGAATGCGGATTGGAAGGTATTTCGCAGCCAATGGCCAATAAAACGGCGAGACTGTGAGGCACCGCCACGCGCGCCTGTTTCGCCTGATTAAAAGCAACGTACGTCGGCTTCAGCCTGCGCGCGTTTCAGTTCCGTGCGCGCCGCCTTCGCTGGCGCGCTTTCGCGAAACAACCCTGCGGCCTCCCCTGTCGTCAGCGACATGCTTTTGAAGGTCTCCGCCCTCTCATAGTGATCGTAAGGAAGGATCGAGGCGATAACATCGATCGAGCAGGAACAGCTTTCAAGCGCCTGACGTGTCTGGCCATTTGTTTGCATGCAGCCGAGCACGTAGTCGGCAATCGTTGCCGTCGGGTAGTCTCCCGCGGCGTTGGCCAAGTTCGCAAAAGCCAGCGTCGCCGCAAAGGCCACCGGCAAGGTGAGAGATCCAACAGACCTTATCATGAGGAACCTCCAGTTGGCCTGGACACCATGCATCCAGACGGGATCATCGCTCCAATTGGCGACGTGCCGCAAAGCCAGTCAAGCTCCCATGGCCTGCGTATAGGACCAAAGGAGGAATGCCCTATCGACCGACAAGAGCCAGCTTCATGACCCCCTGCGCACCCTCCTTCACGCGTTCATTTCATGCGTCGCTCACTATCGGCAGCCAGCGAGACGCACGCATACTTACTCGGAGGTGGCCCGCAGAATATATCGAAATAAAGTTAAATGTGTATCACCTCGAGAATACGGGAACAATATCGTTGCTATATACATCGCGGCTGGCGATCGTCCTCTTATTAGTTTTTCACACGGTGCTTATTTTAATTGTTTCTAAATATTGCATTGCACCATAATCGATATTGCAGCGCAACGACCCATCGTAGGTTTTTGCTTGCCTGACCTTTTACGATGACATAGCTTTTTCCTGTTTCCGGCTTCAAGAGCGCCACCGTCATCAGGGAGCGGCGGCAGTCTTTCGAAGACCAAGGGGGGCGGGCGGTAACGGTGCCCTCTGCTTCGGGGTAGGTCGTGACAGCTGCCGGAAAATAACTTCCCAACATGAATTGCTTGGGCAAGCCCTTGTGGGGCTTGACGGTCGATTCTTCACTGCGAACCCGGGAGGATTTTGGATGCGTGTACTTGCGAAAACTACCTACATTCTGACGACCGCGGCGTTTTTATCGCTCGGCGCTGCCTATACGGCTTCGGCCAATGAAGACCTTGCAAAGCTCGCATCGGATGCGAAGAACTGGGCGATGCAGACGGGTGACTACGCCAACACCCGCTATTCCAAACTCAACCAGATCACTGCCGACAATGTGAAGAACCTGCAGGTCAAATGGAGCTTTTCCACCGGCGTGCTGCGCGGTCACGAAGGCGGGCCGCTGGTCATCGGCGACGTGATGTATGTCCACACGCCTTTCCCAAACAACGTCTATGCTCTGGACCTCAAGAATGACGGCAAGATCCTGTGGAAATACGAGCCCAAGCAGGACACGAACGTCATTCCGATCATGTGCTGCGACACGGTCAATCGCGGTGTTGCCTATGGCGACGGCAAGATCATTCTCAACCAGGCCGACACCACCGTCGTCGCGCTCGATGCCAAGACCGGCAAGGTCGTCTGGTCTGTCAAGAACGGAGACCAGACCGACGGCGGAAAGGGCGAATCCGGCACGTCGGCACCCGTAGTCATCAAGGACAAGGTGCTCGTGGGCGTCTCCGGTGCTGAATTCGGTGTTCGCGGCTGGCTGGCCGCCTACAATCTGAAAGACGGCAAGCTCGCCTGGAAAGCCTATTCGGAAGGTCCTGATGCAGACACCCTTCTCGATCCCGAGAAGACCACCCATCTCGGCAAGCCTGTCGGAAAAGATTCCGGCACGAACACCTGGGAAGGCGAACAGTGGAAGACGGGCGGCGGCACGACATGGGGATGGTATTCCTATGATCCCAAGCTGAACCTGGTCTATTACGGCACCGGCAATCCCTCGACGTGGAACCCGGTCCAGCGCCCAGGCGACAATCGCTGGTCCATGACAATCATGGCTCGCGATGCGGATACCGGTGTTGCCAAATGGCTCTACCAAATGACCCCGCATGATGAGTGGGACTATGACGGCATCAACGAGATGATTCTCGTCGATGGCATGGAGGTCAACGGCGCCAAGCATGACGTGCTGGTGCATTTCGACCGCAACGGCTTTGCCTACACAATGGATCGAGCCACCGGCGAACTTCTCGTCGCCAAGAAATACGATCCGGCAGTGAACTGGGCGACGGAAGTCAACATGGATCCCAAGAGCGACCAGTATGGCCGCCCGCAGGTCGTCGCCAAGTATTCGACCCAGCAGAACGGCGAAGACACCAACTCGACCGGTATCTGCCCGGCCGCGCTTGGAACCAAGGACCAGCAGCCGGCTGCCTACTCGCCGAAGACCGGGTTGTTCTACGTGCCGACCAACCATGTCTGCATGGACTATGAGCCTTACAAAGTGAGCTACACCGCCGGTCAGCCCTATGTGGGCGCCACCGTGTCGATGTATGCGGCGCCCGGCGGTGACGGCAACATGGGCAACTTCATTGCCTGGGATGCAGCCAAGGGTGAGATCGTCTGGTCGAAGCCCGAGCAGTTCTCGGTGTGGTCGGGCGCATTGGCGACAGATGGCGACGTCGTCTTCTACGGTACCCTCGAAGGCTACATCAAGGCGGTCGATAAGGACGGCAAGGAACTTTACAAGTTCAAGACCCCGTCCGGCATCATCGGCAACATCACGACCTATGAGCATGACGGCAAGCAGTACGTCGCCGTTCTGTCCGGCGTCGGTGGATGGGCGGGTATCGGTCTGGCAGGGGGGCTGCTTTCGCCCGATAACGCCGCTGCCTGGCATGGCGCCGTCGATCAGGGCCGTGCGCAGGGCGACGAGACCGCGGTCGTTGGAACCGCTGGTCTGGGTGCCGTCGGCGGTTACGCGGCACTTGCCGACTATACGACGCTGGGCGGCCAGCTCACCGTCTTCGGCCTCCCGGACTGATAACCGGGAAGAGCCTTACGACTAGGTTCGAAAACGAGAGCCCGGGTCACCCGAAGCCGGGAACCGGGCTCTCGATTGCGCGCCCACCCAACACCGATTAATGCCGAGCACGACGGCAGCCAGTGTCCCTGGCAAATGAAGGAAGAGTCTGAATGATCGTTCGCATTGCAGTTTCCGCTCTCGCCCTGGTCCTGCTGCCTCTGGCCAGCTCAAGTCTGGTACGGGCCGAAGACAGCATGGAGAAAGCCAAGGCGGTGAAGCAAGAAGGAGGCAAATATTTAGATGCGGACGGAAATCCGACCTACAAGATCGAAAACGGAACCGTCGATTGGTACACCTTCAGCGGGTACCGCCGGTATCACTCAGATTGCCATGTCTGTCACGGACAGGACGCCACAGGTTCGAGCTATGCGCCTGCCCTAGCTAATAGCCTGAAGAACATGGATTACGCCACGTTCCTGTCGATCGTCGCCGAGGGCCGCAAGAATGTCGGCGGCGGCAAGGAAAACGTCATGCCTGCCTTTGGCGACAACAAGAACGTCTATTGTTACCTTGACGATCTCTACGTCTATCTGCGCGCGCGCGCCGATGGCGCGGCACCCCGCGGCAGGCCGCCCAAGCACGAAAACAAGGCTCAGGCAGCCAAGGATGCCGAAGCATCCTGCATGGGTGGATGATATGACCGGCTGCACTGCATCGAAGCTGCGCGTCGTTCTGCCGATCCTCGGCGCGCTCGCCTTGCTGCCGTCGAATGTTCTGGCGCAAAATGCCGGGCTTGGCGCTGCGGGCGAACTGGTCGATCCCGACATTCTGCGCGTCTGCGCCGATCCCTCGAACATGCCCTTTACCGACAAGAACGGCCAAGGCTTCGAAAACAAGCTGGCTGAACTGGTTGCCAAGAAGACGGGGCGGAAATCAGTCGCTTACACGTGGTTTCCCATTGTCACCGGCTTTGTGCGCAACACGCTGGGGGCCAATCGATGCGACATCATCATGGGCTACGCCCAAGGCGATGAACTGGTGCAGAACACCAACGCCTACTACCGCTCCGCCTATGTGCTCGTATACCCCAAAGGCAACGGCATGGAAGGCATCGAGACGATCGAAGACCCGAAACTTTCCGGCAAGAGAATCGGCGTCGTCGAAAGCACGCCGCCAACCGCCAACATGGCCGCCAACAAGCTTCTGCGGACCGCCAAGATCTACCCGCTGGCGGTGGATACGCGCGTCACCCCTTCCATGGGGGAGGTCATGATCAAGGACATGCTCGCCGGCAAGATCGACGCGGCGGTCCTGTGGGGGCCGATGGCGGGTTACTATGCCAGGGAACTCGGAGCCGACGTCACCATTGTTCCGCTGCTGAAGGAAAAAACCGGCTCGCGCATGTCTTATCGCATCACCATGGGCGTACGTCCGTCCGACCAGGAATGGAAACGGACGCTCAACCGGGTGATCAGGGAAAACCAGGCGGAGATCACCAAGCTCCTGCTGGGTTACAATGTGCCGCTGATCGACGAGCACGACAATCCGATTACGCAATAGTTGAGATGGGTCAGGAGGAGGAGAGAAGACTACAGCTACTTTCGATAGTTTTGTTTTTCGGTCTTTCAAAACTTGTGTTCATTTGTCCATTTTGAGAACGTGATGGACGAGCCATTGCTTCGGTGCCCTGCAATGGTTGGCTAACCACCGGATCGGCCCCTTCGGGCTGGTAGAAGAGGAGAAATGTTATGAAGAAGAGCTGGACAAAACCGACCATGTGTCAGGTTGCTGCGGGCTTTGAAATTTCGCGGTATCTGCCTGCTGAAATTACTCCCAAGAAGTAGGCCGCAGAGGTGCGTGTCCCTGGCAACAGGGGCACGCATCCCCTTGCCGTATGGGATTTTTGTGAAAGAGTTTGAGACGCGCAAAGCGGGCGGGCCGTTTTTTGCGGCTGCAAATTGGCTGCTGGTCAGAGAAGCCGCGGGGCTGGCGTTTTCATGCGCTTGAGAATCATCGGATCGGCGGCCGGCGGCGGCTTTCCGCAATGGAACTGCAATTATCGTCTGAGCCGTGCGGCTCGCACCGGGATGGCTGGCGTGCATTCACGAACCCAATCAAGTGTCGCCGCGTCGGCGGATGGGCTCGGCTGGGTTCTGTTCAACGCGTCACCGGACATTCGCCAGCAGATCGCGGCAACGCCTGAATTGCAGCCCGCGCACGATGCGCCGCTGCGCTCGACACCTATTCGCGCGGTGGTGCTGACCAATGCCGATGTCGATCATGTCGCCGGCCTGCTCAGCCTGCGTGAGCGGCAGCCTTTCGCTATCTATGCAACGACACAGGTTCTGGCGACGCTGGAGGCGAATTCGATTTTCAATGTCCTCGATCCGGCGCTCGTGCCGCGACGCATCTTGCCGCCGGCGCAAGAACTGTCGATCTGCGACGCGGACGGCCACGACACCGGGGTGGCTGTCGAGAGCTTTCCCGTGCCCGGGAAGATAGCCCTCTATCTCGAAGAAAGTGGCCAGCCGGATGCCAATTTCAGCTCCGATGCCGGCGACACGATCGGCGTCCGTATCGCCGGTGCCGGCAGTCGCGGCTCCGTCTTCTACATCCCCGGCTGCGCCCGCATCGATGCGACCCTGCGCACGCGTCTAGCCGATGCCGCATGCCTTCTGTTCGACGGCACGGTCTTCACCGACGACGAGATGATTGCTGCCGGCGTCGGCCAAAAGACCGGTGCGCGCATGGGGCATCTGGCAATGTCGGGAGACGCGGGGTCGATCGCCGGCTTGGCCGATGTGAGGATTGGCCGCCGTGTCTTCGTCCACATCAACAACACCAATCCTGTTCTGGACGAGAATTCTGCCGAGCATGCAGCAGTCGAAGCGGCTGGCTGGGAAGTGGCCCGCGACGGGATGGAGATGGACCTTTGAGTGATTTCCACGACGCAGCCAGCAACGGCCTGTCCTCAAGCGAGCTCGAAGCCGTGCTGCGGCAGGTCGGTGCCGAGCGCTATCACAACCGCCATCCTTTCCATCACAGGATGACCAGCGGTGCGCTGTCGAGGACCGAGATGCAGGCCTGGGCGCTGAACCGCTATTGCTATCAGGCTGTCATTCCGCGCAAGGACGCCATGATCCTCGCTCATGCCGAGGATCCGGCGTTTCGCGCCGCCTGGCGCAAACGCATCGAGGATCATGACGGCGAGGACGGCTGGAGCGGCGGTATTGCGCGCTGGTTGCACCTGGCGACCTCGCTCGGTCTCGATGCCGACGCGGTGAAGAGCGAGAGGCTGGCCCTGCCGGCGACACGTTTTGCGGTTGGCGCTTACCTCTCCTTTTGCACGAACCGGACCCTGCTGGAGGCGGTCGCGTCGTCGCTGACCGAGATGTTCTCGCCGCTCATCATCGGCGAGCGGGTACCCGCGATGCTGGCCAGATACGATTATATCACCGAGGACACGCTGGCCTATTTCACCCGACGGCCCGAACAGGCCTCGCGCGACGCCGACTTCGCCCTCGCCTATGTGCTCGAACATGCCGACACGGCAGAACGCCAGCAGCAGGCGATCGATGCACTGGTGTTCAAATGCGATATACTCTGGGCCATGCTCGACGCGCTTCAACACGCCTATGGCGAGCCGGGCAATATCCCGCCCGGCGCCTTCCGCCCGGAGGCAACCCAATGATGGCACTGCGCGAAAGAGCCATAGTGTCGCTGCAGTCGGTTCCATCGCTGCCGAAGCACGTGCGCATACAGTATGACCCCGTGCGCCAGGCGTTCGCCGTGCTGTCGCCCGAAAAGGTGTTCTGGCCAAACGACATCAGCCTCGACATATTGCGCCGCTGCGATGGGCGGTCCACGGTCGGCCACATCATTGCCGGCCTTGCCGCAGATTATGATGCCGAACAGGAGGCTGTGGCAGCCGATGTCATCGCCTTCCTGCAGGAATGGTCTGACAAGCTGCTGGTGAAGCTATGAGCGAGCCCCCTCTCCCCCCGATCGGCATGCTTGCGGAACTGACGCATCGCTGCCCGCTGCAATGCCCCTATTGCTCCAATCCGCTCGAATTGCTGAAGGCTAATCGCGAACTCGACACGCAGAGCTGGCTCGACTTGTTCTCGCAGGCGGCCGACCTTGGCGTTCTCCAGGTGCATCTGTCCGGCGGTGAACCGACGCTGCGTCGCGATCTCGAGCAATTGATCGCCGGGCTTTCGGCGCGCGGCGTCTACACCAACCTGATCACCGCCGGCGTCGGCATTGCGGATGGCCGCATCGAGGCATTTGCCGAAGCCGGGCTCGATCATCTGCAACTGAGCTTTCAAGGCGCACGGCCGGCGACCACCGAGCGCATCGGCAATCACAGGGGCAGCCACGAAAAGAAGCTGGAAACGGCACGCCGCGCTCGCGCGGCCGGCTTGCCGCTTACCATCAACGCGCCGATCCATCGCCACAATATCGAGGAGGTACCGGAATTCATCGATCTGGCCCTTTCGCTGGGTGCGGAGCGTCTCGAGATCGCCAACGTGCAGTACGCCGGCTGGGCGCTGACCAATCGCGATCAACTGATGCCCGAGCGTGCTGCCGTCGACCGCCAGGCGGAGATCGTCGCGGCGGCGCGCGAACGGCTCACCGGCATCATGAACATAGATTTCGTCACGCCGGATTATTTCGCCATCTATCCCAAGCCGTGCATGGGCGGCTGGGCGCGCGACGCCTTCATGGTGACGCCGGACGGCACCGTACTGCCATGCCATGCCGCCCAGACCATCCCGTCGCTCGGCTTCGAGCGTTTTGGAACACGCAGCCTGGCCGCGATCTGGACCGATTCCCCTGCATTTAATGCCTTTCGAGGCACGGACTGGATGCAGGAGCCCTGCCGCAACTGTGAGCGGCGCGAGATCGACTGGGGCGGCTGTCGCTGCCAGGCGATGGCAATCGCCGGCGATGCCGCCGCGACCGACCCGGCTTGCGCGAAATCGCCGATCCACGCGCGCATGGCAATGCTGATCGACGAGGCCCAGCGCGCTGCGACGGTTCCTTGGAAGGACGAACCGTTCGTCTACCGGCGTATCGGCGTCGTCACCGAGCCCGCCTGACTGCCGACCTATTCCTACGGCCTACCCTCGTGAAAGCCGTTCGGCATGCCACGTCATATGGTCATGCATGAATGTCGAAATGAAAAAATAGGAGTGATCGTATTCGTCCTGCATCCGCAATTTCAACGGAATGCCTGCCTTGGAGCAGGCGTCTTCGAGCAGCCAAGGCCTGAGGCCCTCCTGGAGGAAACCGTCTGACGTTCCCTGATCGACCAGGAATTCCGGGAAACGGTGTCCATCCTCGATGAGCGAAGTGGCATCGTAGCGCCGCCACGAGGCCTCATCCAGGCCGAGATATTTTTCGAAAGCCGGCTTCGACCAGCCGGCTGTGCTTGGCTGCACGATCGGCGCAAAGGCCGAGCAACTTCTGAAACGCGCGGGATTGTTCAGTGCGATCGTCAGCGCGCCATGCCCGCCCATCGAATGGCCGAAGATCGACTGGCGCGCCATATTGGCGGGAAATTCGCGCCCGATCACGGCTGGCAGCTCCTCGACGATATAGGAATACATGCGATAGTTCTTGGCATACGGCTCTTGCGTCGCGTCGAGGTAGAAACCGGCGCCGCTGCCGAACTGCCAATTGTCCTTTTCATCCGGAATGTCGGCACCACGCGGGCTGGTGTCGGGACAGACAACGATCAAGCCAAGTTCGGCGGCAATACGTCTGTATTCACCTTTTTCCATCACATTTGCATGGGTGCAGGTGAGTCCGGAGAGGTACCACACCACGGGGCAACGGCTTTCCCGTGCCTGCGGAGGCACAAAAATGGCAAACGTCATTTCGCACGAGCAGCTCGTCGAAAGATGAGAGTAAACTTGCTGGGCGCCGCCATGCGACTTGGCAGTAGAGACGAGTTTCGGGTGCTCTGGCATATATTCTTCTCCACCAATTTTAACCGCCGAGCGTAGGCTCTACGACATCAAGGGTAATCGCGGCAACCTTGGTGGGCTAGCTGGCGCGCGGGGCTCTTGATCGGAGCCGGGATGGCCTGCCTTCGCCGACCGTCTTCGCGCAGCAAGGCGCGAGAGCGCCATTCGCTGGCGCAGCGTTGCCCAGTAAGCCATACGGACCAGGCTGGGCGATTGTTGGCGATGCTGGCTATAACAAGGACGCAGTCACTGCGCAGGCATCGGCGATGCTTCCGGGACGCCGAACTCTGCGCAAATGCGGCTTCACGTCCAATCCTTGCCAAACCTGGTCAGCGGCGGTTTCGCAACCCACTGATCGACTTTTGCCCCTGTCCCCATCGCGCAGCAAAGATGATGGTCCGGCGATTTGTCTCCACGAATCGTCGACCTCGCATCGGCCATTCTGAAGCTCAGCGAGGTCGATCGTGACTCGTTGCACGGCGAGTTCGGGTCTCTTCGGCCTGGAGCCCGCCATTGAGACAATTCCCGCCCGCTCAAGGGCCGCCAAGGAGCAGGATACGTTCGGTTGCGGACGCGCCGCCAATCTGCACAGTTCCGTGATGCTTTGCGGTCGATACCGATGGATCAGCGCCACCAGCCGACAATTCTCAGGGGTCAACGCCCGCAGAATCTCTTCCGGCGCGCACGACTGAGCCATTGGTTCAGGACCACCAGACGCCCGGCCTCCTGAGCCGTCGCCGCCGCCATCACTGTCGTGCGTGTCCTCGATGCCGTTGTAGACATTGTGGGCTCCCAGCGAAACTGCTGCGACCGCGCCCCATTCGCCGAGTGACAGCTCACTCCGATGAGCTGCCAGATATTCCTCGATTTGCTCCAGTTCCTTCGCAGCGCGATCGATTTTTGGCGACAGTTTTGCGAATGCCGGATGCTTAAACGCTGTCATTAAGCAATTCCTGCACTCGTTCGGACGAAACGTCTGAGGCAAAGATCAGGTCATAAGGAATGTTCGTTCCCCGAAGCTGGTCTGCCACCAAGCGCTCTACCATGGCCCGGCGCGCGGGATCAGTGCGTCCGTGCACCAGCAGATCTACGTCCGAATGGACGCGGAAACGGTTTTTCGCGAGGGATCCGACAACAGAGATATCGACGCCGCGGGCTTTGGCGCTCCGGAGAATACGCGCTACACAGGCTTGCGCGGTCTTCCGGCGATCGTCAGCTCTTCGGTGGATCAAGGTATCAATTTTGTTCATCTTTTCGCCTGTTGCCTGGAGTGCGCCCCTCGGACCGGACAGGATGAACAAGCAGAATTGACTTGGAAGCCGGGCTTTCGAAGGATGGAAGCCCATGGTGACTTATCGCACGCACAGCATCGAGTTCAAACGTCAGGTAGTGCAGGAGTTCCTGTCCGGCGAGACGCTGCATGGTCTCGCCAAGCGGCACGAACTGCCGCGTAACCTGATCCGCATCTGGGTTCAGAAATACGAGGCCGGCTCCTTCGACGAAGACGTGGCGGCGGCCGACACGATGCAGACCTATGAGGCGCGGATCGCAGCGCTGGAGCGGCTGGTAGGCCGGCAAGCCTTGGAAATTGAGTTTCTAAAGGGGGCTCTGAAAAGCGCACCACGTCCGAGAAGCGGGACTACATCCGTGATCACCGGCCCGGCGGTGTCTCCATCGCTGAAGGATGCCGGCTGATGGGGATCGCGCGATCAACCTACTACGATCAGCCCGAAACCGCCGTGGATGACACAGCGCTCGTCGAAACGATGGGTGAGATCTCCGACAGCTTCGAAGCTTACGGCTATCGCCGCATGCAGGCGGCGCTGCGGCAGCGCGGCATCGTCGTCAACCACAAGAAGGTCAGACGGTTGATGCGCGAGCACGATCTGCAGCCCAGGATCAGGCGGCGCTTCATCGCCACTACGGACAGCGATCACGAGTTGCCGATCTTCCCGAACCTGGCGAAGAACGTGACACCGGCCGGCCCGAACCAGCTCTGGGTGAGCGACATAACATACGTGACGATTGCGGCGGGCTTCGTCTACGTCGCGGTCATTTTGGATGCCTGGTCACGCAAGGTCGTTGGTTACGCCATCGGTCGGTCGATCGACGCGCGCTTGACCGTTGCAGCATTGAAGGCGGCAATCGAACGACGAAAACCCCGGCCGGGCTGCGTTCATCACTCGGACCGAGGGTCGCAATATGCCGCACTCCTCTACCGCAACGTTCTCGCCGAGCACGATCTTATTGGATCGATGGGCCGGCGCGGCAATCCCTACGATAATGCGAAAGCGGAAAGCTTCATGAAGACGATGAAGGTCGAAGCCGTCTATCCGATGGCCTACGAAACCTTCGCCGACGTCGCTGAGGACCTTCCCCGCTTCATTGATGAGGTTTACAACACCCGCCGATTGCACTCAGCGCTCGGCTATCTCAGCCCGCAACAGTTCGAGGACCAACACGCCCGGCAGATGGTCAAAACTGCGGCTTGACCCTGTCCGGTCCGAGGGGCGCACTCCAGCCTTTGGTCCAACTGTGACCCGATCCGAGATTGTCGCAACTCCGCAAGCTGTACGGCTACCTGCCTATCCCTGCCAAGCCAGCCGACGTCAAAAGCGATCACGCCGTCCGCGAAATCGCCGCCGGCATCGAGGACTGACAGCCCTGCCTCAACTGCCGGCCAGTTGACGACAACCACTCGCGGTGTTCAGCAACGCCCGGATCGCCGCGGCAAATTTCGCACTCTGTCTGGTACTGCCGGGCCAGAACCCTGGGAACTCGCACAAGGCCTTCACGCTCACGCCCATGATGTCCGCTTTGGCCAGCAGGTCGACGGCAATGGCCGCCTGCCCCTCATCATCGGCAACATAGGCGCGCAGCAGCACATTCGTGTCGGCCGTAACCCTCATTCCTCGCCGGACCCGGCCACAGCGCCCGCTTCCGCCATCGCCTCGTTGATCTCCTCGATGCTGAGCACCCGGCCGTTCGTCTTGCCTCTGAGGAAGCCGTGGAGGTCCCGGAACGACCCCTTCGCCCGTGCAGCCCTCAATTCCGCCCGACCGTCGGGCAGGAGATCAAGCTCGATCTTCTCGCCCGGTTTGATGCCCAGATGTTGCAGCACGTCCTTGCGGAACGTCACCTGTCCCCTTGTCGTCACTGTCAACGTTGTCATGTTAAACATTCCTGTTCATCGCGATAAGACAATGCAAATCTGCATTATTATCAATGCAGATGGTCGGGGCCAAGCTTGGCGTCCATGCGGCGACTGAATCGCGACCAGCGCTCTGCCAGAGTGAAGTCGCCAAACATCACCTGGAGGTCAGCATGCAAGCCAACACCGCGGCCGCTATCCGCGTCGATCTTGCCGCAATGTTTGTCTCGTTAGAGATGTCTCGTTCAAAATGGCTCGTCACTTCGCTTCGGCTGGTGTCGGGAATGGCGCGACCGCCGCCGGGAAGCGAGGGAAGACAGCGTCAAGTTCGAGCCAGAGATTAACCAGAGATTAACAAGAACAAGCCATCGCCGCATAGGCGTCTGCCTGCGTGGGTATGGACGGATTCACTCATGCGCAATATGAATCATGAATGGAGATGAGGCCTGCCGTGGCGCTCACATTTTCGCCGTGTCGCTAAGGCAGGTGACGCTCGTTCAATGACGCTGCGCAGGGCGGATTGGCCTTCTGGTCTAACGCCGCCCGCAGAAGTGTCGATATCAGGGGATCTGGTCAATGACCGACAACAAGCCAGACGTTACCAAGGATTGGCAAGCGACGCAGGGCCAGAAGTCCTCCGCCACGCGTCTTCGCCTTTTCGCCGCACTCTCGTGGATCGTCGCCATTGGCGGCGAGATCTACGGAATTATGCTGCTTCGCCAGAACAAGTTCGACCAGGGACACCTGCCGCTGGTCATCGGCCTTCTGGTCGGCATCGCGATTTTCGCAATCGCCGGCAACTTGCTATGGAAGGCGGCCAACAGGCACGATCCGGCTCGTGCATCCGACGCGGCCAGGTTCTTCTTCCAAAACCAGCTCGGCGCAATCATCACACTGATTGCCTTCCTCCCGCTGGTTTTCCTGATCCTCACCGACAAAAACATGGATCCGCGGACCAAGAAGGTTGCCGGCGGCGTCGGCGCTGCGCTGGCCGTGCTCGCGACGGTCATGGGGATCAGTTTCAAACCTCCGTCGGTCGAACAATACACCCAGGATATGAACGCATGCGCAGCCCAGATCAAGTCGGGGCAGCCCACCACCGCCTGTTCGCCCGATGTCGCCGCTCAGGCGCAGGCGATCGCGACGGACACCGCCGCCGTGGCGGCGGCGACGCGGGACGCGAGCCACCCCGCCGGTCAGGATGTCGTCTACTGGATCGCGCCCGAAAACGGAGCCGCGAAATCCACCGAGCCGCATGTTTTCCACCTCTGCGCAGGCGTGAGCCCGCTGAAGGACAAGACTGTGAATAGTGGCTCCGTGACGGAGGCCTACGCACAGAACGCCATCCGCATCACGAAGCAGATCGATATGGAACAGAAGCAGTGCGGGTTCACCGCCACAACCAGCACCAACTGAACCCGTCTGCACTCGATCGGGTCCAGCCGTTGGTCTTGTCGAGAAGGATGGCGCGTAAGCGCAGCCTCAGTATTGACTCGCTGAAGCAACGCCAAATGCCGGGATCGCCCGGCTGGCCAATATTGTCCAGCTGCAAACTTATCCCCGGCGGGCAATCCTGGCGTCTTACGCACGGCAGCTTCCGGCCTGAGCGCTTCGAATGGAGAATGACGTTAATGAAGCGCATAGCCGCCGGCAGCATTATGGGCCGGAAGCGAACCGGGAACTTCTGGCGCCCAAAAAACGATAGCGGACATTCTCCTGGTGGGCCACATCGACCAGAAGCGGATTGGGCAAGCCTTCCATGGCATGTAGTGTCGGGTATCGCGCACCTGCTGGACCCTGTTGATGACTGACCGATGCCGGCCTGCTGGCTTGGAGGCTGGGGAGTGGGGAGTCTCGGGGCGAACGACTATTTCATTCCGCCGAGGGCATTCGGCAGCGGCATGGCCGGCCTTCAAAGTCCTTTGGCCGGGAAGTTGGTACGGATAGTCGGAATCAGCCAACACCCCTGTTTTCCGAGCTGGATTTTGAAGCCGTGAACGAGCGGCTATGATGAACGCGCCGAGTGCAAGTAAGGTCACGAAGGCCCCTACAATAAGCTTTAGAGGAGACTACGTCGATGACGAACGTGCGCGCCCTTGTCCTTGAACGCCAACACGAACTCAAGCTGCGTGACATCGATCTGCCACAGACCGTCGGCCCGGGCGAAGTTCGCATCAAGATCCATACGGTGGGCATCTGCGGCTCCGACGTGCACTACTATACGCATGGCCGCATCGGCCCGTTCGTGGTCGAAGCGCCGATGGTCTTGGGTCATGAAGCCGCCGGCACCGTCGTCGAAACGGGGGAAGGCGTCGAGCATCTGAAGGTCGGCGACCGCGTCTGCATGGAGCCGGGTATCCCCGATCCCAATTCGCGGGCGAGCCGGCTCGGCCTCTACAACATCGATCCAGCGGTCAGGTTCTGGGCAACGCCGCCGATCCATGGCGTGCTGACGCCCTATGTCGTCCACCCCGCCAACTACACTTTCAAACTGCCCGACAATGTCAGCTTCGCCGAAGGCGCCATGGTGGAGCCCTTCGCTGTCGGCATGCAGGCGGCTGCCAAAGCAAAGATCGCGCCGGGCGACACGGCGGTGGTGATTGGCGCAGGGCCGATCGGCACGATGGTGGCGATCGCAGCGCTCGCCGGCGGCTGCGCCCGCGCCGTTGTTGCAGATCTCGCCCAACCCAAGCTCGACATCGCCGGCGGCTATCAAGGCGTGATCCCGATCAACGTCCGCGACAAGAACCTGGCGGCGGAAGTAAAGCGCCTGACCGATGGCTGGGGCGCCGACGTGGTGTTTGAATGCTCGGGCTCGTCCAAGGCATGGGAGACCCTGCTCGACCTGCCGCGGCCCGGTGGCGCGGTAGTGGTGGTCGGCCTGCCGGTGGCGCCGATCGCATTCGATGTCGCCACCGCCTCGACCAAGGAAGTCCGCATCGAGACTGTGTTCCGATATGCCCACCAATATGAGCGGGCAATCGCGCTCATGGGGTCGGGCCGGGTCGACCTAAAGCCACTTATTTCGGGGACCTTCCCCTTCGAAGATTCCATCACCGCCTTTGACCGCGCAGTCGAAGCCCGGCCCGCGGACGTAAAGCTTCAGATCCTGTTGCCGGATTAAGGGGAGTTCCAAAAGCGCCCGGGTTGTCCTCCCGATCTCCTCAATGCTTTCGTAGCCTTCCGGGCTGCCAAAATTGGCGGCGGCCCTGAGCGCGTTTGAGGCTGGTGCACGGCATTTGCCGGCGGCGTTTCCTCCAAAAACAACTCCATACCCGGCGATCACGGCATCCTCTGGGACCACGAGCAAATCCCTTGAGCGCTGACGGAACCGACTTGACAATTCGGCGGCCGTCCGACACGTTCTTAACAAAAGGCACAACAAACTTACAAAAGTTCAAGTTGGCACAATCTGGCCGATAGGGAGAAGGCCGATGCGTCTCTGTGACCGAGCGGAGATTTGCGCGTGAGCGCGGTGACCGTGACCCGCGAAACGCCCAGATGGGCCCTGCCCCGGTTCATGACGGCCGAGCATCCTTTCCCTTGGCTCGCGCCGATCACGGTGATGCTTCTCGTTTTCGGCATCTATCCCCTCGCCTATTCGGTTTGGCTGTCGTTTCACAAACGCAATGTCGTCTCCCGGCAGCTCGACTTCGCCGGGCTCCACCAATGGACGCGCGCCTTCTCGGATGCGCGTATGTGGCATTCGCTGGAAACCACGCTGATCTATACCTTCGTCGCGCTTGCGGTTCAGCTTGCGCTCGGCATCCTCATCGCGCTTCTGCTTGACACCGATCGCAAAGGTTACGGCATGCTGCGGGCGCTGATGACACTGCCGCTGGTGGTGCCGCCGGCGGTGACCGGAATGATGTTCCTGCTGATGCAGGACGGTTCTTTCGGTGTCCTGTCGTTCTACCTCTATGCCCTCGACCTGATCTCGCCGGCACAGCCGATCCTGACGCAGCCCGGCACCGCATTGGCGGCGATCCTGCTGGCAGACATATGGCAATGGACGCCGTTCATGGTGCTCATCATCCTGGCAGGGCTCAGGGCGCTGCCGAAGGAACCTTTCGAGGCAGCCGCGATCGACGGCGCCAACGGCATCCAGACGTTCTTGCGCCTCACATTGCCCATGTTGCGCAAGGTGATAGCGGTCGCGGTGCTGATCCGCGGCGTCGATCTCTTTCGCATCTACGACTACGTCTACATCATCACCGCAGGCGGGCCTGGCACGGCCACCGAGACGCTTTCGTTCTACGCTGGCCGTATCTACTTCACCGGAGACTTCCCCTATGCCGCGACCCTGTCGCTGATCGTGCTTGTCGTCTTGATCGTCGTGTCGAACCTCTTCGTCAGGCTGTTCAAGGTGAGGTTCTGATGGAGTCGTCGCGCGCCCAAACGATCGCCCGTGACGTGCTCGCCGTGCTAGTGGTGGCGATCTTCATGTTCCCGATCGCGTGGTGGGCGCTGTCGTCTATCAAACCTTATTCGGCGATCTTCGACCGCAGCGGACCGGTCTACGTCGGTTTCACACCGACGCCGGACAATTACCGCGTGACGTTGCTTGGCGTCTCACGCGTCGACATCGGCATGGAACAGGGCGGCGAGGCGGCCGGGGTGATCAAGGGTGGCGCCAGCTCCTACGATTCCCGCCGGTCGTTGCTCGACAGCGCCATCATAGCCGTCGGATCGACGGCGCTGACGCTGCTGCTGGCCACGCTGGCCGCCTATTGCCTGTCGCGAATGCAGTTCAGCGGCCAGCAGTCCTTCCTGTTCTGGATTCTCTCGCAGCGCTTCATGCCGCCAATCGCGATCGTCATTCCGATCGTTTTCATGTTCCGAGATCTCGGCTTGCGCGATACCTATACGGGCCTCGTCCTCGTTCACAGTTTGATCAACCTGCCGCTGGCGGTTCTGCTTTTGAAGTCGTTCTTCGACGATGTTCCGCGCGAGGTTGATGAGGCGGCGCTGATTGACGGCGCGACGCGCTGGCAGACGTTCCGACGCGTGGTCCTTCCCATGGTCAAGGGCGGCATCGCTGCGACGGCCGTGCTGTGTTTCATCTTTTCGTGGACCGAGTTCCTGCTCTCACTGTTCCTGACAACGTCGATCCGCACTGTGCCCGTGAAGATCTCGACCTTTGTCACCTCGACCGCGACCGAGTGGGGCTACATCACAGCGCTCGGCACGTCCGCGATCATACCCAGCTTCATCTTTATCCTGCTGGTTCAACGGCATCTGGTCCGCGGCCTCACCCTCGGATCGCTGAAGGAGTGAGGCGCAGACGAGAAGAACGACGACAAAAACTCAATGGAGGAACGATCATGAGCTTCAGTGAACACGACAAGAAGACATTCGTCGCCGATACCTGCAATGACTTTACGGCGCGCCGGATAACCAAACGCGACTTCATGAGGAAGATGGCGCTCGCTGGTATCGGCTTTTCCGCCTTCGGATCGGCCATGCTAGGTGGTGGCCGCACCAATCGGGGGATGCTGGGCCTCGGCGTTGAAGAAGCCCGCGCCCAGGACGCCGACATGCTGAAGTGGCTGGCCGACGTCGGCAAACCATATGCCGGCACCAAAATCCGCTACACTTCGGAAGCGACGCCGCCAACGATTGTTGCCAACCAGCTTGTCGCGGGTGAATTCACCAAGGCAACCGGAATTGAGGTGGAAGTCGAGATCGTGCCGCTGGAGCAGGTTCTCGCCAAGGCGACGCAAGACGTACAGGGCCAGCTTGGCACCTACGACGTCTACTATCTCGACCAGTCCTGGATGGCGACGTTTGCCCAGGATGTCGTCGATCCGCGCGAGTATTATGACCAGAACAAAGAACTGGCGATGCCCAACTTCGACTGGGACGATTTCTCCAAGCCGCTGGTCGACGGCATCGCCATGTACAATGGCAAACAGTGCGGAATTCCATTCGATATTCCGATCTTCATCCTGATGTACCGCAAGGATCTTTTCGACAAACACAACATTGCCCTGCCGACAGACCTCGACGCCTACCTCAAGGCCGTGCAGGCGCTCACAGAGGCAGAAAAAAGCAACGGCATCTTCGGCACCGCGTGCCAGGCGAAGTCCGGCCACTATTCGCTGGAATGCGACTGGACCTTCGCATTGTGGGGCCATGGCGGTTCTATCTTCAACAAGGACAAGAAGTTTGTCGGCAATGACGAGCGCGGCGAGGCCGGGCTCAAATTCTATCAGGAGCTGGTCAAGAACTCGCCGCCGTCGGCGACGACTTGGACGTGGGACGGTCAGGGACAGGCGCTGACACAGGGACAAGCCGCCATGGCAATCACCTGGGGCGAGGATTTCCCCGGCTTCGACGCCAACGATTCCAAGGTCAAAGGCCTGTTCGAGGCCCTGCCCGCGCCCAAGGAAGTTCCTGGCCGTCGCGCCGCCGCCGATTGCGGCTTCAACGAGATCCCGGCCGTCGGTCACCAGGGCGGCTCGACGATTTCGCTGTCGCAATATTCCAAGAACAAGGAAGCGGCATGGCTGTTCATGCAGTGGGTCTGCTCGAAGGATGTGATGGCGCGGGTATCGACGCTCGGCGGCGGCGCGTCGCCGATGCGCAATTCCTCTTTTACAGATCCTCGGGTCAAGGCAAAGGCCGTTGTCGGCCCCGGAACGACACGCCATTTCGACGCGATCAAATACACGATCGACAACCAGATGGGATCGGAGCCGGACATGCCGATCTGGGCGGATTTGTCGAACAACGACATTCCGGTTGAACTCGGCAAATTGCTTACGGGCCAAGATTATGGCGGCGATGCCAAGGCGTGCCTGGATGCCATTGCCGGGATTGTCGACGGCAAAGTCAAGGACGCCGGTCTTTAGCGGCTAGTCGGTGATTTGGGCGAAGGCGGCTTCGGCCGCCCTCGCCGTTTGGCAACGTGGCGGCAATGGTTCCTGATCTCGTCATCGGCATTGATTCCTCGACCTCGGCAACCAAGGCGATCGCCTGGGACCGCAATGGTCTGGCCGCGGCCGAAGGTCGTGCACCCCTTGCAATGTCCAACCCGCGTTCGGGCTATTTCGAGCAGGATCCGGCCGAATGGTGGGCCTCGACGGTCACGGCGCTTCGTGGTGTCGCGGCAACGGTTTCGCCAGCACGAATTGCCGCCCTTGCGATTGCCAACCAACGCGAGAGCTTCGGCCTATTCGACGAGCAGGGCCAGGCGGTCGGGCCCGCAACGCTCTGGCTCGATGAGCGCGCCCGTGGGAAAGCACGGCGCTTCGGCGAGAGTTTCGGCGCGGCACGCGTCCACGCAATATCCGGCAAGCCACTGGACGTTATTCCTTGCCTTTACCGCATGATCTGGTTCCGCGAGCAAGAGCCCGAGATTTTTGCCCGGGTGGAGCGGATGGCCGAAGTCCACGGCTATCTGGTCTTTCGCTTGAGCGGCCGGTGGGTGACGTCCACCGCATCCGCGGACCCGACGGGCATACTCGATATGCGAGGTATGGACTGGTCGAACGATATACTGGAGGCAGCGGGCGTCGCCCGGCGCATGATGCCGGATCTGGCGCGGCCCGGCACCGTTCTGGGTCAACTGACTTCGGAAGCGGCCATTTCGACGGGCCTGCGCGAGGGCACGCCGATCGTCGCCGGCGGCGGCGATGGTCAATGCGCCGGCACGGGCGCTGGTGTGTTGCAGCCGCGATGCGCTTACATCAACCTCGGCACGGCGGTCGTCTCCGGCAGCTTCGGCACGGACTACGTCCACGACCAGGCCTTCCGCACCGAAACGGCGGTCGCCGATGATGGCTATATCTACGAGACGTGCCTTCGCGCCGGCACTTTTCTTGTCGACTGGATGGCGCGCGAAATGCTTGGCGTCGATCTGCATGGCGCAAATGATGCCCTGGAGACGCTCGAGGCCGAAGCCGCTGCCAGCCCGATCGGCGCAGGCGGCATAATGCTCCTGCCCTACTGGCAGGGCGTCATGGATCCGCACTGGGATAGTGCTGCCCGTGGTGTTATTGCCGGGCTCTCCGGCTCCAGCCGCCGCGGTGACATCTATCGCGCCGTACTGGAAGGCATAGCGCTGCATCAGGCCGCGACAAGTCAGCGGGCGGCTGCGGCTGCCGCCCAGACCATCGACCAGTTCATAGCGATCGGCGGAGGAGCGAAGTCCGACCTGTGGATGCAAATTCTGGCGGATGCACTCGATCGTCCCATAAAGCGTTCGACGACCGTCGAAGCCTCCTCGCTTGGCGCGGCGATGGCGGCGGCAAAGGGTGTGGGCTGGTTTTCCACCATCGCCGAAGCGTCGCTCGCAATGGCCAGCGAGCCGGCCAAAACCTTCGAACCGGACACGAAACGGGCCGCGCTCTACGCCGAACTTCTTGCGATCCATGCCGATCTTTGGCCAACGCTTTCAGCCTGGAACCAGCGCCTCGCTGCCTTCATGGAGGCCGATCATGGCTGAAACGACCAACTGGAACGCGTTGATCGAGGACGTTGTCGCGGGACGCTGGACAGATCCCAAGACCGGCGCGGCCGCGGTCCTGCCGTTCCAGACGATCGAACTGCTGGCGACGACGGAGGGCCGCGAGGCGGATCTCGTTGCGCCCCTGGCGCTAGGCAGCCGCATCGCAGTTGTGTCGAATATCAACACCGTCGATGTGATGGGCAGGCGCGTCGCGAAGGCGCTGCGTACCATCGCCGACATCGATGAAATCGTGCTACCTGACGGCCTCGACTGCGATGAGGCAATGATCCAGATGGTCAGGGAGAAGACGCGTCACGCCGACGGGGTCGTGGCCGTCGGGTCGGGCGTCCTCAACGACGGCTGCAAGCATGCAACCTTTCTCGACGAGCGGCCCTATGCCGTCTTCGGCACGGCAGCCTCGATGAATGGCTACGGCGCCTCGACAGCGTCGGTGACCTTGGCCTCCGGGCTCAAGATCTCGCTGCCCTCGCATGCTCCGCGGGGCATCTTCCTGGACCTTGGCGTGTCGGCTGCAGCGCCCGCCTGGCTCAGCGCCGCCGGGCTTGGCGACAGCCTTTGCCGCTCCACGGCCCAGATCGACTGGTGGGCTTCGCATCGGCTGTTCGATACTTACTATTCTGAGGTGCCCTACCTGCTGCAGGCGGGCGATGAGGAGCCGATGCTGGCCCATGCACCTGGCCTTGCCAGGCATGACGTCACCGCTGTCGGGCATCTCCAGCGCGTCCTGACGCTGTGCTCGATGGGCGTGTGCTTTGCCGGCGTTTCCCATCCCGGGTCCATGGGAGAGCACCAGATTTCCCATTGGATCGACATGTTCGCGGGAGAGCGTCATCCCGGCACCACGCACGGCCAGCAGGTCGGGGTTGCCTCGCTGGTCATGGCGCGGCTGCAAGCGCGGCTGCTGGACATGAAAGAGCCGCCGCAGGTGAAGCCGACCGCCATCGACGAGGCGGCGATGCTGGCCCGCTATGGCGCGCAGCTTGGACCACTTTGCATTGCCGAGATGAGGAAGACGGCACTCGACGCCAGCCAGACGGAAACCTTCAACCGCAGGCTTGCGGAAATCTGGCCGGCGCTGCGCCAGGAGGTTCGGCCCATGGCAATGCCGGTCGCCCGCATGGAGGCAGCACTCAAGGCTGCCGGGGGGCCGGTCACCGGCGCGGAACTAGGCCTGCCGCGCGCGCTTTGGCACGATGCCATTCGCTATTCGCGGGAAATCCGCGGTCGATGGTCCTTTGTCAATCTGGCAACCGATGCAGGACTCTTGGAAGAGTTTCTGGAGAGCGAATGGTGAGAGCGCATCCGATCGCCAATCGCTCGCATGGCGAAAATGCGATCCAACCGGCAAGGGCAATCGAAGGGTAGCAATTTATGGCGTCTGTCACCATCAGCAACATAAAGAAGGACTATGGCGCCCTCTCGATTATCGATGGACTCGATCTCACGATCGAGGATGGCCAGTTCGTCGTTCTGCTGGGGCCGTCCGGCTGCGGCAAGTCCACTCTGTTGCGCATGATAGCCGGTCTCGAGCCCATCACGTCCGGTGAGATCGCCATAGGCGACAGGGTCGTCAACATGCTCCATCCCAAAGACCGCAATATCGCGATGGTCTTCCAGAATTACGCGCTTTACGCGCACATGACCGTCTTCGACAACATGGCCTTTTCCATGCAGTTGAAGAAGCGCCCAACCGAAGAAATCAAACAGAAGGTCGGGTGGGCGGCATCGATCCTCAATCTGACACCCTATCTGGAACGGTATCCCCGCCAGCTTTCGGGCGGCCAGCGGCAACGCGTCGCCATGGGTCGCGCCATCGTGCGGGACCCAACTGTGTTCCTGTTCGACGAGCCGCTGTCCAATCTCGATGCCAAGCTGCGCGTGCAGATGCGCACCGAAATCAAGGAGCTCCACCAGCGGCTGAAGACCACCACCGTCTATGTCACGCATGACCAGATCGAGGCCATGACCATGGCCGATGTCATCGTCATTATGCGCGACGGCCATATCGAGCAGATCGGGCGCCCGCTCGATGTCTACGATCGCCCGGCAAACCTCTTCGTCGCCTCTTTCATCGGCTCGCCCGCAATGAACATGTTCCATGGCGAGGTGGCTTCCGAGCGCGACGCCTGGGTGGTGCGGACCGACGAGCTATCCCTCCCGCTCCCGCCAGGGGCTGCGGTCCGGCCCGGCCAAAAGGTGATCTACGGCATTCGCCCCGAACATCTTCGACCAGTGGCCGACGGGCGCGGCATTCCGGCGAGGATTACGGTTGTCGAGCCGACTGGCCCCGAAATCCACATCTTTGCCAGCATGGGCAACACCGCGATCTGCTCGGTGCTGCATGACCGCATGGAGCTCTCTCCAGGAGCTGTGATCCAGCTGGAGCCGGCGCCTGAGCGAATCCACCTGTTCGACCAGGGCAGCGGCGAGCGGCTGGACAAGGGAAGAAGCTGAATGGCGCGGATCATCATCCTCGGCGCCGGCGTCATGGGCTCTGCCATGACGCTTCCGGCCGCTCACGCTGGTAACCGCATCACTCTTGTCGGGACCCATCTGGATGAGGAGATCGTCGGCTCGGTGGCCAGCACAAGTCATCACCCACGCCTCAACATCACTCTGCCTGATATGGTAACCGCCTGTTCCTGGACCGAATTCGGGGCGGCGATGAACGATGGACCCGATCTGCTTGTACTCGGCGTCTCGTCGGCCGGCATTCCTTGGGCGATCGACCGCATTGCAGAAAGCATCAAGTCGCCCGTGCCGATACTGATGATTACGAAAGGACTTGCAGCAAGCGACGAAGGCGTGGAAATCCTGCCACATCTGCTTGCCCGCGAGATCGAGCAACGCACTGGCTTGCGTGTCCCGGTGATGGCCGTCGGCGGACCGTGCATTGCCGGCGAACTGGCGGCGCAGCGCGACACCTCTGTGATCGTGGCCGGGCACGATCCCGACCAGGTGGCCGCGGCGTCCCGCATTCTGCGCGCGCCTTTCTATCATGCGCGATCGTCATCCGATCTCGTCGGCGTCGAGATCTGCGCCGCTTTCAAGAATTTCTACACACTCGCCGTTGGAGCTCCCGTCGGGCTGCTCGAGCGCGACGGCAAGGCGCCCAATGGCGCACTGATGCACAATCTTGCCTCGTCGCTATTCTCGCAGTCCCTCGCCGAGATGGCGATTCTGGTCGAAGCTCTGGGTGGAAAGGTCGAAACAGTGCTGGGGCTGGCCGGCTCCGGCGATCTTTATGTGACCTGCCAGGCGGGCCGTAACGGTCGCATGGGGCGCCTGCTCGGCCGCGGCCTGCCCTATTCCGTGGCGAAGCGCGAACATATGAGTTCGGACACGGTCGAGGGCGCGCAACTGGCGCTGGACCTTGGTCGGACTTTGAAGAATATGATGGCCCGGGGTGTACTTCCCCACGATCGCTTGCCGCTGACGAGCGCCATCATCGACGCAATTTGCCATGATGCTCCGCTGGTTTTGTCCTTCGACCGCTATCATCGAGGCTAGCGGAGCCGGGAAACTCGATTGATGCCTCATATCGATGAGCCATGGCTCCGCCGAGCCCGCTCTGGACCCGCTGCCGCGGAGTGGACAGGATGATCTGATGGAGAAACCAGCACGAAAGAAACGCGACGGCCGCCAAGCCGTAACGAGTTCCGTCACGTCCGATCG
Source organism: Mesorhizobium sp. M0296 (assembly GCF_040321675.1). Lineage (NCBI taxonomy): Bacteria > Pseudomonadati > Pseudomonadota > Alphaproteobacteria > Hyphomicrobiales > Phyllobacteriaceae > Mesorhizobium > Mesorhizobium sp. M0296. The sequence continues at coordinate 49,378 of NZ_JAMYRZ010000005.1, forward strand.
CGAGGAAGGGCTGCTCGTGCGCGCCGCCTGGCTTGCATATGTCGGTGACCTCACCCAGGCGCAAATCGCCAAGTCTCTTGGCCTGACACGCCTTCGCGTCAACCGGATGCTGGCGCATGCCCGTCAGCGGGGGATCGTTCAGATTCGCATCAATTCCAAGGTGGCGAACTGCATCGAGCTGGAGAACCGGCTGCGGGACGCCTACGGCGTTTCCGACCCGATCGTGGTTCCGACACCGCCCGATCCTACCCTAGTGCCACAGGTCATCGCAGCCGCTGCCGGTGAAGCCCTGTCGCACAGAATCCGTGACGGGATATCGGTGGGCGTGGGATGGGGACGGACGCTCCAGCTTAGTCTGCGGTCAGTGACCGTACGCCCCGTCAGAGGGATGTCGGTCGTTTCCCTGCTCGGCGGGCTCACGCGTGGATCGGCGATCAACATCTATGAAATCGCCTCGCGGCTCGCGGCGCTTTTCGATGCGGAATGCTTCTACATCGCAGCACCGGTATTCACGGATACGGAGGCCACGCGCGATCTGCTTATGCGCCAGTCCATTCTGGAAGACGCCTTCACCCATGCCCGCGACGTTGACGCCGCTTTCGTTTCGGTGGGCGCGGTGCACAAGGACGCCACCATCTTTCGGATCGGACTGGTCGGAGACGATGATCTCAGATCGCTCCGCGAAGCCGGAGCCGTCGGCGATATTTGCGGCCACTGGATCGGCGCCGACGGACAACTCGTCGATCACCCGCTAAACAGCCGTGTCATCGGCCTCGCCCCCGAACATCTGCGCGACATCGACACTGTGATCCTGCCCTCCGGCGGCCTCGACAAGGTTCCGGTGCTGCGCGCCGTGTTGCGTCTGGGAGTCGTCGATGTGCTGATCACCGACGAGAAAACCGCTGAGGCGATCCTTGCGGAAAAGCTGTAGCGCAGACTGACCTCTACCAGCAGAGCGGCTCGCGAGTGATCGCTTCTTCGCGTCACAGAACCTCGTGGATTTCCTCGATCGAAGTCTCGCCGATCCGCTTGTCGAGAACGATCTCGCCGCGCGCCATGGCCACGACCCGGTCACAGCATTCGAAAACATGATGCATGTTGTGGCTGATGAAGACGCTGGTGATGTTCTGGGCCTTGAGGGCGCGAACGAAGCCGATCACCTTTCGCGTCTCCTTCACCGAGAGATGATTGGTCGGCTCGTCGAGGATCATGACTTTCGACTTGAAGTGCATGGCCCGGGCGATCGCCACACCTTGGCGCTGGCCGCCCGACAGTTCGCCGACCAGCGCGTCGGGCGACCTCAGATGCAGATCGACGTCGGCGATCGCCTTGACGCTTTCGTCACGCATGCGCTTCTGGTCCAGGATGCCGATGCCGAAAACCGAGCCCTTCACCGGCTCGCGTCCGATGAAAACGTTGCGGGCGATGGTCATGGTCGGGACCATCGAATTGTACTGGTAGATCGTCTCGATGCCGCGATCCATGGCGTCGCGCGGGTTCGAGAAGCGGACCGGTTCACCTTCGATCCTGATCTCGCCGCCATCGGGCTTTTGGGTGCCTGACAGGATGTTGATCAGCGTCGATTTGCCGGCGCCGTTGTCGCCGACGAGGCCCAGCGCCTCGTCTGGGTAGATGTCCAGAGTGACGTTCTTCAAGGCGTGGACGCCGGAATACCATTTCTGGAGTCCCTTGATCGCGATGATGGGTGCCGCCATGATCAGGTCTCCACCTTCATTGCCCTGCCCCGCTTTCGAAGCCAGGCGTTCACGACGACCGCGAAGATAGTCAGGAAGCCGATTGCCATCTTGAACCAGTTGGCGTCAACCTGGCTCAGCACCAGTCCGTTGTCGATGACGCGGATCAGGGCAGCCCCGATGATGCCGCCGAAGATGGTGCCGATGCCGCCAGCCAGCGAGGCGCCACCGATGACGGCAGCCGACACAGCTTGCAACTCCAGCCCCTCGCCGATCGAGGGCAGCGGCGCGCCGAGCCGCATCACCTGAATGGTGCCGGCAAAGCCGGCGAGCACCGAACAGATCATGAAGCAGGCGACCTTCACCCGGGCCGTCGGGATGCCCATCGATTGCGCGGCGGGCAGAAAGCCGCCGGTGGCGCGCACCCAGTTGCCGAAATTCGTGCGCGACAGAAGCACCGTCGCCAGGATTGCCACGGCGAGAAACCAGAAGAACGACATGCGAAAGAGGTCGCCCGGCCCCACATAGATCGTAAACAGCCATTTGGGCAGAGCGTTGGCCGGGATGACAGGAGGGAAGCCACCGGAGATTACCACCGTCAGCGAACGCGCGATGAACAGCATGCCAAGCGTGGTGATGAAGCTTGGTATCGCGAAACGAATCGTTATGAACCCGTTGAAGAAGCCAATCAGGGCGGCAATGGCGAGCCCGGCGGCAAAGGCCGGCGCGAACGGCACGCCTGCCGCCAGGATCACCGCCATGGTCATCGGGGTCAGCGCAAATACCGAGCCTACGGAAAGATCAAACTCGCCGCATATCATCAGCAGGGTCACGCCGATCGCGACCAGCCCCATTTCAGGCAGCAGCCCAAGCATTCCGCGCACGTTCTGTGTGTTCAGAAATACGCCGTTCGAGCGAATCTGAAAGACGAGGAGGAGGAGGAGCAGGAACACGACCGCCGCAAGCTCCGGCTTCTCCAGATAAATCTTCATCAAGCGCTTCATCATTCGCTCCGGCTTGGGATTGTTTGCGCTGGCTTGTCGCATCGGCAAGGGGATGGCGGCAGTCTGTCTTCTACCGCCCTCGACAAGGGAGATGCCGTTGGAGGATGGGACGGAGCCGACGCCCGAGGCCTTGCTCCCTGGCCCTGGCCCTCGCCCTCGCCCTCTCCGCGTAAAGAACGAGGAGAGGACGCCGGCTTCGCGCCTACCGCACGCCTTGTGCGGCCAGTTCCTTGAGCTTTGGCACGTCTTCCTTGACGATGATGCCCTTGCCGGTGTCGATGTCTGCCGGCAGCAGACCGACGTTCTTGGCGAGATAGGCTTCCATCACGGGCATGAAGCCCTGCATGTAGGGCTGCTGGTCGACCTGGACCTGGATGTAACCCGCTTCCATCTGTTGCAGGACTTCCGAGACGATGTCGAAGCCGCCCATCAGCACCTTGCCCGGCTCGATGCCGCGATCGATCAGGACCTGGGCCACGTAGGCATGCCAAAGGCCGGTGTCGAAATACACCGTGGTGTCCGGGTGGGCAGACAGATAGGCGCCGACACGATCGGCGACGACGGCGCCATCTGTGCCGGTGTCGAGCCGTTCAATGACCACTTCGCGTCCGGCATTCGCGGCCTTGTATTCCTCAAGGAACTTCATGACGCCGGCAGCGCGCTGTTCCGACCAGTTCTGACCGGGCGCGGAGACGCCGACGAGCGCCCTGATCTTGCCTTCCTTGGGGAAGAACTCGGACATCTTCTTGCCGAGTTCGTAGCCGGCGGGAATGAAGCCCTGGCCGATGAAAGCCTGGCGGGCATTGCCGGCTGCACCCTCGGTGTCGTCGACGTTGGACGCGATGACCGTGACGCCGGCAGCGCGCGCGTCGGCGATGATCTGGTCAAAGGCATTGTTGTCGACGATCGAGGTGATCAGCGCGTCCGGTTTTGCCGCGAGTGCCGCCTGCATGTTGGCCGATTGTTGCTCGATCGAGCCTTCGGTCTGCGTGAAGACCATCTGGCAATTGGCCTGGATCTTGGCGCAGGCGTCGTCGAACCCCTTCTTCACCGCCTGCCAGAACGGGTTCGACGCCGACGAATGATGCGTGAAGACGATGTTCATCGGCTCCTGTGCGCGTGAGCCGATTGCCGAGCCTCCAGCCAGTACTGCTGCCAAGGCTGCCGAGATAAGTAGCTTCTTCATGGTTCTCCTCCTCCGTAGAAAGCTGCTTCAGGTTCATTTTCAGAGAGTAGATGCGTCGCTCACCCGTCGAAGCGCCGTGAAGGCGCGATCGATCTCCGGGTTCAGTTCCATGCCGAGGCCCGGTCCGGGAGGCACGGTGATCATGCCGTTCTTCACCTGCGGCAAAGCGGTCACAAGGTCGCGGTACCAGGTCTTGTAAAAGGCCCTGACACTCTCCTGGACAAGCGCGTTCGGCGCATTCAGCGACAGGTGGGTCGATGCGCCGAGCACCACTGGACCGGTGCAGTCGTGTGGCGCGACCGGCAGATGCCACGCTTCAGCCATGGCAGCGATCTTGCGCGCCTCCGAGAGCCCGCCGCACCAACTGATATCAAGCATGATGACACCGGCCGCTCCGGTTTCGAGAAGGTCGCGGAAGGCCCACCGGGAACCGAGCGTTTCCGAAGCCGATATCGGCGCCAGCGAAGCCTCGGCATAGCGTTTCAGGCTGGACAGGCTGTCCATCCTGATCGGATCTTCGTGCCAGAAGGTCTTGTAGGGGGCAAGCTCGCGAGCGATCTGCATGGCCGGCAGCAGCTGCCACATTGAATGGAATTCAACCATGATGTCCATCTTGTCGCCGACCGCATTGCGGATTTTCTCGAATGGCGCCAGCGCGGAATTCAAGTCGGGCTGCGATATATACTGGCCGCGCGTTTTCTCGGCGGCCATGTCGAAGGGCCAGATCTTCATGGCCGTGATGCCTTCCTCCAATAACGAATGCGCCAGTTCGTCGGCGCGGTGAAGGAAGCCGTTCAGATCATCATAGGCGTCGCCGGGCTTATCGAGCCCGTAGTTGGCCGTCGTCTGCCCGGTGGCCTTCTTGATGTATTCGGTTCCGGCACAGGTGTTGTAGGTCCTGATCTCGTGCCTGGTGAACCCGCCGAGGAGTTGTGCGATCGGCTGACCGGTCGCCTTTCCGAACAGATCCCAAAGCGCGATGTCGAAAGCGGAATTGCCCCTGACTTCCGCGCCCGTCGATCGGAAACCGAGATAGCCGACGAGGTCGGCGGCAAGCAGGTCGATCTGCAAGGGGTCGCGCCCGATCACGCACGGCGCGACATATTCGTGCAGATAGGTCTCGACGGTTTCAGCCATGAAGAAGGTCTCGCCGAGTCCGACGAGGCCTTCGTCCGTGTGAACCAGGACCCAGAGAAGGTTCGGCCGCTCCTTGAGCCGCAGCGTTTCCAGTTTCGTGATCTTCATTGCGCCCCGGCTCCTCAGGCGATGCCGGCCGCCAGCAGGGCCTTGACGCTCTCGTCAAAATGCCTCGCCATCAGGTCACGCGCCGACTGGGGATCACCGGTCTCGATTGCTTCGGCGAGGTCGATATGGATCTGGATCATCGCCAACTGCTCGGCATCCGAAGGGCGGCTGCGCCAGCCGATCGGCCAGGTCTGGCGCGATACGCGCTCGAACGCGCCGACGATGAGGCTGAAAACCGGATTCTTCGCAGCCTTGGCGATTTCGAGGTGAAAGGCGAGATCGTGCTCCATGACCTGTTCCGGCCGCTGGAAATTCTCGCGCATGGCGAGCGCGTGCGTCCTGATCCTTTCCACTTCGTCGGCTGTTCTGCGCAAGGCCGCCAGCATGGCGGTGCGGGTCTCAATCGTGCGGCGCACGTCGTAGATTTGCTGCACCGTGATCTGCTCGGTGTGGACGCCATGCTCGATCACCAGTGACATGGCGCCATAGTCCAGCTCGGCGACGGTAGCCCGTCTGCCCGCCCTCAGGTCGATAAGCCGCATGGCGGCGAGCGAGCTGAAGGCCTCGCGAACCACGGTACGCGAGACGCTCAATTGTCTCGAAAGCGCGGCCTCGCTGGGCAGCCGGTCGCCGGGCCCGAGCTCATGCGCGCGGATATGGCGCGTGATCTCGCCGATCGTGTTGCTGACCAGACTCGCTGCGTCGGAATGTTTTGCGGATACGACCGTGCTCACGCAATCTCCAGTTCAGGAGTGGGCAAACCTGTATGGCAGGTTTTCCAGATATGTTGATAGTACATAGGAAAGCTGTATGTCAATCGAGCCGTCGCCGGGAGACCCTCGGCATCATCGCCGGGGAGATCGATGACCAGAGGCTTGCATGGCCGATGCTGTTGACGCGACCGATGCCGGTCGGCCGGGTGCGGGAGCCTGCGTGAACGAACAGCGATCATCGCGCTTGGGTAGGGCAGACATTCTCGTCGTGAACACCGGCGGGCGGCCGACCATGCCGCCCGAAAATATCTCGCCGGACAGTTCACTGATATTTCGATCGACGCACCCCATATGAGCGGAAAGAGTGTCACTTGAGGACTTGCCTATGCTGATTTCGCGTTGGGGACGGTTTGCAGTTTTGTTTGCGGGGTTGTTCCTGGCATTTTCCATGGTCGCTGTGGATCACGCCGATGCGCGCCGTGGCGGCAGCTTCGGCAGTCGCGGCATGCGCACTTTCCAGCCGGTCCCGCCGACCAGAGTTGCGCCGCAACCGGCCGCACCGGTCGAGCGCTCGATGACGCCCAATGCGGCCACGAACAATGCGGCCCGTCAGCCGCAGGCATTCCAGCGCCCGGGCTTCTTCAACGGCCTCGGCGGATCGATGATGCGTGGGCTGCTTCTCGGCGGTTTGATCGGCGTTCTTCTGGGCCATGGGTTCGGCGGCTTGGCCGGCATGTTGGGTCTTTTGCTCCAAGTACTGCTGTTCGGCGGCGCGATCATGCTGGCGATCCGCTTTTTCCGCTCGCAGGCGGCGCAAAACCCGGCACCCGCTATGGCCGGTGCCCCGCGAGGCACCCGGACCTTTGGGCGAAGCGCTGCAGCCCGGCCTGACCCGAGCAACACCACAGCGTTCCCCATTCCAGGCATTGGGTCAGGATATGGCGGAACGAACCAAGACAATGCTTCCGATGAGATCACTCTCACCCAAACCGATCTGGACACGTTCCAGCACCGGCTGACGGAAGTTCAGGAAGCATTCGGGCGCGAGGACCATGCTGCATTGCGCCGGTTGGTGACACCCGAGATGGTGTCCTATCTGTCCGAGGAACTTGCCGACAATGCCAAAAAGGGCGTCAGGAACGACGTGTCGGACGTCAGCCTGCTGGAGGCCGATATTGCGGAAAGTTGGCGGGAGGGTGATCGCGACTACGCGACGGCTGCTTTGCGCTATGAGTCTCGCGACGTGACCCGCGACCGCATCAGTGGCAAGATCGTTGAGGGCCAGGCCGATCAGCCGACGGAGACGGCCGAACTGTGGACCTTTACGCGGCAGAACGGCGGTGACTGGAAGCTTGCCGCAATACAGCAGCCTGGCTGATGTGCTTGCCTTCATTGAGATGTCTGCGCAGAGGCTGTTCAGGTTTCGCGCTACCACTCGAAGGCCAGCGCCCTTTTCGCGCGTTTGATCAATCCGTCACGGACTGATGCGGTAGCTCACCAGCGCGCGCCGGCGTCGCCTTGAGCCCTATGGACTTGGCCAGTGCCGAGCGACAAACGGCATATGCAAGATCATTTGCCGCAATTTCTGCGGTGAATAGACCAGCTAAACACCGCATGGTCACGGTTTATTATTCCCCATTATCAGCTTCTTCTTTCAAAGATATGCCATTTTGACGCTATATCTCGTCAGGTTATGAGGCATTTTGTGATTAGGCAGTGAGAATGGCACTGGTCCAGTACTCCCACATTGGCTTCTTCGCTCCGCGCACGATTGCGGACGTCTTTCGCACGACGAGCGACGAAGTCGGCCGACCTGCCGGGCAAGGGCAAGGACGCCGTCCAGCACAAGCTGCGGGTCCGGTCGGACAAGACCCATGGCCGATGTGGTCCACAAGATCGAGCCGTGCTTCGGTTCAACCCTTCGCAAGATCGCCCGCCTTGCCGCTACGAATTGAGAGCTGTGGCTCGGCCATATCGGATTCCTTCGCCAGTCGCTTCGCCCCCAGCCAAGCTCATGCAGCCGCAGCACCGTTGCCACCTCTTCAGGCTCAAGCATCTCCTCTCCCTGCATCGTTCTCGACAATGCAGGAATCGCCGAAATCCCAATCGTCATCCATGCCTCCTCTCATAACCGAGGGGGGTCAGTTCTTCATTTCGTCAGGGGGTCAGTTTCTCAATTCGGCCGACACTCCCTTTGCCGCCATGATGCAAGCATCAACATCTGAGCCTTCCATGCTCAAATCGCCAAGGGTTGTTGAGAACTTCGGATGACCCGTATCGCAACCTTTAACGTCAACGGCGTGAACGGTCGCCTGCCCTTGCTCATCAAGTGGCTGGGTCAGACCGACTATGACATCGTGTGCCTTCAAGAATTGAAGACTTCGGATGAGAAATTTCCCGCGGAAGCCGTCAGGAACGCCGGTTATGGCGCGATCTGGCACGGGCAAAAGTCCTACAACGGTGTAGCTATACTCGCACGGGGAAAGGAGCCCCTGGAGCGTCGACGCGGCCTGCCGGGTGACCCTGACGATACTCACAGCCGGTATATCGAGGCAGAGGTGGATGGGATCGTCGTGGGGTGCATCTACCTGCCCAACGGCAATCCAGCGCCCGGCCCGAAATTCGACTATAAGCTCCACTGGTTCGACCGTCTGATCAGCTACGGCCAGCTACTGCTTAAGGAGGGGATCACAAGCGTTCTGTGCGGCGACTACAACGTCGTGCCAACGCCGATCGATGCCGTGGTGCCGAGACGTTGGACAGGCGATGCAGTCTACTTTCCGGAGAGCAGGCAGGCCTACGCCGAAATGCTAGACAATGGCTGGATGGATGCCGTCCGCTGCATTCATCCGGAGAAAGGCATCTACACGTACTGGAACTTCTCCTACCGAGGCGGTTATGATCGGAGTTCCGGCCTCCGGATGGACCACCTCCTCGTCAGCCCATCACTTTCGAACAGGTTACGTGACGCGGGCGTGGACGCTGACCTGCGAGGCTGGGAAAAGCCGAGTGATCATGTGCCCGCCTGGATAGAGATCGACCCGTCCGGCAAGTAGTTGACATGATCGAATGTTCGGCGGAATCGCTGGGCGTCTTCGCCCACTGCTAATAGAATGCGCTGCGAGATTGCTCACGCTGCTTTTCTGGCAGCCGCCCTAAACGGACGGTCAATGGTGAACGCATCTGGACGGATGGCTGCCTCGACCTGGCTCCAGGTCACGGGACGGGCGATTGGGAAGCCGGGTCGCGCTCGTGGGGAGAAGGCGCCGACCGCCGTGTTGCCGCGCCCATTGCGAAGGTAGTCGATGAAGATGCGGCCCTTTCGGGCTGCCGGCGCGGCGGAGAGCAGATAGCGATCAGGATGGGCTTCAGCGAGGCGCTTGGCGAACGATCGGGCAAGGAGCCGGGCATTGTCGTGCGTGATCTTCGTCTCAAGTGGGGCCATCAGGTGAATTCCCTTGCCGCCCGTCACCTTCGGCCAGCTCTGCAGACCTTCCGCTTCCATGATGTCGCGGAGCGTTAGCGCGGTCTCGATCACTTTGTCCCACTCGACCCCCTCGCCCGGATCAAGGTCCAGAACAACCCGGTCGGCATGTTCGATGTCGTCAACAGTAGCGTTCCAGGGATGCAGCTCTACCGCATCCATCTCGACCAGCCCCAGCAAGCCGGCAAGGTCGTCCACCCACACGCGCACACCTTCGCCACCCTCGCGCTTTTGAACGCGCAACTGATGCACTGCTGCGGGGATCTTCGGCAGCGCGCCCTTGTGGTAGAAGGTTGCCCCGAGAGCATGGCGGACCAGCTTCAGCGGTCGGTGGCCGAGATGGACGAGTGCGTAATCGGCAACCCTCTGCCAGTAGCGCGCAAGCTCTTCCTTGGAGGGCGAGACCGCGTCGGGCAGCAATTGCAGGATGTTCTCCCTGGGAATGCCATGTTCCTGGGCTGGCCCACGTCGCTTTGATGGCGCCGGAGGCTTGGCCGGGATCGCCACGAGGTCTTCTCGCAGACCCTTGAATACTGCCTCGCGCAACACGCCGCGATCAGTGACGCCGCTGAACTGTACCTCGGCCAGCACCTCTGGTCTGACCCACGTCGCCTTCGGCTTCACGATGGGCTCTGACAGAGGCGACTTGCTGATGATCAGCGGGTCGAGCCGCTCTCGAACCAATTGAGCAACGCTCAAGGTATAGCCGCTGCGGGCCTTCCCGGCATAGAGCAGTCGGTCGCCCTCGCGGCGACCGATGTAGAGGGATGCGATGCGGCGCGGGTGAGCGCCCAGCTTCTCGACAAATGCCACGATGGGGAAAGTGTCGCTCTTGATGCACTTCACCTTGAGCCAACTCGTCTGGACCCCTGAGCGGTAGGTGGCATCGGTGCGCTTGGAGACGATGCCCTCCAACCCCATCCGGCAGGCATGTTCAAACACGTCCGTGCCGCCCAACTCCAGATGTTCGGCGTAGGTCAGTGTCGGGGCTGAGTTCTTCAGCAGCTTCTCTAGGGCTGCCTTGCGCCTTACCAGTGGCTGCTGCCGCAGATCGCGCCCGTTGAGGTGCAGCAGGTCGAATGCGTAGAAGATGAGCCTCGGCGAGTCTGGGTTGCTCAACTCCCGTTCCAACGCTTGGTAGTCCGGCAGGCCAGTGTCGCCGAGAACGACAGCCTCCCCGTCGATGATCGCCGCCTTCACCGGCAAGCCCGCCGCCGCTTGAACAATTCGTCGGTATCGGTGCGACCAGTCGTAGCCACGGCGCGTGAAGGCTCTCGCTTTGCCGCCCTCAATGATCAGTTCGGTGCGGTAGCCGTCGTACTTGATCTCATGAAGCCATTCGCCGCCCTCGGGCGCATTCTCGACCAGCGTCGGCGACTGGAACTCAATGAAAGAAAGCCCGTCTGTGGCGTTACGCATGCACCCTCCGACGGCGAGTCAAGACGCAGAGCAGCAATAGGTTCCGGGGCATTTTAGCGAAATTGTATGTTGGGGCAGTTTATGGTTCCGTTGGAATTAGCATCAATTATCAAGTCGCGCACATAGCAAGGACTGGCGCGCTATGGCTCGATCCGCCGCCAGCCAAAATGCAATGACAATAGCCAACGGCTTGGGAGGCTTGCGTGGCGCGGATCGTAGTCGCACCGCAATTGCACCGCCGTGGAGTCGTAGTCGAGGTGTCGGGGTCCGCCGAGCCTCCCTGCACCATCCTGATCTGATGTGCGTCCTGACATGGACTCTCCTTCCATGGCTGCATCGGGGCAAGCGGCAATTTCTGTCCTCACCAAAGGTCCGCTTTGTGAATAGCCGTTCATTGCGGCTGCCATGGATGAGCAACGGTTGGGTGGAAGCCTCACATTGCTGCGATCGATTTGAACCGGAACGGGCCGCCATGAGCAGAAGTTGAGAAACACCTTCCGAAGTGGACATTCGGGTGATGCGCTAGGCACGGAAGCAAGGAGGCTCGTGCATTCGGGGCGCGCCCTCTTTAAAGGCGTCACGGGGCTTGCAATTCGGTGGCGCATTGCGACACTCGCTGCATGAGCACGTCCGCACAACCTGTGCGTCTGGCCCGCCCCGAAAAGAAGCGGCGTCGCATCCCTATTGCGGTCATCATGGCGTTGAGTTTTGGCAGCCTCGTATTCCTGTCGGTCGGGGGCGTGCTCGCGTTGTCGGTCGGCGCCAATTTTCGCAACACGTTCGACTTGCTCGGCGCCCAGTCGACACTCCTGATCGATGCGATGGAGGACTCGCTGCGCGCAGAGATGGGGGACGCCGAGAACGCGGTCGACGGCATCGCGCAGCTGTATGCCCAGGGCGAGTTCCAGATCGACGACGAGGCGATGTCTGCAGCCGTTGCCGGTGCTCTGGCTACCGCCTCGGGGGTCGAGGCGATGCTGATCTGCACCCCCGACCTGGTCTGCCGCGGCGCCGCGCGCTCCGTCGAAAACAACGTTGCAACGGGCGCGATCGAGCATTTTCCGGCCAAGCCCGAGAAGTCGCCCCAAGTCCGCGCCGCCCTCGAACAACGCAGACGGGTCGGCGGCAGGCAATGGGGGGCATTCGTAGCCAACGAGTTCGGCCTGTACGCGCATGTCTCAGTGCCGCTGGCACGTGATGGCGTGACGCAGGCCTGGGTGATCGCGGCGGTCGAATTGCAGAAACTGTCCGATATCACGCGGGAGCTATCATCGCGATTTGGCACGCATGCCTTCATTCTCGACGGCGAAGACCGCGTGCTCGCCGACCAAAGGCTGGCCGATCCCGACGCTCTGAAGAACGGCGTCCTGCCGCTGACGCCGCTGGCCACGTATGGCGATCCGGTATTGACCGCCTATAGCGCGCGGAAGGTAGAGCGGGATTTCGACACGCGCCGCGCCCGCGACATAGAAATCGCCGAGATCGACCGCAGCGTGGACAATGCGTCCGAGTGGAGCGGCGACGCCACCTACATCGCCATCACCCGCAAGATCGCAGGCTATGGCAACGAGCCCTGGACGCTCGGCGCGTATTTCGAGACCAGTCAGATCAGCAAGGAGATCGAGCGCGTGTTGGGATCGGCCCTGCTCGGTCTTGGGGCGATGGCCGTGGCGGTCATCGTCGCGATCCTGCTTGGCAGCCGCCTGTCGCGACCGATCCAGGCGATCGCCGGCCAGGCCATGCGCGTTGCCGATTTCGATCTCGACGGCGTGACTCCGCTGCCGCGCAGCAGGGTTCTGGAGTTGGACAACCAGGCTTCGGCCTTCAACGCCATGCTGATCGGTCTGCGTGCATTCTCGACCTATATTCCGCGCTCGCTGGTGGCCAAGCTGGTGCGCACCGGAGAGATCGGCATCGCCGAACCGCGCGAAGCGGTCGTCACCGTCATGTTTACCGACATCGTCGGGTTCACCACGCTGTCGGAGCAGATGGACGCCGCAGCCGCGGCCAGGCTGCTGAACCACCACTTCGCGATCCTGTGCGGCGCGGTCGATGCACATGGCGGTACTGTCGACAAGTTCCTGGGCGACGGCATGCTGGCGTTCTTCGGCGCGCCGGATCGTCTGAAGGGCCATGCCGCCGCGGCCGTCCGCGCCGCCGCGGCGATCCGCGAGGAGCTGGACAAGGACAATCTGGAAGCGGCTGGCGAAGGCCGGCCTCCGCTTCACGTCCGCATCGGCATCCACACGGGCTCCGTCATCGTCGGCAATATCGGCGCATCCGATCGCGTGAACTACACAATCGTCGGCGACACCGTGAACATCAGCCAGCGGCTTCAGGAACTCGGCAAGTTGCTCGCACCAGATACCGCGACCGCCATCGCGATTTCCGGCGAGACTGTTTCGCGGCTCGACGAAAAGTTCGAAACGATCCCGGCGGGCAAGCACAGGTTGCGCGGGCGCGGCGAAGCGACGGAAGTCTTTCAGCTTCGCAAAGTCGCAACGTCAGCACCGCCCCGTATGGACGTTCGCCACGCCCAAGCAGGCTAGGGCCATGCCGCTTCCATGCCGTTGATCGGCGGCTTGGAGAAGCCGGCGCGAATGCTGGTTCCGGCTAATGTCGACTTCCAAAAAGAGAATTCGGCTCCGCAAGGTCTCGAAAGGGTCATCGGCGTGAATTCGTCCTGCGCGAACGACCTTCCCCTCGGGGTCGCTCAAAGACTCCCATCTTGCGGACCAACCTCACCAAGGCGTCTGGGCTCAAAAAGGTCCCGCTCGAAGCCGGCTGCCGGTGTTGGTCAGGATGATGTCGCTGGCGACAGCACCTCTTCGAGCAGGGCTGTTGCAATGGCAAGGCTATCAGCAGCCATCTCCTCGTAGTCTGGCATGATCATGAGCTGTGCGATCGTCCGTCTGACGAACTCCGGATTCAGCTCTGCAAGCCGCTCCCTTGTTCGAGCGACACGATCCGGAAATGCCCGGAGGACGCCGGGCCCCGGCCACGATGAAGTCAATCTCGCCCAGGCCCTCGAACGCGAATTTCTGAAACCTCGTCCCGTCGCCGTCATATGCGGCAGGGCCCGTGCTGAAGCTCAGTTGGCTCTTGGATGGGTCAATGAAGCCGAGTAGCTGAGGGTCGTCGAGGAAGATATCGACGTCGTGGCTTTCGCGATGGTTGATCTGGATCATCATCGCCGTGCCGCCGCCAAACGACCATTCGAATTCAAAACCTCCTTCTCCCGGAGTTGGTCGATCAGATCGGCAGCAATGGCGAAAAGCCGCCGCCATTCGGACGGACGACGGCTATGGACCTCGATCATCAGGCAGCGAGTTGATAGCTCTCGCCGGACTAGGCAGAGAAATGGGCCGCGAAAGCCTTCAGATCATCGACCGCTATCTGGTGCGCGGCGGCGAACTCCATCTGCTGCTTGACCGGCACTTCTCCAAGGAAGGCACTGACCTGCCCAGGATACTGCTTCGCCAGATCTAGATCCGAAAGACAATGAGCCAGCGCCACCCCGTCGAGCTGTTCGCTGTAGGGCGCGTTCACTGTCGTCAGAACCAAGGCCAGATGCTCACTCGTAGTCATGCAAAATAGTCAATTCGTGGATCGGGCACAAGCTGCGAGACTCGGGTACTGCAAATGGCTCGCGAGACTCACAATCGCTACAGAAGCGCGCGGGATCGAGCAGAACGTTGGTGTCGACCAGCGTCACGCTTCGCCGCGCGTCAAAGCTATGATCGCCTCGGTGCTCAGCCCCTTGCCGGCATGGCCGCGCAGCTTGGCAAAGCGGCTCGCCGGCCGTTTTTCGTCCGCACGAACCAACACCACGCTGCCGTCGGCGGCGCGGCGAAAATCCACTTGGCTGCCCGGTGCGATCCCCAAGAGATCGCGCACGGGCTTGGGAATGGTCACCTGACCTTTTGCGGTTACGGTCGTTGTCATTGCAGCCTCTGTAAGGACACTTGGAAATACGGTATTACCTCCGCGCGATGGATTCAAGTATCGGGAGTTGCCTGAGCCGTTAGCCGCGAACGGGACATCCGCAGATCCTTCGCCGCTGACCTTCGGAACGCGGCATCGCCGCGACCATCTTGAGTTCATCTGGACTGGGGCAGGGCCATCCTCGCAAAGTGACTAGCAACAGTTCCGAACGTCCGCTTCACCAACTGTGCGCGAAGTCATTCCGAGCCGCTGCAAGTCCGCTTCCCGCCTTCTCACTCCTCTTTTTCGAGTCCCAACAACTGACTGCTTTCTGAATTAGACCGAGAACCAGGGGACGTCCGTCTTTGGACGTGCGTCGGCGATTGTCGTGTGGCGCTTTTTTGATCATCCTATCGAGCGGTTGGAAACTCGTTCGCTTCGAAAACATGGTGATGCACACGGCCGGTGAACATCTTGAGCAGCTCTCCAGTCACATCGCGGCTCTGAAAGCGAACATCGGACTGCAGCGCCTTCTTGCAGGCGTCCATGTCGGGATAACGGATGGCGAGCGCCATGGCATAGACGGGGGCGCCCTCATCCCGTGCCGTGCCATCCAGAACGCGCACCTCCTCGGCTCCAGGAAATTGCGTCCACAACGGCACTAGCCTTTCCCTGACAAAGCGCCGGAATTCGCTCTCTCGTCCGGGGTGGATTTCGCCTTCGAACAGGGCGTAGCGAATGATCATGGCGAGGGTTTCCTGATTTTCTGCGCTGGGATGGCCGCCGGGCGGCAAGGGCAGGTCGCGGTGCAATTCGTGGATTTGTCGCGCGAATGCGATGCGGGCGCATCGCGTATTGCGCCCGCATCGCCGGGCTCCTATTTGCCCCAGATCTTCTTGTATGCGTCGCGGTAGCCATTGCCGGGGTCGAATGCGTTATTCGGCCCACCGTCGAACTCGACATTGTCGGCCGTCACCACATGCAGCGGCGACAGATAGCCCGACCATTTTTCTCCAGCGATGGCGCGGTTCAGCTCGTCGACCAATTGCCAGCCCTGCAAGTTGAGCGGTTCGGCGACGGTCACCTTCTGGAACTGACCGGCGCGAATGCGCTGATAGGCCGATTCCGAACCGTCGCCGGCGGCGACATTGATCGGCGCGTCGGTACCGGCTTTGCCGGCGGCGGCAAGTGAGGGTCCCATGAAGTCGAAATAGAGATCGTTGATCGCCAGCGAATGCGTCCAGGCATCGCCGTATTTCTGCAGCAGCGAAGTGGTCAGCTGCGGCATGCGCTGCGAAGTCTCGGCGATCGGCGTGTCGACATATTCGAGCACCTTGCCGCCCAGCCGCTCGATCTCCGCCTTCATCTTGTCGGCTTTGGCGATGGCGATGGCATAGGTCGAATCGGTGAAGATGACGACGCCGGGCTTGCCCTTGGCATCGGCGTAGGCCCAGTCGGCCGCGGCCGTGGAGACTTGCATGGCATCCGTCGACACGTTGGCGAACACGCCGCTTTTCTCGTCGGGCCCGATCACCGGTCCGGCATGCCAGGAGACCAACGGGATACCTGCGGCCTTGGCCTGTTCCAGCGCCGGCGCCTGCTCGACCGCGTCAAAACCGTTGATGACGATGCCATTCGGCTTCAACGCCATGGCTTGGCCGAAGGCAGCGGTGCGGCCGCCGATCGAGCCGGCGCCGTCAATCACATTGACGTCCCAGCCGATCGCCTTGGCTGCTTCCTCGACGCCGTTGGTGACGCCCAGGATGCCGCCGTTCTTGAGGTCGCCGGCGAGCACGACGATCGTCTTGCCTTGCTGCGCCTTCGGACCGGTGGTCGGGCCATCCCAGGCCGTGACCTTCTGCGCATATTTCTGGACCACCGCCATGGCGTCGGCTGTGGCGTCCGCCCGTGCCTGGCCGGCGAACAGGACAGGAGCAGCGATTGTCATGGCCATCAAGGCGACGGATGATTTCAGGAATGTTCTGCGTTGCATGTTGGTACCTCCCTTGGTTTCAAGAAATTGCATGGTCTTTCAAAACTCGGCTTTCGATTGGAGTTGACGACATGTCACCGGCTGATGTCGCCCGCCACCGGACCAACGCCGGCCGGATGTGCGTTGACGTAGATGGAGTAAAGGGATGTCTGCGCAGTGATGTAGAGGCGGTTGCGCTTGGGACCGCCGAAACAGACATTGGAAACGAGCTCGGGAACCAGGATACGGCCGATCAGGGTTCCGTCCGGCGCATGGACGCGCACCGAGTCGGCGCTGGAGGCCCAGATGTTGCCGTCGCGATCGACGCGAAAACCATCGAAGAGGCCTGCCCCGCACTCGGCGAAGATGCCGCCTGCGCGCGCCGACCGGCCATCGGCGGCAAGGTCATAGGCCTTGATCGCGCGCGGCAGGCCGGGCACATGGCTGGCGCCGCTGTCCGACACGTAGAGGATCGTCTCGTCGGGCGAAAAAGCCAGGCCGTTCGGCTGCACCATGTTGGTGACAACGGCGCTCACCTCACCCGAAAGCTCGTCGAACCGGTAGACATGGGAGCCGCCGACCTCCGCTCTGGCGATCTTGCCCTCGTAGTGGCTTTCGATGCCGTAGACCGGGTCGGTGAACCAGATCGTACCGTCGGATTTGACCACCACGTCATTGGGTGAATTGAACCGCTTGCCTGCAACGGTTTCGACAAGCGTCTGCCAACGCCCGTCATGCTCGAGCCGGGAGACACGGCGCCCGCCATGCTCGCAAGCAACGACGCGGCCTTCGCGGTCGAGTGTGTGGCCGTTCTGGTAGTTACAATGGGCCTCGAAGATGCTGACGGAACCATCGCTTTCGTCGTAGCGCAGCAGCCGATCGTTCGGGATGTCCGACCACAGCAAATGCCTTGCGGCGGGGACATACACCGGTCCTTCCGCCCAACGGCTACCGCTCCATAGAAGTTCGAGCTTGGCATGCCCGATCATCAGCTTGCCGAACCGATCGTCGAGAACCTCGTAGTCGTTCATTCCATGATCCACGGGTTTGGCTCGATTTGTCACTTCGAGGGCTGCGCGACGGTCTTGGTCCTGTTTCTTTGCGCTGCGCCGCGCTTGCGCTGGGCGTAGCCGGCAATGCCTATGGCGACGAGCAGCGTGACGCCGTTGAACAATGGCTCGACGAAGAACGAGCCGCCGAACTGCTGGATGCCGGAAATGCCGACCGCCAGGATGATGACGCCCGTCATCGTGCCCCAGACGTTGACTCGTCCAGGCTTGATCGTGGTCGAGCCGAGAAAGGCGCCGACGAGAGCCGGCAGCAGATACTCCAGTCCGACGCTGGCTTGGCCAATGCGAAGCTTGGAGGCGAGCAACACTCCTGTCAGCGCCGTCAGGAAGCCCGAGGAGATGAACGCCCCAATGACGAAGCGGCGCACCGGAATGCCATTGAGAGCAGCCGCCTTCGGGTTGGCGCCGATGGCATAAACGTAGCGGCCGATCGGCAGATATTCGAGAATGATCCACAGTGCGACGGCGATGCCAAGCACGTAGAGGCCGGTGATCGGCAGCCCGAACACCATCGTGCCGTTGAGCGCGTAGAAGCCGTTGGGCAACACGCCGACAACCTGCCGGCCGCCAGTGTGCCAAAGCGCCAAGGAATAGAGCACGGTGCCGGTGCCCAGCGTGGCGATGAAAGAGTCGATGCGGGCGACTTCGACCAGCAGGCCGTTGAGGAAGCCGGTCGCGGCGCCGAGAACCAGCACTATCATCACTGCCAGCGGCCACGGAATGCCGAACATGGTCTGCAGACTGATGGCCAGGATGTGCCACAGCACAATGCCGTAGCCGACGGTGAGGTCGATGCGTCCCGACGCCATCGGGATCATCGCCGCCAGCGACAACAGCGCAATAATCGCCTTGTCGGAGATGATCGAGCGCAGGTTAAGCAGCGTCGGGAACGTGTTCGGCAGCAGGATCGAAAACAACAGGATCAGCAACACCGTCAGGATAACCAGCCCGTAGACCGGCAGCAGCCGGATGACCTTCTGCCCCATGGACAAATCAGCCATCTCGCCGCGGGTCGGTTCGAGGGCGCTGGATTCGATCGATTGCATGAGTTCGCTCCCAGAAAGATCAGGCGGCTTCGGAAACCGATGCCGCGGTGATCACGGCGGATGTGGTGAGGTCTTTGCCGGTGAGTTCGCGAACGATCTGTCCTCGCGAAAACACCAAAGCGCGGTGGCAGATGTGGGCAATCTCCTCGAAATCGGTCGACACCACGACGACGGCGAGGCCGGCTTCAAGCGCGCGGCCGATCAGCCGGTAGACCTCAGCCTTGGCGCCGACATCGACGCCGGCCGTCGGATCCTCGGCGATCAGCAACGTACGCCCGGTGTGCAGCCAGCGCCCGACGACCACCTTTTGCTGGTTGCCACCCGACAGCGCCTCTATCGGCAGGTTCGGATCGTTGGGGCGCAGCCCGACGGAACTGCCGATCGCCTGCGCCAGCGCAGCCTCCTTGTGAGGCGCAAGGAAGGAAAACAGGCCGCGCTTGCCGGCGCCGGGATTGAGGAAACTGTTCTCACGGATCGACAAGGATCCAGCGATTGATTCTTCGGTCCTGTCACGCGCGATCAGGCCGATGCCGGACGACATCGCCGCGATCGGGCTGGACAGGTCCGGCGCAGCCCCGCGGATCGTCACCGTGCCGGAAAAGGCCTGGCAGCCAAACAGCGCCCGGCCAACCAGTTCCTGCCCGGCGCCGCGCAGGCCGACCAGGCCGAGCAACTCACCCTTGCGCACGTCGAAAGACACCGGGCCGGCACCGGCGCAGACCAGGTCGCGCACGGCGCAGATCGTCTCGCCGGCCTGCGTTTGAGCCTTGCTGAAAATCTGGCTGACCGGACGGCCGACGATCATCTCGACCAGTTCGTCCGGTTTTGTGTCGGCGACCTTCTTCTCGCCGACCAGCCTGCCGTCGCGCAGCACGGCGACGCGATCGGCGATGCGGAAAATTTCATCCAGGCGGTGCGAGACATAGATCATGCCGACGCCGCGCTGCTTGAGCGGACGGATGGCGTCGAACAGCCGCTCGACCTCGTCGGCGGGAAGGCTGGCGGTCGGCTCATCGAGCACCAGCACATCGGCCTCGGTAGCCAAGGCGCGAGCGATGGCGACCAGCGATTTTTCTGTACGCGTCAGATCCTGAACGCGTGTCGTCGGGTCGAAGTCACAGCCGACCAGCTTTAACGCCTCATGCGCCCTCGCCTCGGTCGATCGCCAGTCGATGAGCCCGGAGCGCAGCGAAAAGCCTTGGGCCAGACCGACATTCTCGCCGACCGTCATCCATTCGATAAGACCGAGATCCTGGTGAATGAAGGCGACGGGCTGGCGCTGGTTCGGCCGCGGCGGGCGATGATGGTAGGGCTCGCCGCGAAACAGGATTTGGCCGCCATCCGGCCGATAGATGCCGGCGAGCGTCTTGATCAGCGTCGACTTGCCAGCGCCATTCTCGCCGAGCAGCGCCAGGATCTCGCCCTTGTGCAGATCAAGCGTCACGTCGGAGAGCGCGCGGGTGCCGCCGAACTCCTTCGTAATTGCCTTGAACTCGATCAGTTTTTGCTCGGTCACAATGGGTTCCTCCCGAGATCGCCCAAATTATGTTATCGATAACATTTCTAGGCGTCAAGCATCAAAGAATAAGGCCAACGGATCAGCTGGTCTTGCCGTCGAGCAGACGCATCATCTCGGCCGAATCGTTCGGCCCCAATCCAGCGGCGCAGAGCAGGCGATGGATCTCGACCACCTGCCCGGTCATCGGCATCGGCGTCTTGGTTTTCAGCGCGAAGGCCTGCAGCGAATCCAGATCCTTCAGCATGTTGTCGATGCGGCCGGTGGCCGAAAAATCCCGGGCAGCGAATTTTGCCATGAATTCCTGCATGATGCTGGAATCGGCCCGCCCGCCCTTGAGTGCCGCGGGGATTGCCTTCGGGTCTACGCCGCCGGCTTCGGCAAGCTTCACGGCTTCGGCGACAGCCTGGAACAGTACGGCGCAGAACAGCTGGTTGATCAGCTTTGTCGTCTGCCCTGCCCCACTCGGCCCCATCAGTGTGTAGTTGGTGCAGAGATGCCGCATCACCGTGCGCGCCTGTTCGAAGTCTTCAGCCTCGCCACCCGCCATGACGGTCAGCCTGCCGGCCAGCGCGCCGGGAACGCCGCCCGAAAGCGGGCAGTCGAGCCATTTCATGCCGGTCTCGGCAGACAGCTTCCCGGCCATCCCAGCGGTGTCGGCCGGATCGATAGACGACATGTCGATCAGCAGCTTTTCGGGCGACGCAGCGGCCGCAACACCGGCGTCCCCGAACACCACCGAACGCACGATATCGGCATGGTTGAGACTGAGGATGACGAAGCTGCTCGCCCGCGTTGCTTCGGCAACCGATGCGGCGGCAGCCGCACCCTTGGCGGTCAGGGCGGCGACCTTGGCCTTGTCCAGATCGAATACCGTTACGGCTTGCCCAGTCTCGATCAGGCGGGTGGCTATCGCCGACCCCATGATGCCGGCACCGACAACGGCGACTTTTGTTGGTTGCGTCATTTCAACGTGCCTCTCTTTGATCTGGCAGGGCCGACCCCAAATGCACCAAGACCCTGCAACACTTTATCGGCAATCGTGTCGACAGGCGCGTCGATGTCCACTGTGACCACCAGCGGTTCGTCGCCGGGATGCTCCAGCGTAGCGAACTGGCTGTCGAGCAGCGCCGGCGGGAAGAAGTGGCCGCGGCGCTCGGCGAGCCTGGCTTGCAGCACCGCACGTGAACCGTCCAAAAATACGAAAAGCACCGGCCCGATAGCACCATGGCGAAGGCGATCGCGATAGGATTTCTTCAGCGCCGAGCAACTCGCGACGAGCCCGCGTCCTTGCTCATGTGCATGGCGCAAGGCTGCGCCCAACAGGTCCAGCCAAGGCCAACGATCCTCGTCGGTAAGCGGTATGCCCGCCGACATTTTCTCGACATTCCCGCGCGGGTGCAGCGCGTCGCCTTCGACAAAAGCGAGCCCTAGACGAGCCGCGATCGCGATGCCAATGCTGGTCTTGCCGCAGCCGCTGACACCCATTACGACGATGGACCAGGACTCAGAGGCAGGTTGTGATGCCGCCATCGACATAGAGCGTGTGTCCATTGACAAAGGATGAGGCCCGTCCAGCCAGAAAGATCGCCGCGCCGACCAGTTCGCCGACATCGCCCCAACGACCCGCCGGTGTGCGGTTGGTCAGCCAGGCTGAAAACTCGGGATTGTCGACCAGCGCCTGGTTGAGCGGCGTCTTGAAGTAACCCGGCGCAATGGAATTGATCTGCAAGCCATGCTTCGCCCAATCGGCACACATTCCGCGCGTCAGGTTGCGCACAGCGCCTTTCGTGGCCGTATAGGGCGCGATGTTCGTCCGTGCCAGTTCGCTTTGCACCGAGGCGATATTGATGATCTTGCCGCGCCGCCGCGGGATCATGTGCCGCGCCACCGCTTGTCCCACGAAGAACACGCTGGAGATGTTGGTGCGCAAGAGTTCCTCCCATTTGTCGGCGGGGAAATCCTCGAGCGGCATTCGGAACTGCATGCCGGCATTGTTGATAAGGATATCGATGGCGCCGATCGTCGCCTCGATATCGGCGACGCCGTTCGCCACCGCAGCATGATCGGTGACGTCGAAGACGGCGCTATGGACCTTGTGTCCCTTCGCTGTCAGTGCATCCGCAGCCGTTTTCATTTTTTCGGCGCTGCGTCCGTTGAGCACGATTTCGGCGCCGTGCTGCGCCAACCCCTCGGCCAGCGCCAGGCCGATCCCCTGTCCCGAGCCGGTGACCAGCGCCCGCATGCCGGTCAAATCGAACAATGAACTGCCCAAATGCTCCTCCTGAGCAATCTTTCCTGAGCGGCCACGATTTGCAGCGCAGCGCCACCAGTCCCTATTGACATGGATGTTATCGATAACATAGTCAATGGAAAAATAAATCCGCACAGGAGATGATGCCGTGACCGACATTTTGATGACAGGTCCCTATCCGGATTGGGACATGGCAGATCTTGAGGCGAAATATCGCGTCCACAAACTTTGGCAGTCCGAGGACAAGGACGCGTTGCTCTCAAGCCACGCCGGCGCGATCCGCGCCATAGCTACGCGCGGCGAGCTTGGCGCAAGTGCTGCGCTGATGGGAAAGCTGCCGCAGCTCGAAATCGTTTCCTGCTACGGCGTGGGCACCGACGCCATCGACCTTGCCTATGCCAGGGCGAACGGCATTCGTGTCACCAATACACCTGATGTTCTAACCGAGGACGTAGCCGATATCGGCATCGGGCTGCTGCTCGCCGTGGCGCGAAAAATCCCGCAGGCCGACGCCTATGTACGCGATGGAAGCTGGCGCAAGGGCAATATGGGGCTGGTCACGCGTGTCTGTGGAAAAAGGCTGGGCATTGTCGGCATGGGCCGCGTCGGTGCGGCGGTGGCGAAGCGCGCCGCTGCATTCGACTGTACGATTTCCTATTTCGACAACCGCAAGCGCGACGATCTTCCTTATACTTTTGTCGGCGATCTGGTCGAACTGGCGCGCGACAGCGAATTTCTGATCGTAACGCTCGCCGGCGGCGAAAGCACAAAACACATGATTAATGCGTCGATCCTGGCAGCGCTCGGAGCAGACGGTATCGTCATAAATATTTCGCGCGGCAGCACGATCGACGAGACCGCGTTGCTCGCGGCCCTGGAATCCAGTGCCATCAAGGGTGCCGGGCTCGACGTGTTCTGGAACGAGCCAACCATCGACGAGCGCTTCCTGAAGCTTACCAACATCGTGCTGCAACCGCACCACGCCAGCGGCACGGTGGAGACCCGCAAGGCCATGGGTCAGCTCGTTCGCGATAATCTCGCGGCCCATTTCGGCGGACAGACCTTGCTGACACCGGTCGTCTGAGAAGGGATCACATCATGAAGTCGATCGTCATCCACGCGGCAAAAGACCTGCGGATCGAGGAGACCGATCCGGGCTCCCCTGGCGCCGGACAGGTCGAGATCGCGGTCGAGGCTGGCGGCATCTGCGGCTCGGACCTGCATTATTACAACCATGGCGGCTTCGGCGCGATCCGCCTTCGTGAACCCATGATTCTTGGCCACGAGGTTGCGGGCACGGTGCGGGCCCTCGGCGACGGCATCTCCACACTTGCGGTCGGCGATCGCGTGGCGATCTCGCCCAGCCGGCCCTGCAATGCCTGTCGCTACTGCCTGCAAGGCATGCAGAACCAGTGCCTCAACATGCGCTTCTATGGCAGCGCCATGCCGATGCCGCACATACAGGGGGCGTTCCGCCAGCGCCTGGTCGCCGAGGCGTGGCAGTGCCACAGAATAGCCGACCACATCTCCATCAACGAAGCCGCGTTTGCGGAGCCCTTCGCGGTGACGCTGCATGCCATGAACCGCGCCGGCTCGCTGCTCGGCAAGCGGGTTCTGGTCACCGGCTGCGGGCCGATCGGCGCGCTTTGCATCCTCGCCGCACGAGCCCACGGTGCGCGCGAAATCGTCGCCACCGATGTCATGGAGGGCGTGCTGGCGAAGGCCCTGGAGATCGGTGCCGACCGTACGATCAATGTCGCGATAAATAGCGAAAAGCTCGCCGCCTATAATGTCGACAAGGGTAGTTTCGACATAATGTTCGAGGCCTCTGGCAATGAGCGCGCGGTACGTGCAGGGCTCGATGTCCTGAAGCCGCGCGGAGTGCTCGTGCAGCTCGGTCTCGGCGGCGATCTGTCAATCCCGCAGAACCTCATCGTCGCGAAAGAGATCGAGATGCGGGGCACTTTCCGTTTCCACGAGGAGTTTGCGCTCGCCGTCGACCTGATCAATCGCCGCCGGGTGGATGTCAAACCGCTACTGACGGGCATCTATGCTCTCGACGAGGCGGTCGCGGCTTTCGACATCGCCGGTGACCGAAACAAATCCATGAAGGTTCAGATCGCGTTCTGAAGATCCTTCGGTTGCGCTGGAGGCGCATCGGCATATCGCATTAAATCACGTCGGCGCCAACCGCCGCCAAGGCGGCGTGTGCCACATCGAAATCCTGCTCGCCGGTTCCCGAACCGACGCCGATGCCGCCCGCAAGGCGTCCGCCGAAGCGGATCGGCAACCCCCCAGGCAAATTGGTCACGCCGCCCTGCGAAGCGATACCGGCTGAGTGCGCCGCTTCGAACGCCATACCGCCAGTAGCGGCATTTATTGACGCTGCGGTGCGCGCCTCGCCTGCGCCGTACGCATGCTGAGGAACCGCGCGCCATCCATGCGCAGGCTGGCGAGGAGTTCGCCGCTCGCATCGACGACCATGAGACATTGCGGCACGCCCATCGTGACGGCGCGCTGCTCCGGCTGCAACGGCTTTCAAAGCACCGTCATGCGTGAGGGTGATGGTCTTGCGAAACATCGCTATTGGGCTGCATTCGCTGCGTTTGAATCGATGCAGGAACTCAGGTGCTTTCGCGCTCGACGACGCGATAGCCGGTGAGCACGATTTCTTCGCCGTGTCGTTTCTCGTCGCCTCGGATCACCTGGATCAATCTGCGGGCGGCCTGTTGCCCGATGCCGTAGCAGTCGACATTCACGGTGGTGATGCCGGGATGGCAAAAGGCGGCTACCTCGTAGTCGCCGAAGCCGGCAATGGCGATGTCCTGCGGGATCCGCATGCCCCGGCGCTTGCATTCCATCAGTGCGCCGAAGGCCGAAAGGTCCGAAACGCAGAGTACGGCTTGCGTGTCCGGCCAGCGCTCCAGCATGCTGACGACGGCCTGGCCTCCCTGCTCGATGGATATCGGCGGCACGCCAAAGGAAACGAGGCGCCCGGTTGGCAGGCCGAGCTCCTCAATGGCTCTGACAAAGCCTTCGCGCCGTTGGCTGCCGCGCGTGTCGCGCGAGGTCGTGCCACCGATGTAACCGAATTTATTGTAGCCTTTTCTGGCCAGCGTCTTGACGAGAAGCCCCATCGCCTCTTCGTTGGAGAATCCGACCACCTGATCGATGGGTTTCGCCGGCAACTCCCAGGTTTCGACTACAGGGATGCCCGCGTTTTTAAGAAGCCGGCGGGCGCGCTCCGTATGGGCGCCGCCGGTCAGAATGATGCCTTCGGGCCGCCGACGGAGCATCGCTTCGATCAGCTTTTCCTCCTTCTCGACCGTATAGTCGGTGTAGCCGAGCAGAAGCTGGAGTCCCGTGCTCTCCAGTTCATCCGTTATGCCGCGCGCCGTATCGGCGAAGTTGGAATTGTTGAGTGATGGAACCATCGCGGCAACAAATCCAGTCTTGCGCGAGGACAGGCTGCCGGCCGATTGGTCGAGCACGTAGCCGAGGTCGTTGACCGCGACCATGATCTTTTCCCGCGTCGCCTTGGAAACGAGGCTGCCCTCTTTCAGGGCGCGTGAAACCGTCATGGTGGACACACCTGCCCGCCGCGCCACGTCGACCATCGTCGGGGCGTGGCTCTCGCCCGGTCTCGATGAGGCTGCCTTGGCCATCAGCGCTCTCTACCGGCCGGCCGCGCCGGTCTGATCAAGGCGGAGCGCCAGACACTTGGGCACGAGGTTTATCTGGCGTCCGGCCGCGTTCATGCACCACCTCTTAGAATCGGATCGACTTCGATAATGTTATCGATATCACCGAGAGCTGGCAACAACCAGGTCGTCATGTCCGCCTTGGGTTCTGGCGCTACAGCCATCTTCGCCAAGCGATACGGATACGAGCTGCATCTTCACACCAACCCCACCCTGAAATCCTCCAGGACCTGAGCCAGCCCTCGCGCGCCGAGAAGGGTCACAACACGCTTCGCCTGAAGCTTCGGTACCGCGCGATCGTAAATGGCAAGATTGGTCGCCTCATTGAGGCGCGAGGGATAAATGATCCCGTCGGGCTGAGATGGGTGCTCGTGAAACGCCAGTGACCACCGGCGTGCCAGGTTCTGGCGCTGTGCCCGAACGACATCGGTCGGAACACCCATCCTGACGGCATTGTCGGCTCTGAGATCGACCAGGCGTAGGTCTGTCGTGGTCGCGATCTCCGCATATCGCCGTCGGGTCAACTCCACCTCCTCTATTGGAAGATCGTCAAGGATTCCTTCGCGGCGGTCGCGGAGCACGGTCTCGAGGAAGCACACCTTCAGGGAGTCGCCGAGGTAAAGAACGCCAAACCGGTTGGCGTCAACACGGCGTCGAGGATCGCTGAACCGGCTCGGCGACTTCCCGTATCCCAACGGATCGGGATAGGGACTCCAGTAGATCCGGCCGAACGTCCGACCCCGCGGTACGGTCTCGATTTCGAGCTTTGCGCGCCCGAAATCGGGTGGAGGTGGAACGCCGGGCATTCAGTCGAAATCGCCCCTGGCCATGCCTTCCGCCGCGGCCAAAACCGAGGCGTCATCGCCTTGCTGAAGGGCTCGAAGGCCGGTCCGGCCATCGAGGGCGCCATGGCGCGACACCAGAAATCGATAGACGGCCCAGGCACTGTTGCCCAACATGGCATGCAGCGCCGGCAATGCGCCGAAGGGACGACCGTTCTTGTCGAGTTGCCAGACAGGAAAGCGGAAACCGCGTTTGGCCCCATCGATGCCGAGCACCTGCCCACTCTGCCGCCTGGCGTTGACGGTCACGCGCGACGTGCCGAGCAGTCTGGCAAAGGCTTCCGCGCTCAGCATCTCCTCGCCGGCGACAATTTCGGCGACACGCTTGTGGCCACGCGCGCGCGCTTCGGCAAGAGCCGCCTCGAGTTCGGCATCGGGCTTGCCTGTATCCTCGACGGGAAACACATCCGAAGCGATCGGTTGCTCTTCGACCGGCGTGATCGTCTGCGCATCGGCGGCCGGATCGACCTCTACCCGGAACGATACGCGATGGCCGATCTTGCGGCCGCGTGCGATCGCTTCCTGATAGCGTTCGAGCAATACCTTCTTGAAGTCTGCCTGTGCCGGCAGCTTTGTGGTGAAGCTCAGGGCGGCAACTCCCGCATGCGATGCGGCCCCGCTATGATTACTGCGTTTTGGAGCGGCCATGATGAGAACCTCCTGCTGTCATCAATATGGTTGCAGAGCGCAAGTTCGTCAAGTTCGATAATTTCGTAAATCATGGAAGCGGACTAAACAATCCCCCAGGCGCGAAACCTTCCCCTGCCCGTCATCTCGCGCAGGCCGAGCTCGCCGACAAGATTGAGCGCCCCCTGTTTTGTCACGTTCAGGCTGTCCTGGATAAGGCCTGTCGAGACAAGTGGCCGCGACAGCACCAGTTCGATCAAGTCGGGCAGTTTCGAGCTGGCGCGGCGGTCGCGGAGTTTTCGCTCCATCTGGCTTTTGGCCAGCACCAGCCGATCATGTTCCTTCAGGCCGAGCAGGGCGGCGTCGTGGATGGCATCGACAGAGGCCAGCAACCGGTCGGACCGATTGCGCGCCGGCGCCGCTCGCGTGGAATGTTTTTGGCGCCGAGAGGCAGGCCAAAGCGTACAACGCCACACGAGGACGGAAAAATGACCATCACAGTGAAGGTCGCCGAGGCCAAGACCCATCTCTCCGAACTGCTGGCGAAAGTCGAGGCCGGCGAGGAATTGATTATTTCGCGCGGCAACGATCCGATCGCAAAACTCTCCCGAATCCACAAGGGTAACCGGCTGGACGTCTTGATCGACGAGGTTCGCGCCGCGCGCGCCAAGGCGAAGCCAGTGACCACCGAAGAGATCCTGGCCTGGCGTCACGAAGGGCATCGCTACTGACGATCCTGGCCCTCGACGCCTCCTTGCCGCTGCCTGGCTTTTGCCCGAGCAGCACAGTGAGGCGGCCGAAACAACAATCGCGGGACTGAGAGGCCAATCTCCAGTCCCTTCCCTGTTCTTGGCCGGCGCCGGAATCCCTGCTCCTCAAATTCGTCGCTCACCACGTTTGGGATTTTTCGAAACGCGAGGCCGACCCGGCAGGGCATGCCGGCTGACGTAGCGGCGTCGCTGGTAGCCCAAGGCCTGTTAAGGGTGACAAAAAAACCGCACGCGTCGTCCACCGTGCGCCGGCGGCTGTCGAGCTGGTCAATCTTGACAAATGGCGAAACCTGTCGGGAATTCAATGCGCCGGGGCTGCAGAGCGCAATCAAACTGGCGGTGCGCGCCAAGCCCATCCGCGGCCGCAAGAGCAGGAAGGCCGTGACCGCCGATATTCTGGCCGCCCTCCTGAAGACATGCGCCGGCGACCGTCTCGTTGACGTCAGGGATCGCGCGATTCTCATCACCGCCTTCGCCTCCGGCGGCCGGCGTCGCAGCGAAATTTCTGCTCTTCGCGTCGAACAGCTGGTCGACGAAGACCCGGTTCCGGCCGATCCCAACGCTCCCGGCGGCGATAAATTGCCGTGCCTGTCGATACGGCTCGGCCGCACAGAGAAGACGCAAGCCGACAGCGACGCTTTCGTGCTGCTGGTCGGCCGGCCTGTGCTGGTCTTGAATGACTGGCTGGCGTGCGCCGGGATCAGGGACGGCGCCGTGTTTGGCGGCATCGACCACGGGGCAATCTCGAAGCGCGCGTCCTGACGCCGCAGGCCGTCAATCTGATCCTGAAGCGGCGCACCGCCGAGGCCGGGCTCCATCCGCAAGCCTTCTCCGCCCACAGCTTGCGCTCCGGCTATCTCACCGAAACCGCACGCCGCGGCATTCCGCTGCCCGAAGCCTTGCAGCAGTCGCAGCATCGCTCCGTGCAGCAGGCCTCAAACTATTACAATGACGCGGAACGCACGCTCGCGCGGGCGGCGCGGATAATCGCCTGAGTCGCAATTCGATCCGACCCTTGCGGCGTTAGCTCCAGGACAATTGCTTCCGAGGCAGCCGGCCTCCCGGATCGATCACCTTGACCTGGTGCGGGAGCACCTCGCCCCAGCTCCATAGCACGAGGTTCTGATCACATGTGCCGGCACCTGGCGCGAAGCTGGGCACGACAATGCCGAACTTGCCTTCAGCAACGAGGCGGTCATGGATGCTCCATGAGGGCGGCCGTTTGCCATGGGCGAGAAAATCCATCCAGGCACAAGCCATATCTTCGAACCGGATCCCGGCGTCGGCCTGGCCTTGCGCCGTCCTCAGATCGACAATGTCATCGCAATCGATCTCGTATGAGCAAAGCACGCAGGGATCAATGCGATGTGCAAAACCCTGATTGGCCTCCTTCACGGCCGTCATGATGTCGAGCGCCAGATAAAGCGTAGGCACACCTTTCGGGTTGAACCTGGCACCCCGAATAGCCGCTCCGTCGCCTGAGATAGGCTGGAAGGACCACCGCGGATCATGGGCGCGGTAGCAAATTCCGGCAAACCTCAAGCAAAGCCACCAACGGCGACATGATCCAGATAGTCGCGAACCGCGCTGGCCTTGCCTTCCTTAACCAGAGCTTCCGCCGTCCGCCCGCCGAATGCCGGTATCGGCTGGGCCCGGTACCAGGCCATCGCCTGCTCCTTGCCTCCAGCCCAGTCGATCACTCTGCTGATGATCTCAAGCATTTCACGAAGGCGACCTTGCGTCTTTGCAGCACGGCTACGCTCAGCCCTATAGAGGGTTTCCCGCGCAAGACCCGCCGTCTCGGCAAGCTGACCTTTGGACATACCGAATCCATCCGCAACCTGGGCGACAGCGATCTTCCCAGCCCGATCCATATAGGACAGCACTAACGGTTCGTTCTGAACTGGAACTTTCAATGCTGGGGTCATCCCTGTCCCCTTTGCCATATCCAGAGACACATTTCTTGTGCGTAGGATATGGCATTAGTGACGGATTACAAGCCTCGGTTGGCTGATGAGACGTCGTTGAGGCCTCTCCAGACGCATTCACACGTTCATGTTCTGGCACATTCCTTGTGTGTACAAAAACCCAAAAACGGCCCCGAAACCGGCCAAATGCACGCACAACGTCCAGTTCTCCGGATCGGCCGCCCCATTGGCGATGCCCGCGTCTCGACAGAGGATCGGGCGACCGACGCCCAGGTCGACGAGATCAAGGCGGCTGGCTGCCGCCTCGTCCACCAGGAGCACGGCTCCGGCGCCTCGCCCTCTCGGCCGGCGCTGGCGAAGCTGATGCGCGAGATAGTCGCATGTGGGACACACCGCTATGGCGATATGAGCGCCCAGAATCTCCAGGGTCGCCGCCGGCGATAGCCCGCCAAGACGGTCACCCACGCTTGCCCTGGGCACCCGTAATGGAAACGATGGCGGGCGCTATCGTGACGAACAGGATATAATGCTCACCGGCAGCAAGCTGGTTGAGGAAGGCCCTACCGTCATGAAGCCAATGAACGAAGAGCACCTCGCGGTCCTACGCAGGCACATGGTCGAGATGATTGCAATCCATACCGACCTTGCAAGCGAAGAACTCGGCAAGGCGGCGCTCGATGAGCGGGTGATGGCAGCGATGCGGCGAGTGCCGCGGCATCGCTTCGTGCCAGCCTCGGTTGCACCTTATGCCTACCAGGACATGCCGCTGCCGATCGGCTTCGATAAAACCGTCTCGCAGCCATTCATCGTCGCTCTCATGACCGATCTCCTTGCTCCCCAATGGAACGAGGCGGTGCTCGAGATCGGCACTGGCCTGGGCTATCAAACCGCAATCCTCGCGGAACTCGCCGGGCAGGTTTGGAGCGTGGAAATCATCGAGGAATTCGTAAGCCGTGCGGAGGCTCTCCTGCAGGAGCTAGGCTTATCCAATGTCGGCATTCGTGTCGGAGACGGGTCTCGCGGCTGGCCCGAGCACGCCCCATTCGACAAGATCCTGGTCACGGCGGCGGCTGAGCAGACACCGCCGGCTTTTCTGAAGCAACTCAAGCCGGGGGGACGGCTGGTTCTGCCTTTGGGATCTAAAGAAGCACAGTTTCTGACTGTCATCGACAAGGATGCGGCAGGGCAGCTCGAGACCCGGAAAATCATCCCGGTTCGGTTCAGCCGGCTCGAAACCGTCTAGTGAGGTGCGACAACTGGCGCGACCGCGCTTTTCCGACCGTCAATCTACCTTCATTCAAACAGACGAGGACAGTAGGCCATCCTGCCTCTACCGTAGGTGGTCCTTCTGTCGAACTCGTACGGGAGTAATTGCTGTAGGTTGTGCGGAAATTGAAGCAACATGCAAACACTGTTGCAGTTCATAAACTCGCATCCCGTAGGGGGGACATTCTCGAAGGACGATTGGGGTAACAGCGATTTTCTCGGTGTTACCGCAAGAACTTACAAACCCCATTCGGTGATATGCCGCCAGGATGACAAGAACGATGAGATATTCATCGTAAAATCGGGTTGGGCCCTCCTTTACCGCGGGCTACTGGACGGAGAACGGCAGATCATCGACACTCCTCTGCGGGGGGACATTGTCGGTTTCCGTTCCGTAGACGGACCTCGTTTAGCGTCCCTGGCGTCCATAACCGAACTAGCTGTTTATGAAATTTCCAGCAAGAAATTGGTGGAGGCCATCTTGTCGGAAGGCCGGCTCGGCAAGACTATCGCCTGCTCCCTGGCCCGCCTGAACGCCATCCTTGCCGAACATCTCATGAATGCCGGGCGGCGGAACGCGATGAGCCGCACCGCCCATTTCCTGCTCGAGTTGGAGGAGAGGCTCTCGATCGTTGGCCTGTCGGCCCATGGACGATATGAGTGTCCCCTTACCCAGCACGAATTGGCCGACATCCTCGGAATGACCACCGTTCACCTCAATCGGACGTTGAGGGAACTCCGCAAGGCCGATCTCGTCGCTTTCAAGGCAGGCTATGTAGAGGTGATCAACCGCAAGAAGCTGGTCAAAACAGCCGGATTCGACAGCGAGTACCTCAGGTAAAGGTTATTCCCTCTAGCTCGGGTTCAATCGTCCCTAGCGGGGCTTTCGCGTCGCCCCCTGCGGCGCGGTGCGGGGCGCCAGTGCATGTGCCGTCAGCAAAATTTCTGCTGGAAGACGACAGTGCGCCGTCGTTCGAGCAGTTCCACACGAGTTTTCCGGGCCGGTAGTGCGCGGCTTACCTGGCGGGGCCGCAGTCTATCTTGACGAGGGCAGCCGCAAAGGCCCGATTATCATGATCGACGGCACCATGGCATATCGCATGAGCAGAAGGTGCTGCCGAAATGCGCGTAAGCTGCACCCATAAACGGCGGCAAATACAGCCGGGTGTTCTCGGACCTAGTGCGCTTGGCTACGGATGCCACGAACTGCACCCTGGTCATGCCAATATCCACCTTCAGGAATTCTCGTCCACAATCGCGAGGAACTACCGATCCTCCCTCGAATGGCTGCTGGACTTGGGGTTTGGCTGAGCGGTCCCATCCTGAGAATGGCATCATCGCCTAGCCGGTTAGTCAACCTCGCAGAGCTATCCCACTCCTTGGCATTCCTTGAGCGGTCGGGAATCATTTCAACGGTTGGCACATGGCCAAAGGGATTGAATCTGACCGGACCCGCGCGTCACGATCGAACTCGCGGGAGCTTCAACGCGGGGTGACGCGGTCTCAACACATGCCCTCAGGCGACCGTCGACGCGAAATTTTCTAAAAATTAACTTATGTTAGAGAACGCTTATAAATAGACGATAGGCTGCACAAGCTGTTCTCGGCTAGGGGCGAAGAACTGCTGAAACTGCTGGGTGAGCCTCACGCTTTCACAAGGGCTGGGTGTTCAATCACAAGTGCATTCAAACACAGGGCAGCGTATTCAAGCTTTCAGATTGCGAAGAATGAGGGGTGTTTTGGCAGCCGCAACGCGGGTTGTGCGAAAAGATTGGGGATTGACGTGGATTCCACAGCAGGACGGCATAAACACACGGCCAATCGGTCAGGAGTCCTGTCCAGAGGAACGAAAAGCGTCCACGGCCATGCAGGCAAAGGAAGCCTCCTCGTCCTGGACGGAAGGGCCCTAGACCGCGAGTGTCTCGTTCTTGCCCTCGCGGACCACGAACTCGGCATGGAAATCGCGGCCATGGGTTCGATCGATGAATGGCGCGTGAAGAAGGGCTCGGTCCCTCCCCTTGCAGCCATACTCTTGAACCTTGGCGGCCGGAAGGTCACCGATCATGGGATCGCAGACGAGATTAGGCATATTTCGTCCGAATTCAAATCAGTCCCTGTAGTTATCCTGGCCGACACCGAAGATCTTGCACACATATTGACCGCTCTCGAATGCGGCGCACGCGGCTACATTCCGACCTCGGTCGGAATTGATGTCTGTGTCGAGGCTATAAACCTTGCGGCAGCGGGAGGTATCTTCGTCACTGCGAGCAGTGTCCTTTGCATGCGCCACCTGATAGGTTCGGACAGCCGCGACACGCAGCCTTTGAAGGGCATGTTCACGCTTAGGCAGGCCGAGGTCGCCCAGGCGCTCCGGCGCGGAAAAGCGAACAAGATCATCGCCTACGAACTCAACCTGCGAGAAAGCACCGTGAAGGTCCACATCCGAAACATCATGAAGAAGCTGAAGGCGACCAACCGCACGGAAGTCGCCTACAAGGTCAACGATCTCATCGCGAGAAGGAACTCTTCCTGAAGCGTTCCCAAGCAATAAGACGGCCCGCCTCGGGTGAATCCCGCGGGCCGTCTTATTGACAGTCGCGGGATCTCCGTTGCAGAATGGCATCCGGGAAGCGCCCGAGATACAGCCGAGGTACAGGGGCCAGCCGCGGGTTGCCCCTAGCTTCCTGATACCATGCTGTAGGAGGATTTTGGCGGGGTGCTCCGAAGCCCCGGCTTCGTCGCGATGATCTTGTTCTCCAGTCCTTTGGAAAGCTGTTCCAAGGCCGCGGTGTCGTCGGCAGTGTGTCCGCCTCGGGCCTCCACCATAGGTGCCAACCGAGACCCAATAGGGAAGGCGTAAATCCTCAGCCGAGCATGTAGACCTTACAGCCGGAATGGAGGATCCGCATGGCCCCGGGTCCGGGGAGCATGCGGCCGCCGAAGCTCTCTGCGCTCGATCCCAACCGGCAGGGCGGCGTAGACATACCGTCCCCTGTTCCTGCAGGATGTTCAGGCGTGGAGTGCTCACGCCGCTCTCGTCGTCAGCTACACTGCGCCGAGACGGCTGGCATGAGGACGATAAGGGCCGCCGACGGTGCACTGCCGGTGATGAGCACGACCTCACTTCAGTTGCGGACCAATAATGCTGGCCAATAAGGTGACGGCGGGGCTAAGTCCCGCCCGGCGAGGGTAGGTATGAGACATGGGCCGAAAGACTTCGCTGGGACCTGCATGGGCACGCAAGCCAAGAAGCTTCCAGGCGACAGGAAACTTGCCTCGCGGACGATCGATTGAGAAGGGAATGCGCGACTTCCGCCAGGCGGGAAGCTGACCGCAAATCGGGTTAACTTTCTGCCGCTGAATCGGCCGATCCATCTGCACTGTCAGGGAAAGTGTGTCTGGCCACCCATCTTATGGCTTCTTCGATCGTATCGAAATTCTTGTGCTGCCCGCTCAGCAGCCCGAAGCCTGTCTCGAGGAACCATTTGCCCTTCGTGGAGTAGGCTTCCTCGTCGATCTGAGTAAGGACCGCAACCAGTTGATCCCGTTTCCACACCAAAACCCCGGACTCTCCGCCCTCGACCGTTCCGATCCGCGCTTTTTTGAACGAAAATCCAGGAGCTATTTTTCCCTTGCCCACTTTGATGCACCCTCAACTTCAAAATGGATAGTAGAAACGATCGGCTTGCACATGGCTAGTTCTGTACTATCTTTGCTTGTAGATGTCTTTTTTGCCGGACCACTGTAGAACAACTAGTTAAGCAGATCACACTGTGAGTTCAAGGCCCACTCCATTTTCGACGGTCGCCCCGTAAGTCTTTTGCGAGAGAATGTTCGCAAACTGCTAAGTATTTTTCCCTTCCGGAGCGTGAAAGCCTCGGCGAAATGCTCGGGTGCCCGGCATTCCATCCAGCGCAACCTCGCAAGCCCAGCGAGTGTCTGACGGTCGAACCAGTCCTTGGTGCGCCGCGTTCCGAAGTGCTTGTCGAGGAGCTCGATCTTGCGTTCCAGCACGTCGGCCGTGAGCGGCACGTAGGCATTGGGGTGGCACCAGATGATCGCGGAAGACGTTCCAGGTCAGTTGGTTGAACCTCCCGGGGGTCCTGATGGGCGTCGAACTTGGCCTGGGTTAACACCACGTCGCTATGAACCCGGCATCTGTCTGCGAAATCCGCGACTGCAATCACTAAAGGCTGGGTTGTGGTCCCGTTGGAGGGTCCACCTCAGCGCCCCATTGCGATCCGTCGCTGTCAAGACCCGGAGGCGGTCACACAGGATGAGTGTTCTTGAGAAGGTGGTACTCCTTTTGTCCTTCAAGTAGCTCTTGCGGATGGTGAGAAGGCTGAGTAGCCGTGTTTTCGGTCCCTGACGGACCTTTGCCAGGAGCGGAAGTGAGCATACCATGGTTCATCGCCCAAACTGCAGCCTGGGTGCGGTTGCCGACCCGAATCTTTCGAAGGATGGCCTTCACGTGTACCTTCACCGTCGCTTCGGCGATGTTAATCTTGCGCGCGATTGTCTTGTTAGACTCCCCTCCGATCAGGCAACGTATGATACAATCTTCCCGAGCTGACAGCATTGATGGTTTTCGATCAGCGTTCTCCATTGTAACAGCCACATTTGTAAACTCATGTACTGCTATTTCATCATGTTTCAAACCATGTCTTATGTCCTGAATAAACGTCGAAGTTTCCGCAGGTAGAACCGTCTGCCCTAGCATAACCAATTCGAGAGCTTTGATGAAGGTGTCGTGAGCGGCAACTTTTGTCAAATACGCGTCAGCTCCCGCACGAAGGGCTGAAACTATGTCGTTCGGTCGACAGTGATCGGCTAGCGCAACGACATGGCTGGTCGGATAAATCCCTTTAAATTCTGAAATTTGTGCGAATCCAGCATCTGCATCAATACCGTCGACATCCATGATGAGCAAGATGGACCGGTGCTTGGGCAGCGGCTTCTGCAGGAGGTCGTGAACACAAGCCGCAGAGAAAAGAATACGAAACTTTGCTGCATCCAGAATTAGAACAAGGCCCTCTCGGAGTAACTCGCTTTGGCTGACAAGCACTGTCATAAAAGACTTTGTGATCATCAAGGATTTCGTTGTCATCGTAGCCTCCCCTGACGCGATTGAGGTACGCGCGTCTCGCAAGGCGCTCCTCGCATAGTTTCTTTTTTGACCGTGTTACCTTACGCTAGGAAAACCCTAGACAAGAACACCCTCTTTAGGCGTAGGGTAACTTCGTCGATGGGTACCCCGGATTTTCAAGCCCGAGGCCTTAGTGAGGAGTGCGAGCCCTGGGTTTCAGCCGCTCCGGGCGGCAACCAGCACCATCGTGGCGCCGCATGCGCGGACCGCGAGAGTTGCCGGACTTGGTCTCCCGTGGGGCGTGGGTGGTGCCGCCGCTCTGGCGCGGGGGGGCGCGGCGTGTCAGGCGGGAGAACCGCTGGCCCAGGCGACCCGCGCCGCGACCAGCCGCCATTTTGGGATGACGGCGCAGGCCGAGGAGAAGGCGATCTTGGCGCGGCGCGCGCTGATCCTGACCAGCGCCCGAGCTTCACCAGCTTGAGGAGCAATGTGCCACAGATGGCGTGGCGACTGGGTGTGGGCCAGCGCGATGAGCCGCAGCGCGCACAACAGCTCGGATACCTTCCGGGCATCGAAATGGGCGATGGTCTGCCTTCGTTGCGTTGCACCTGCGGTGAGCAACAGAGGAGTTGCCTGGCGCGCCCCCTGGGGCGGCCCATATCGGGGCAGCGCTGCCGGGGAAGTCCTTTGGGTGAGATCCGGCGAGAGAAATGAGTGAGGCGGGCCAGTTCTGCTATTGCTACCGCGGTAGAATTGCCAAGATTGGCGGCTTCGTCGAGGTTCGCCTCTTCAAATCAGGCGGGTCAGCCGTCGATCAGGGGATCGACGTAGCAGAATGATCGGAGCCGGAGATCGTGATCGGCTCGTTTTCCAGAGCCAGGACGACGAAGTTGGAGACGGCCAGCCATTCTGCGAATGCATGTTGGGGCCGCAGGGGGTTCGAGACGCTGCGTCGGACCACTATTTCCGGCTCTTCGTTGCGTTCGATCGCCTTTGTCCCGTTTGCCATCAAAGGGGTTCTCCTTCAGCGCAGCAACAATCTGCTCATTGGACGAGTTCGCCGGAGGGGGCGTTTATCCGGAAGGAGTGCCTACAAAGGGATAGTTGTGCCGCTAGCGGTGAAGGGTCACGATAAGGTAGAGCCTTCCCCGTCGACCGAATGCTCGCGACTTCGGGATGGGCTGGCTACCATTGAAATTGAAAGCCACGCGCCATGGCCATGGATGCAAAACACAATTCCGAGCCCGTCACTCCCTTGTCACAGGCGGCCCGCCGCAGCGGAATGAAGGCCGTCCTGCTTGTCTTGGGGATCTCCGGGGTCGCCGTCCTGGGAGCGGGAGCGGTCAGAAACTGGGAGCCCATCGAAGTTGTTTCCAGAGCCGTAATGGAGAAGGTCGAGGATGCCTCCGCAGCCGTGTTGCAGAAGGTCGAGGATACCTCCGGAGCCCTAATGGAGAAGGTCGAAGATGCCTCCGCAGCCGTGGTGCAGAAGGTGAAGGACGCCTCCGCAGCCGCGATGCAAAAGGTCAGGGACGCCTCCGGCGCCGCGATGCAGAAGGTCGAGGATGTCTCCGGAACCGTGGTGCCGAGGATCCAGGATGTCTCCGAAGCCGTGGTGCAGAGGGTCGAGAATGTCTCCGGAGCCGTGATGCAGAAGGTGTCTGCTGCTATCGATAGCTGGCAAGAACAGCCGGGCCACGCCACGGCCGAACCCTCCCGTGCGCTCGTGTCGGGACCGGATGCGTCGGCCGCGACGTTCGTCGAACGGAGCGCCGTCCCTGAGGTCCCCGCTAGCGCCGAGCCCCCCCAAACCCTCAGCACGGGACCGGATGCATCGGCCGCGGCGTTGATCGAGCGGAGCGTCGTCCCTGCCGTTCCCACCAGTGCCGAGCGCCCCAAAACCCTCAGCAAGGCGCCAGGCATGCCAACCGGAGCCCTGTTTGGCGTCGGTGACCGCCTCAAGGTCGCATTCTACGAGCGCGTCGACGTCGAGGAAGACAAGTGGGGGGGCGCATCTTCGGCCTTGCACGGCATCCTGCAGCGTCCGGAACTGAGCGGCGAATATATTGTCCAAGAGGACGGCACGATTTCCGTGCCCTTGCTTGGCTCCATTCCGGTCGCCAACCGGTCAACGCAACAGGTACAGGCCGACCTGGTGGAAACCTTCAATCAACTGGTGGGCCGCGAGGGACTGGTCAACATCCTGCCGCTGGAGCGCCCGCCCATTTACGTACTGGGGCCGGTCAAGAATCCAGGCTCGTTCAAATACGCGGCCGGCATGACGGTCCTGCACGCGATCGCGCTGGCCGGCGGACTCGACCGCGCCGAGAGCGAGCCGTGGCAGAAGATCGAAGCCGTGCGTGAGACCCAGAAGCGGAGCGGGGCGATCGATGCCTTGTTGAAATTGCTCGCGCGCGCGGCAGTGCTGAAGGCCGAGCGCGACGGTACAGCACCCACTATCCCGCGCCAGTTGCTTGAACTGGCCGGCGCCACCGAAGCGGCTAACCTCGTCAACGAGCAGAGCGAGCGGCGCAAGGCCGTCGCCACGGCGCACAAGGATCGCGAGCGCGCGAACCTGCGGGCGCTGGAGGCCGCCAGGCAGGATGTTGTCGCTTATGGGCGCACGGAGTCGCTCGACAAACTCGTCAAGCTGCGCCAGGAGCGCGTCAACAGCATGCGCACGCTCGTGGACCGCAAAGTTCTCAGCATGACGGTGATGGATCAGATCCAGAGTGAGTTGTCCGACGCGGAACAGCGTCGGCAGGACGCCCTTAACCAATACGCAAGCGCCAAGCAGCGCCTCGCTTCGCTGGAGTCTGAGGTGTTGCGGACCCGGGCCGACCTCAGGAACGATCTGGAGATCGAGATCGAGACCGCGGAGAGCCAGATCGCGGCCAATGTGCGCGAGTTGAACGCCAGCGAAGGCGTCCTGTACACATTGCCCGTGGCCCGCGTCCAGTTTGCCAAGGACGCGAACAGCGCAACCTATCAAATCGTGCGGCAATCGGCAGCGGGGCCGGTCAGCATTGAGTCCGTCGGGATGACCCTGTTGCAGCCAGGTGACCTCGTCAACATCATCGTGGGCGAAAGCGAGCCAAGAGAGCCGGCCGGTTCGCCGGTCCCGACCTCGTGGCCGACCGGCGAGAGCTTGCCGGCCGCGTCGAACCCCAACGATGTCGAGCCTTCCCGCGTGGTGAGGGAATAGAGGATCGGTCCGAAATTGATGCCCGGCAAGGAGATTGGTCTGCATGGCTGGTCTGCGTAGTGAACTCGTCGGGACGAAAGTGGGAAGCGAAACGACCACTCGCCGTCGCCGACAGCTTGAGCCGCTTCATAAGGAGCATGTCCGCCTCCGCTCAGGAGTTCGGATCACTGACAAAGGTGCAGTGAGATGACATCGAACGGGATACAGGTGCCTATCAAGCGGGATTGGTCAAAGATTTCGGAATTTTGTCACGACGCGCGCACGCCCGAGCGGATATTTGCGCACTATCAAATCGAGAAAGCTCTGGCTGCTCAGCTGCTGAATTCAGATCAAGATGCTCGGCTCAGCCTCTATGCTGAAGTATACGGCAAACTTTTCACTTCCGTTGAAGATCATCCCCAAAATAGAAATGAATACAGAGACGATCGTATAGTCAATCTTCAGACCACCCTTTTAAGAACGCTTATCCAGAAAGGCGCGCGTTTCGGCGAATTGGGGGCCGGTGATTGTAAGCTTAGCCTCAGCATGTGCAGTCATTGCTCGTCAGTAAATGCAATCGACGTAACTGACGCGTTACTGCCACCTGGGGAGAAGCCCGTCAATTTTCAATTTGTTAGGATCGATGGTATTCATCTACCTTTCGCAGATAATAGTCTCGATTTTATGTTCAGCGATCAGTTGATGGAGCACCTACACCCCGACGACGCAGTAAGGCAGCTTTCCGAGGTCTATCGTGTTCTTTCACCCGGCGGTGCTTACTATTGCATCACTCCAAACGCCGTCACGGGACCCTCACGACATTTCGGTATACTTTGACAACGTTGCATGTGGATTCCACCTGAAGGAATATAGCTATCGTGAGCTGTCACGCGCGTTTACGGGAATTGGCCTTCGAAAGCAGGCTGTGCTGTTCGGCAATGGGGCCGTTAATGTGCTCGTTCCTGCCAAAATTGGGATCATGCTCGAAATGATCATGCAAGGAGTTTGGCGGCGGCGATCGAGACCCACTACGAATTCGGTTCTTCGGCATCTGATGGGGATTCGCCTGCTCGGCTATAAATGAGCGCGCGAGCCGCTGCGGTTTGAGACAATGCCTCGGAAACGCCTTCGCTGGTCCCGGCCGCTTTAAAAGGCGCCGTGTGAAGCGGTCGCTCGTCCTCCTGCAGCCGGCACAGACTAGGCTCTCCGTGAGTAGTCAAGAATAGGGTCTTCACTTTTAGCGCCTCCCGACATGAAGTCTTCTCCAAACAGGAAAACCCCGGGTGCTCCATGGACGAACAGCAGCGTGCAGCGAGGATACTCCTGGCATTCCCGCCGCAATGCGCAAAGTATCAGGAAGATGGTTGTATATCAGGACCTCTTGGTGTCTCAGCCATCGGTGCGGAACCCTATCGCGTGGCTTCAGTAGAACAAGCCATGCGCCAGGATATGGTCATCGACGTTACCGTGGAGGACTTGCCGGACATCGCGACACTCGAGACCGCTTGGAATGAGCTCGAAGCGCGAGCAACGCACTCATTCTATCTGTCCTGGCTCTGGATCGGAACTTGGCTGCGGCATCTGCCGGGGGGCGCGCAACCACATGTTCTAGTCGCTCGGACGTCAAGCAGGATCGTTGGCTTGGCGATTATTTGCCGGCGGAGGGCGTGGAGTTTCGGGCGGCATGCGCGGGCGCGTTGGCTGCTCAATGAAACCGGAGATGTTCGATTCGATCGATTGTTCATCGAGTATAACGATATTCTTGCGGAGCGATCCCTGGCCGATGCCACTCGAGCGGCATGCGTCGAGGCCTTGGCGCATCACTTGCGCCGCTCTGACCAACTGGTGTTCTCCGGAATTGATTCCGACTTCGAATTGGCCGCTTGTCGCACCGCGGGCCGGGCCGGGCTCCTTACTGAGGTGAAAGCAGAAGATACGGCACGGTGGATCGATTTCGCCAAAGTCCGCCAGAAAGGCGCAAATTACCGCGCCACATTAGGCCGCAATACTCGCCAAGCGGTAAGCCGTGCCATGCGGTTATATGCGGAACGCGGCCCCGTTGCGTTCCGGACTGTCGAAGTGACATCGGAGGCGCTCGCCGCGTTTGATTTGCTGGCCGAGCTTCATCAGGCGCGATGGGGACGCAGGGGAGCCTTTGCCAACCCGAGCTTCCGTCGATTTCACGAGGAGCTCATTGCGCGCGGCGTTCCCACGGGGACCGTCCGCATTTCACAGACGTTGGCCGGGGACCAGACAGTCGGGGTCCTGTACAATTTCGTGTGTGACGGCCGTGTTCTCAACTATCAAAGCGGCTTTCTTTATGAGCGCGATGGCCGGCTCAAGCCAGGGCTTATCAGCCATGTGCTGGCTATTGAGGACAGCATCGGACGCGGCGAGTGCGGCTACGATTTTCTGGCAGGCTTCGCCGGGCACAAGTCCCACCTGGCCAATGCGGAGCATCCCATGAAGTGGATCGCAATAGGCAGAGACAGTCCAGAGCGCCGCATCGAGGCACAGCTGCGCGGTGCCAAGCGGGTGCTAGGGACCATTGCTGCTCACATGAAACAGGCCGCGGCTTGAAGCGTCGACTGAAAAAAGGAGCCGCCACTTTGTATCAAGTATTGGGCAGGCTCTTCCACAATCGATCGGCGGGTTCGGCCCTTCGGCAGGCGAGGACCAAGGGGAGGTTGGATTTGCTTACTTTATGCGATGTGACCGTTGTCGGTGCTGGCCACTTTGGACTATCGGCAGTGCCGGATAAGCACAGCGCGTATTCCGTTCAATTCGGGATCAGAGCACCAGTTCGCGCGGCGGGCTCCCTAATCTATGTTTCAGCGTGGCGGAATTGGTAGACGCACCGCACGGTTAATGCGACGCCGAAAGGCTTGTAGGTTCGACTCCTACCGCTGGAGCCATAGATTACAAGTAGCCGCGTAGCCACCATTTTAAGTGGTTGAATAAGCGCCTTTCGGCCGCCTTTCTTCCCGTGCAGGAGTACCCTTGGTCCACCAGATCCGCCGCCGGCAGGGCGAGGTTCACCGCAGCGGCCGCGGCGCTCGTCATCCGTCATCCAGCAGTTGGAGCTCCGCTGCAGCGAGATCGCCCGCGGGGCGATGATGGGCTTTGCCGGCGCCACGCAGGTTGCAATCCTCACCATCGACGTCCACGGTGTCATCCGGTTCGCCAACCATGCGGCCGGCGCGCTGTTTGGCTGGGATCTTACGGAGATTATCGGGCACCGATCGTCATGATCGTCCCCGAGCGGCTGCGTAACGCCCACAATGCGGGACTGGCGCGCGTCGCCCGCTGGGCGGCGAATCCAAGCTCGCCGGAAAGACGGTCGAGATCGCCGCCCGCCTCGCCCAACTCTATCTGCGTGCCTCCACCGCCGAGCAGGACGCCAGCCGGGCCCGCTGTGGAAACCAAGCCGAAATCGGCGATGTTCGAACGGGACTGGCGATGCGGACCTATTGAGAACCGATCAATTACTCAGAAGAGGTAATCCGAATTGGATCTTTAACGACGGCGCTATCGCGTCGTCCCCAGAAACCAAGTCTTCCATAAGGCATAAAAGCCGCGCGGCCAGGCCGGGAGGCTTCCGTCGTCCAGCAGCAAAAGCGCATCGCCCAGGCGCCCACTCAGCCGCACAAGCGAAGCGCGGAGATTGCTTTGATCTGATGTAATTCCGCATCCAGGTAACTGCTTTTTGGCAAAAGCCGGCGCAGCAGCCTTGCTCGTCAGAGCAGGAGATCATTGGAGCGCCAGTTCATTGTCAATCCGGCAAGATAAAGTTGGCAGTTTCGCCTCCGGCAGACCCCTTTGGGAGCAGCAGCATGTCTGGGTCGTTTGATGTAGCCCATCCATACCTCGAAATAGCCACCAGGCGCTCCTTGTTTTCGCCCTTACGCGGTTGTTTCACTAGGGAAATCCGCAAGAATGGCGCTGCCGTTCATTAGAAAGAATTGCACTTGTGCGCATGAGCGCTCCCAGCGATCGGAATCCACGTATGACTTCTGACTGCTGCCCTGAGTTCGACTTTATCCAATTTTGTGGCGCGGGCGGGGACGAGGGCCATGACGCATTGGGCACGAGCTGGAATTTTCATGCTGTCTCGGGACATCGATCAATTCGACCCGTCAGATTCGGCGTCAGTCAGCCTCTTGCGGAGCCGGCACCGCCCCCTCCAAACTTGGATAAACTCGAGCTGAGACCCGGGATCATAATGCCGGTCCTCGAGAACGATGGTTTGGAGATCCTGGCATTCATGCTCGATGCGGAGCAGAACGTCATCCGCGAGATAGGCGTTTGCCTCAACGAAGAGGAACGTCGGCGCGCCGAGGGGTTGAGACTGGAGCGGGACCGCCGCCGCTATGTCGCTACCCGCGGGCAGCTGCGCCGGGTCCTCGCCTCCAAACTGGGAATCTCGCCGTCCGACATCGAACTAGAATATGGACGCCTAGGCAAACCCCACCTCTCGCACCGCATGCCTGCTCGCGATTTGCGCTTCAGTGTCTCGCGATCCGGAGATGTCGCGGTCGTCGCCCTC
Organism: Mesorhizobium sp. M0296; assembly: GCF_040321675.1. NCBI lineage: Bacteria > Pseudomonadati > Pseudomonadota > Alphaproteobacteria > Hyphomicrobiales > Phyllobacteriaceae > Mesorhizobium > Mesorhizobium sp. M0296. The sequence goes on from NZ_JAMYRZ010000005.1 coordinate 93,855, forward strand.
TCGACCAGGCAGGAGGTTGGGGTGGACATCGAGGCAGTTCTGGCTGTGCCCGAAGCGGACGAGATCGCAGCGCATTGCTTTTCTGCCTCCGAGTATGGGTCTTACATCGCCCTTGGTCCGAAAGACCGGCTGGAAGGCTTCCTCCGGCGCTGGACCCGGCTGGAGGCTATCTCTAAGGCCCTGGGGTGCGGCTTAGGGCAATCCCTTTCTTGGGATGAAAGGGAATGGGCTGTCCGTAGGTTCGTACCGAAACCTGGGTACATCGGGACCGTGGTAGTCCGGAATTGGGTGGTAGTCCGGAATTGAAGTGCCCGCGATGCCATAATTCACTTACGATGCACCGCGGATAAACGAGGAGCTCAACCAATTCCATTGGACTGCACGCAAGTTCATTCGAACCGGACTTGTTCCCCACACTTCGCGGTGGGTCGCGGTTGAGAACACGGGACAGCGCTTCACTGACATGTCCCGGGCGTATGGAGAAAGCGCGGCAGTTTCATCGATGAAACCGTCGTGCTGGAGAAACTGGGACGCGGGAACCACTTCGGCTCCGTCGTGAATCATGAAGAAAGTGATCGGAAGACCTATGTCGGCGGACGTGATGCAGTTCCCGGAGCTTCTCGCAGACCTCGCGGTCAAGGACATCAAGATCTGGGTAGAGGGCGACCGGCTGCGGTGCAACGCCCCAGCTGGCGCACTGACGGCGGAGTTTCGCGACCAGTTGCGGGGCCGGAAGGGCGAGATCATCGCGTTTCTGAATATGGCCACGGCGGCGGCCCGGCAACAGCCTGCAATCATTCCCCTGCAGTCTGGCGGAACACGCACGCCCATTTACGCCGTACCCGGCCATATCGGGGCGCCGTTCTCATTCTCGGACCTGTCGAAGCACCTGGGCGGCGATCAACCGTTTTACGCACTCCAACCGTCTGGCTTCGATGGGCAGAGCGATCCGATGGACCGCGTCGAAGATATCGCCGAGTACTTCGCCCGCCAGATCGTCGAATATCAGCCCACCGGTCCGTACATCATCGCCGGTTACTGCTCCGGCGCTGCAACCGCTTTCGAACTGGCGAAAATGCTGGGTCAAAGCGGAGCGGAGGTCCCGTGCATAGCGCTCTTTGGCCCTCTTCACCCCACCACCTATAAGGAATTGCCGCGTCTGCTGTATTTCTATGCCAGGCGGAGCGCCGATTCGTGCCTGCGAGAGATGGCGAAGCTGCCGACATTCGGCGCCCGTCTCCGATATTTCGGCAGTCGCCTCCGGAATCTCGGCGAGCGCGTCCGCGCCGCCCTCGTGCCCCTCGTTCGCAAAAGCAAAGAGCCTGTCACGACAGATCCGGTGCTGGCGAGCAGAGCTCGACTCAAATCGACGGCGATCACGGCTTTGCGGCGGTACATTCCCACTCCGTATTCGGGTCGAGTATGCATATTTCTTCCGAACAAGGCCTGGCTGCGATCGGGTGCAGCACCGCACCGATGGCTTCGAGTGGTGCCGCATGCCGAATTTTATTTCGGGCCCGAGGACTGCAACGGTCCCCTTATGCTGGAGGAACCGGACGCGCCTGCCATTGCAGAGCTTTATCGCCGGGCAACCCAAAAAGCTGAATGATTGACGTGATTTGATTTTTTTGACTTCCGCAATGGGGAGCGTATCTCATGAATGAAGTCCTTCCTATCGCGGCGGAGGGCGTAATGCTTCCCCTGCTGAAAGATGCCGATCATCAGGCGCTGGTTGTCGAGTACAACGCCACGGCAGCGCCCTACCCGTCGGACAGGACAATCATCGATCTCTTCCGCGACCAGGCGACGCGTAGTCCTGACGCTGAAGCGATCCGCTTCGGCGATGCAACGCTGACGTACCAGCAGCTCAACGAACGCTCCAACCAGATGGCCATGCATCTGACATCGACCGGCGTGGGGCCGGGTCGGATTGCCGTTGTGTTCATGGAGCACTCCATTGAAGTCGTCGTCGCGATCTTAGGCGTCCTGAAGTCCGGCGCAGCCTATGTGCCGGTGGATGCGGCAACGCCGAAGGGGCGTCTGGCAACAATCCTGAAGGACATTGCCAACGGGACCGACGGGCGGGCGCCGGTGGCGATCACTCAGGCGCGCCTGCAATCCGTCATTTCCCCGAACTTTGCCGACATTTTCGTGCTCGACGCCGATTTCGGGTCGATTTTACATCAGCCGGACTCGGCCCGACCGTCCGCTGCCACTCCGGACGGCGCCGCCTATATCATCTTCACCTCCGGCTCGACCGGCACGCCCAAGGGCGTCGTGATCGAGCACCGGAATCTGGTGAACTACATCGGGTGGGCCGCTCGGGTGTACAGTTGCGGCGAACGTCTCGCATGGCCCCTTTTCTCATCCCTCGCCTTCGATCTGACCGTCACGACGCTCTTCACGTCACTCATCACCGGCGGCCGCATCGTGGTCTATCTTGGTGATCCCGGAGTCCAGAGCATGGTCGTGCTCAAGGTCATCGACGACAATGCCGTCGATGTCATGAAGCTGACGCCGGCGCATCTCGCGATGATCCGCGACCGCAATCTTGAGACCTCAAGGCTGCGCAAGTTCATCGTGGGTGGCGAGGACTTCAAGACCGAGTTGGCTCGCGATATCACGAAAGCCATCCCCCACCCTATCGAGATCTACAACGAGTACGGACCAACCGAAGCCACTGTGGGCTGCATGATTCACCGTTTCGACATTGACCGGGATCAATCCGCATCGGTGCCGATCGGGGTTCCGGCCGCCAATGCGGGCATCTACGTCCTCAATAAGGCACATCAGCCCACCGCCCCCGGCATCATCGGTGAGATGTTCATTGCCGGCGACGGTCTCGCGAGAGGCTATTTCAATCGCCCTGACCTGACCGACGAGCGTTTCCTCACGGCGATCGATCCCCGAGATGGGTTTTCGAAGCTGCGGCTGTACAAGACGGGCGATCTCGCCCGCTGGAACTCGGAAGGGCGCCTGGACTTTCTCGGCCGCGCCGATCACCAGGTGAAGGTTGGTGGCGCGCGTATCGAGCTGGGCGAGATCGAAGCCCGGCTTCTGCAGCACCCGCACGTTCAGGAATGCGCTGTCGCTGCCATCGCCACCTCGGTGGCGAAACCAGAGACACAAGTGCGTTATTGCGAACGGTGCGGTGTTGCGTCCGGCCTGCCCGGCACGACGTTCGATGCGGCAGGCGTCTGCAATCTGTGCCGGGCCTTCGACACCTATGTCGACAAGGCGCAGACCTATTTCAAGACATCGGATGACCTCCAGGTTCTCATCGCGGAGATGCAGGCTAACCGGAAGGGACCTTACGACTGTATCGTGCTGTTGAGCGGCGGCAAAGACAGCAGTTTTATGCTGTGCAAGCTCGTCGCCATGGGGGTGAAGCCGCTTACCTTCACCCTTGACAACGGTTTCATTTCGGAAGGAGCCAAGGCCAATATCAGGCGGCTCGTGAACTCCCTCGGCGTGGATCACCACTGGGGAAGCACGCCGCATATGAACGAGATCTTCGTCGACAGCCTGAAACGGTTCGCGAACGTCTGCAACGGCTGCTTCAAGACGATCTACACCCTGGCCACGAACGTCGCCCGCGAACGAGGGATCGGGTACATCGTGACTGGGTTGTCCCGCGGCCAGTTCTTTGAGACGCGCCTGACCGAGGAGGTCTTCAAGCGGGACGACTACGATCCGGCCCGTCTGGACGCGCTCATCGCCGAGGCGCGCAAGGAGTATCACCGCCGCGAGGATGCTGTGTCGCGCTATCTCGACGTGGATGCCTTCCGGAACGACTCAGTATTCGAGGAAGTGAAGTTCATCGACTTCTACCGCTACTGGAGCGTCCCTCTTGAGGACATGCTCGATTTCCTGAAGACGCAGGCGGGATGGGATCGGCCTGCGGATACAGGACGCTCCACGAACTGTCTCATCAACGATGTCGGCATCTACGTTCATAAGAAGCAGCGGGGACATCACAACTACGCCCTTCCCTACAGCTGGGATGTGCGTCTCGGCCAGAAGACGCGCGATGAAGCCATTGACGAACTCAACGACGAGCTGGACCTATCCCGCATCAAGGAGATCATGGCCCAAATCGGCTATGTCGAACCGCCAGCGGCCGAAGACGGCATCGCACGACTTGTGGCCTACTATGTCTCGTCCAAACCCCTGACCGTGGCGGACCTGCGCACCCACCTCGCCGAAGAACTCTTGGAGTCCATGATTCCGACGCAGTATGTTCGCCTCGAACGGATGCCACTCACGTCCAACGGCAAGATCGACCGCTCTGCGCTTCCCGAGCCGACGGCGGAAAACATCCAGCCTGCACAAGACTTCGTCGCCCCCTCGACGGCGACCGAGAAGACGCTGGCCGCGCTGTGGTGCGATCTCCTCAAGGTCGAGTCGATCGGCCGTGACGACAACTTCTTCGGCCTGGGTGGGCACTCGCTGCTGGTGATGCGGGCAGTGTCGCGCATGCGGCAGAGCTTCGGCGTCGACGTGCAGCTTCGCAACCTTTTCGAGCGCCCGACAGTGGCCGGACTGGCGGAAGTGATCGACGGAATGCTCTGGGTGGCCGATTCCGGAGCCCCTTCAGTCTCGGAAGGACCGAGAGAGGAAATCGAACTCTAGCTTTCCGCAAGGCCTCCGAATGGCCTTTGGGTACCAATCTGGACGGAAGCTTTTGCGTTGGACTGCAGAGCAGAGCGGATGAAGATGATGGACAAAGCTTGGGTACCGGCGCGAGGATCGGGGCTGCCTTGGGCGGCGGGGGAATATGAGCTCTTACGCGACCAGGTGCGCCGGTTCGTCGAGGAGGAGATCAAGCCGCGTGCGGATCGCTGGGAGGAGGACGGGTTCATTCCCCGTCCGATCCTGCGCCGCATGGGTGAACTCGGCTTCTTCGGCATCCGCTACCCGGCCGAGTACGGTGGTTCCGAGATGGACGCGGTCGCATCGACGATCTTCGCCGAGGAGCTCGGGCGCTCGACTTATGGCGGCGTCGCAAGCGCGACGCTGGTCCATACCGACATGGCTTCCGTGCATGTCTTTCACGACGGGACCAAAGCCCAGCGGGCCCGCTGGATGCCGGGCATTATCAGCGGCGAGGTGATCACCGCGGTCGCCATCACGGAGCCGGATACGGGCTCGGACGTGAAGGCGATCCGCACGCGCGCCCGCCGAGAGGGCGACTCTTACGTCCTCGACGGCACGAAGCTCTACATCACGAACGGCGTCCACGCGGATCTCTACTGCGTCGCCGCCAAGACCGATCCCTCGGCAGGAAGCCACGGGATCACGATGTTCCTCGTCGAGAAGGGCACGCCAGGCTTCAGCGTCGCCCGCGAGCTGGACAAGCACGGCTGGCGCTCCTCCGATACGGCGGAGCTCGTCTTCGACGGTTGCCGCATCCCCGCCGAGAACGTGCTCGGCGCGGAGGGACAGGGCTTCTACTCCATCATGCGCAACTTCCAGAACGAGCGCCTTGTCCTCGCCGGCATGGCGATAGGGGCGGCCGAGGCGGCGATCGATATGACCCTCGCCTGGGTGAAAGCTCGCCGCGCATTCGGAGGCGTCCTATGGGACATGCAGGCGATCCGTGAACGTCTCGCGATGCTCTCTGCGAAGGTGGAGGCAGGCCGCCAGTTTCTCTATGCCACCGCTTGGCGCATGGCGGCGGACGAAGATTGCCTGCGCGAGGTCTCGATGGTGAAGGCCATCTGCGGCGAACTCGTCAACGAGGTCACGTATACGTGCGTGCAGTTCCACGGCGCTATGGGCCTCATGCGCGAGAGCCCGATCGAGCGCATAGCGCGTGACGCCCGCGTCCTATCCATCGGCGGCGGCGCGACGGAGGTGATGCTGGAGGTGGTCGCGTCGATGTCGTGAGCCTGATGCGCAGCATCCCACCGCGCCAACCGTCCGGCTCTCCAGTTCGTTTCAACTCGAATACAATTCGTCATGGCTCGGCGGAGTGGAGCACTGGTCTCCGAAGCTGGCCAGTTAAGTGTGGCCGACGGGGCGGGTCGCTACGACCAGGGTTGAAACGCCGAATTTCCGCAAAGCCGTTTTTTCGATCCGTGGCATGAGCCGCCGGTAGGTCGGTATCACGCTAGCCGGCAGCCATTGATAACGCTCCAACACCGGCAGCACATAGTCGACCTTCTGTATCTCGAAGCCCGCCGCAGCCACAATATTCCGCAATTCATGCGGCCAGTAGTTCCGTGCCGCCATAACGCGAGCCGACCACGAACTCGGCAGCCAAGGAAGCAGTGGGATAGGGAAACCGAAATTGCGGCCCAGAAACCGCATCCCATGGCCCTCGAATGGAAACCAGCGATTTGGACTCATCACGACCAGATGACCGCCGGGCCGCAGGACTCGCCAAATTTCGCGCAGCGTGGCCGCCTCATTGGCGACGTGCTCAAGAACCTCATTCAACAGTGTCGCATCAACGGACGCATCCGGTAATGGGAAGTCGTCGGTGCAGCAGTGGTATTCGATCGCATCTGGCCGCCGATTAAGCTTCTCATCATTCACCAGCTTGCGAGCGATGGCCTCGTCGATCCTCGATCGTTCAGGATCGACACCAATGACTTTCTGGGCACCCCAGGCGACCAGGGCCTCGGTGTAGCCGCCCTCGGCACAGCCGCAGTCGAGCCAGACTCCCTGTAGCAGTCCCAGGTCTCTCAACTTGCCGAGCCTGTAAGCAACATTGCTTCCGATCGCGGTCGAGTCGCCGCGATGGGGGTAGCGTGGCGCAGTACGCGCGCGCGATAAAGAATTCTCGCTTGTCGCGATGACCCGCAGGCCATCCAATTGCGGTCGATAACGTTGCGCCATGAGCGGTGTCTCCTCAAGTCTCAGATGGTTACGCAACCGGCGGCCCTTCGTGCACAGGACCGCCGGCGGAATTCAGGTTCATCGCGAAGGCCAAAGTCAGGGCCGCGCACACGCCCTCGATGCTAACGGCGAGCGTCCAGCCCAGGACCAGGCCTTGAAGTCCGCCAAGCTTCGCCCCCGCGATCACGAGGCACAGCTCCAGCAACCCGCCCAGCGCGAACCAGCGAGATGCCTTGCGCATCCTGTCGCCCAGCCGCGCCAGCGTGCAGGCATGAAATTTGAGCGTTGATCCCAACAGGCTGAAGCCGAGGAAGCGCAGGCTCGAACCGGCGATCTCAGGATAGGCCGGATTGAAGACCGCAAGGATCTCCTGCGAATAGGTGAAGACGAAGACGGCGCAGACCAGCGAGAAGAGCAATGACGCCGTCAGCGACATAAGGATGTCGCGTCTCGATTGTTTCGGGCTTGTTCTGACCACGGGGAATAGGATCGTGGCCATGGCTGCGGGAATCAACGAGGCCAAGGAGACCAGCATCCACAACGGCATGAAGGCGGCATTGGTGGTCGGCGACAGGAGAACCAGCACAAGGTAGGGCATGATGGTGCCCGGGGCCTGCAAAGCTACATCGAGCGCGTAGTGGTCGAACACCTTGCGTCGGAGCGCATGGAGCAGCTGGAAATCGGGGGTCCCAAAGAGGCGACGCGCGCCGCCCCGGGTCAAGAGATCGACGCCGATACAGGCCGCCAGCAAGCCGGCCACCCAGGTCAGAAGAAGCGCGGCATTGGAGGCGTAGCCGGCGGCCGCGGCGAGCAGCATCAGCTTGAACGTGGAGAACAGCACTTGCCGGATCATCTTGCCGGTGCTGCGCAGGTTGCCCATGAACGCCGTATCGGCCACGATCCCGAGAACGGTCAGGCCGCAGCCGAGGACGAAGGTAGCGCCCACGAACAAGCCGTCGATCGGCCCGGTCGGGCTGTTGAGGTACGCCTCCCCGAAGACAAACAACAAGGCCAGGCCGACCGCCAGCGCCACCCCGACGCACGCTGCAGCGGCCACGAGGCCGCGCTCCTTGCCGGGATGCCGGACGATTTCACCCATCAGCAACGTCCCCAGCCCGGCGTCCCCCAGCAGGCCGATGAGCGCCATCACGGACAGGAGGGCGGAGACGTTGCCGATCACCTCAGGCGGAAACAGCCGGGCCGCGAGCCACCAATAGACAAACCCGAGACCGGCCGTTGCAGTCGTTCCGATCGCCAGAGCGCCGGAATTCATGACGAACGCGGCGCTCTTTCGAAGCTCCCGGCGCAGGCGAATAATGGCCGTCCCGGCGGGGTCTACCGGCATGACGGCTCTCCCGAACCTTGGTTTGCCGGCACCGCAGGCCTGCTGGCGGCTGGGCGCAGGACGTCCCGGTAGACCTGCTCGATCCGGGTCACGACCGCTCCGGCCTTGAGGCATCCAACCCTGGCGAGGCTTGTCGTCTCCAGGCGGGCCAGCAAGGCGCGGTCATCCAGAAGTGTCTGCATTGCGTGGGCGAGGGCGTGCGCGTCGCCGGGCGGCACGAGAAGCCCTGTTTCCCCATGATCGACGATATCCGGCATGCCGCCGACATCGGTTGCGATGACTGCCTTGCCGGAAGCCATGGCTTCCATGATGACCGTCGCGCAGGCTTCAGGTCCCACCGATGGTAGCACGCCGAACAGTGAGCGCCGCCATGCATGCATGATGGCGGAATGCGGCCACGTACCGAAGACGCGGACGTTCGGCGGAAACTCGGTTGGTGTATCGGCGGCCCGGCGCCCGATCAGGACCAGCTGCGGCGCCCGCTCCAGGCCGGCATAGGCTTGCAGGAGAACGTCAATGCCCTTGAGGCGCGCCATGTCGCCGACGAACAGGATGAATCCATGCCCAGGTAGCTCCCGCAGGCAGGGATCTTCCGGGCCAAGTACCTCGACATTGTCGGGCACGAAGTTGGGAATGACCTCGTAGGGGGCGCGGCCTTGGGTGAGGCCGGTGTGGCTGGCCACCGCGTGGCTCACCGCGATGAAGCGGTCCACAGCGCGCCGAGCGCCGAAGCTCGAAGCCCAGTTGCCCAAGGTGGTCGCGGCTGCCTTCACGGCTCCGTAATGCCCGGTGGCGCAAGGTAAGCACTTGGCCGGTGCTGGGCCACTGCAGAGATGGGTCCCCAAGTGCATGAAGTTCTTCTTGGCGCAGACAAGGCCGTAGTCGTGCAGAGTGACCACGAGGCGTGCCCCACTGAGAACTTTGACCGGCAGGAAGGACGCGTAGATCCAGTTGTGGGCGTGGACGATGTCCGGCCTCTCCTGAGCGACCAGCCGCTTCAGGGCTAGCACCAGTTCGGGATCCGGGAAAGGTGGTGCGTGGCGGCGCTCGGGATCGGTGTGGAGGCCTGACAGACGCTGGAGCGTGCCGCGCAAGCGGTGCACGCGAACCGCGCCGTCCAGCTCGGTTGCGGGCGATCCGGGATGCATCAAGGTCCCGACGCTGACATGATGGCCCCGCTCCACCAACGCCGCGCCGAGGTTGCGGACGTGCCGCTCCTCTCCCCCGATCACCGGAGGATAGAACTGCGATAGCAGCAGGATGCGCATGGTACAGCCTCGTTTTAGATCCGCGGCACAAGCGTCGAAACGCTGCGATAGAGCCGGTTGTCTTCCGGTCGATAAAGCCGCGCCTCGGCCGTCTGGCGAGTTGCCAAGACGGGCACCGGGATTTCCCGCGCCCAAGTGTCGCCCGGCGCGATGGTGAGCGATCGGAAAACGGCGAACGGCTGCCCATCGAGGGTGATTTCCAGGTCGAATCGCTGAGGTCGAGTCTCGGCGCTCCTGATGCCGACGGTGATCCGGCCGGACTCGCCACCGGCCGACGGCAACAACCAGAACGCGGTGTATTTGAATTCCCGGTAGGCCGCTTCGTCTCGGACGGCCAACGCATAGGCTCCGGTCGCTACAAGCAGCGCTAGCATGAGCGCAGCCCCCTGCCAGAGCCGGACCCGCGCCGGAGCCGGCCAGGCTGGCAGATCGGGAGTGTCGCGGCGGCCGGCGGCCACCAGTGCCGCGGCGGCCGTCACCGCCCAGAACCACACCGCCCAGCCGAGCGGCGTAAGGAAGCCTGCGGCGTTCAGGGCAAAGCCCCCGGCGATGCTGGCGGCCAGGCTTGCTCCGACCGCGTAGACGAAGTGTTCCAACGCGGAGGTTGTCCTGACGCCAATGGCCCGCAGCACCGTGTGGCCCGAGACGAGGAACACCATGGGCGCGCCCAGGGCAGTACGGAGGAGCAAGCTGTCGCTGACCGCAACGGCCGCCACCGCGGCCCCCGCCCACAGGCACGCGGCCAGAAGGTCCCACTTGCTACAAAATCTCATGCAATCCCCTCACGTCATAGATGACGATCCAGCCGTTGTCGTAGATGCGGGTGACGCCCTTGACGTCATTGAACTTGAGCAGCGCTGCGCCCGAGAGCGGCGCTCCCTGCCGCGCTTCCCACGGCTGGAAGTAAAAGCCGAGCACCGGCGGAGCCGTAGTCAGGCGCAGGTCAATCAGCAGGAAATCGATGTTGCTTCGCGCCAAGGCCCAAAACTCGTCGGGCCCCAATGTCTCGGCCTCGAAAATTCGCGCGGGATCGACGCCTTCGACGATGGTGACCCTAACGTCCTGCCGGCCGTAGCCCGCAAGCAGAAGGCGGTTGATGCGGTCGGTGGTGAAGCGGTTGCCAGCACCGAGCCATTCCTTGGCCCAGCGTGCCGTTTCGATCCCCATCGGCTCGATGGATTCGTGATCCGCGGCCACCCTGTAGCGCCCATGGATCGGATTAATCGAAGAGCTCGTGACGCCGCCCAGGACGATGATCACCAGAGCAACGGCCGGTGCGATGCGGCGCCACCCGCGTGGCGTGCGGCCCTGCCAGAAGTGGACGATGCTCACCGCGACGACCAGCCCGACGGCGATGAACACGAACGTTCCCATGCGGTTGCCGACTTCCCATCCGGCGACGGTCAGTCGGAAGGCCACCGAGACTGGGAGCCCGAAGGCCAGCAAGCTGAGGAGCACGAGGCGGCTATCGCGCCAGCGGCGTTTAAGAATGTCCTGGATCGGACGCCAACCGGACCGCGCACCACTCGGCGCTGCCATGGCCAGCGACCGAAAGAATCCCGTTGCCAGTCCGAGGGCCACCAGCAGGAGCGCCAGCAAGGTGGTCAGCCGCATGTAGAGCGCCTTGTCCGGCGCTCCGAGGTGCTCCGACCGCGGGGTGGGCGCGCCCAGGATGTTCCGGAGCAATGTGTCGAGACCGGACTCGATCACCGGGCCGAGATAGCCTGTGAGAGGGATGCCACGGGCCTGCACCCACAGGGACGGCAGGGCTATGGCGAGGATCGCCGCGAGGCCCACGGCAGTGCTGGTCTTGATCCGCAGGGGATCGTGCCGGCGCAACGTCTCGAGCGCCGCCAGCGCTCCGAAATAGATGGCGGCGAAGGCGGCAGAGAGGTGATGCGTGACCGCGAGGCTTGCCAACAGCAAGGCAATCAGCCCGAACGACTTCAGCCTCGGTCGCCCGACGAGATCCTTGGACGCTGCTTCGACCGCGAAGGTCAGCACGCATAGCACGATACCGAGGCTCTCGTAGGAGAACATCGAATCGAACAGGAAGAAGGTTGAGCAGCCCATATAGGCCAGACAGGCGAGGGCCGAGATACGCGGCGACCCAGCGATGCTTTCGAGGAACAGAAACAGGGCACCGATGAACGTGCCCTTGAGGATGGCCAACAAGAGCGTCCCCGCCACAAACAAGGGCAGTCCCGTCAGATCGACGATCGCCGTCGTCAGGATTTCCAGGGCGGGATAGGTTGGCCCGATCGGGAAAAGCGGGTTGGACAGGAACAGCCGGCGGGCCGTGATGAGATCCTGGGCCGCGATCCAGTGCAAGACCTCGTCGTAACCGCTGAAGCTCGTCGGGGAATAGACGTTCTTGCAATAGAACAGGGCTTCGGCAAGCAGCAACAGGAGGAACAGGCGCTCACCCCGGGCTGTTGTCGGCCAGGCGATGCGAAGGCTGGTCGGAGCGACCAGGAGAACGACACCGGACCAGAAGAGCGGCGGCGCCACGTCATAGCCGCGGCGCCCGGCCGCGTGACCGGCCACGACCAGGAGTAGAGCCGCGGCGATCGTCAGGCATAGAACCGCAATCCATCCGGAATTGGCGCGTTGCGACGGGGCATCGGCGCTGCCGTCGCGAAGGTCGGGACCGACAACGGCCGAGACGAATCGTATCCCGGCCTGAAGCGGGTTGATCCTGGTTCCCGCGCTGAAATGAGCCGGCATCATCAGCATCATGCCCTCGTCGCAGGAGGCCACGATGTCACGCCGCCGGGGCCCAAGCGGAGCATGGATCGGCTGCCGAGAACATCATAATAAACGTGGTTCAGCGCATGCGCGCAGGCATCCCAGTCCGGCAGGGCCAAATCCGGGACGTTCCGATGCGCCTCCAGTTCCTGGGCCATGGCGGCGGCCAGCTCTCCAGGACCGGCGTTGGGCGGAATCGCCCGGCACAGGCCATTGGCGGCCAGCTCCCGCAGACCGGACGTGTCGCTGACGAGGACCGGACGGCGCAGCGACAGGGCTTCCATCACAGCGATCGGATGGGCTTCGTATTCGCTGAACAGCACGAATAGCGCGGCGCTCGCCAGCAGGTCTGCCATTTTCTGCCGCTCGGATCCGGGGATGCCCGCAATGGTGACCCGCTTCTCGAGGCCGAGCGTCGCGACGAGGCGCCGCAATTCTCCCTCGTACGGGCCTGTTCCAACGATGTGCAGTCGCACGTCCGGTACCCGGCGGATCAGTTCGGGCAAGGCCGCGATCGCCCGGTGATGGCCCTTGTAGCGCTCCAGCCTGCCGCCCGAGACGATCAGATGCGGATCGACCTTGATGCCGGGGCTCGGAGCCGGCATCGCAGCGCCGTTCGGGATGACGACAAACCGTTCGCGCGGCACGCGCATTCTGGCGCTGAAGAAGCTGGCCTCGAATTCGGAGACGCCGATCAGCCGCGCGGCGCGGGCCACCAGCGGTCGAAGCAGCGCGTGCTGTGTGCCGCGCACGGCATTGCGCAGCCGGGAGGAATGCCCGCCGCTGTGGAAGGTCAGGATGAACGGCAGGTCCCCGCGAAGGGTCGCGAGCAGCCCGATCGGCGCCACGAAGCTGTTGTAACCTTGGAAATGGATCAGATCCCATGCCCCGCGCCGGATCGCGGTATAAATGCCGGGCGCAACATAGAGGTCCAGCTCCCTCGGCCAGGCCGGCACGCGCTGCACGCGCATACCGCGCACCTCCTCCTCAGCCGGCAACTCCCCCGAGGGATCGGTAGTGAGCACGTCGACGGCGTGGCCACGCGCCACCAAGCGGGGACCGACTTCCTGGATGTGAGTTTCGATGCCACCTATGAGGGGGTAGCAGCGAGCGGCAACCATCAGGATTCGCATCAGGTCTGTCCACCGACAACACAGGCTGTCGCGCTCCGCCTGCGCTGTTGGTGCACCCTCTCGCGCAGGATGGTTTTCAGGACGCGCCAGCCGTCCGGCATGGCGCGCAGATGGCTCACGCCGCTGATGCGCGGAGCCTCGAAACTCGCCACCTCGACGATATTGAGGTGGTTCTTCAAGGCCCGCACGTTGATGAGGGTCTCGATCTCGAACCCATCGCAATCGCAGTCCAGCGTGGCGACGTGCTTGGTCCAGAAGGCTATGTATCCGTAGCATAGATCGGAGAACCAACCGCCATAGAGCAGCCGCACGAACAGGGTCAGCCCCTTATTGCCGAACATCCGGAACAGCGACATGTCGTCGGTGCCGGCGCCCTGGATAAAGCGTGAACCCTTAACGAGATCCGCGCCGGCCATCAGCGCACTGACAAAGACGATCGCCTCCTCCGGCACCATGGAGCCGTCAGCATCCAGCATGACGATGATTTCGCCTGTGGCGGCCAGGAATCCCGCTTGCAGTGCAGCGCCCTTGCCCCGCCGGGGCTCCATCACGACCTTCACGTCCTCTCGCAGGCGGCGCGCGACCGCGACCGTATCGTCAGTCGAACGACCATCTACGATAATGATCTCATGCGCCCAGTTGGGGATGCGCGGCAGAAGCCACGGGAGGTTCTCGGCTTCATTGAGCGTCGGGACGACGAAGCTGACTCGGGGCAGAGTCAGTGATCCCCGCAGCGCGACATTTAACGGGTCAGGCGGCGATGTGGCACCGACGGGGGCGAGAATGCCGGAGAGACGGGCGTTCATGGCAGCGCTTTGAGGTCGTACGATGGGACCCATCCGGGGAGCATATTGTGCTTCCATGACCCCATGAGCTCCCCGAAAATCCGGTGCTCCACATATCGCGCACGCAAATGCGCGGCCAGCGACAAGCCGCGGCGGCCAGCTCCAATGACCGCCACATCCACGGATGTGCTTGATCCAACCATATGCGGACTCCCGGCCATTATGAAATGAAGATGAAATGAAAGAGGATTGGCAAGCTTGTCGCCCCCTAATATTGGGTTGTGATGCGACGATTACTGATGCAGATCTGAAATGGAAGGACGATAGATGGTTATGAAAAGCAAATAGATGATTAGCTCTTTTGGGGTATCCCTACAGGTTATTTCCAGCCATACGACCAGCGCGGATAGTACGGCAGCGGCACCGATCACCTTCAGCAGCTGTGTTGGCAGCGTTGCCAAACCCGTTTTAGACCTCTGGGTCCACCTTCAACCCCAGCGAGGACATTCATCGACCCGCGGCTGGGACTAGCTCACAGCGACACTTTCTATTGAGCGAACCGTGCAGAAGGCAGCGAAGCTCGCCGGCGCGAAGAAATGAACGTCCAGCGCAACGCTGACTTGCCACTGGCCAGAAGCTGCGAAGTGCAGGTGGGCTCGCTCCTTCACTCGGCCGTGATTTCCGAGCTTATTTTGTGCCCGAGAAGGGTCGAGCGCGCCCGGCCCTTCGCAGGCGGGGCACCTTGCGCTCGACCGCCTGGCTACGGGTAACTAACCCGGGCAAAACCGGCCAAGAGAGCGACCGCCCACGCGGTCCCGAGACCCCGCGCGGTCCCGAGACCGGCGCGTTGGGTATCAGCACACGATACGAGGTCGTGACCTCTCGCAAACCCCGGATATGCCCGAACAGGTCGATCACCTCCAGGCCAGACCGGCGATTGTAGGTGTGACACCCCAACGCTCCGGACCAAATGCGACCGACCGGGGTCTGGGCAAACTCCGACGCGCCGAGCGCATCAATCTGGCAGAACGTCACCGCGCCGCCATAACCGCGCGCGCAGTCTTGGACCGGGCGTAGCGTGCGTCCGCCATGTCGGATGACGGCGCCTGCGGGACGGCTGAGCCTTGCATCGAGCAGGACGGGGTTGGCGGCATGGGGCGTCCAGGACCCAGTCAGGCTCTCGGCACGGTAGAGGCTGAGAAGATCCCAGGATGTGGACCTCCAAAGCCTTGGGCTGACGAAAAACCAAAAGCCGCCCTCATGGCAGAGCGGCGTGGTATCGTAGCCCTCAATGCCTTCCATGAGACAGGCCTCCCGCGTCCACCGGTAAGGGAATTCCACTGCCCTGTAGAGGCTGACATTCTTGGCCGCCCCCGATTCGGGGATCATCCAGATCTGCCCATCCTGCTCGAACACGAACGGGTACGAGAGGTGATGCGGTTCCTCTACGACGATCCGGGATGCGCCGGCTGTCCCGTCCCGGTTCACTGCCACGACCGCAATGCACCCCCGGTTCTTCGAGTAGAGGTACTGTTCGACAAAGATGAAATTCTGCCCCTGGTGCCGGAACGGGAACGGGTCGGCAAGGTAGCTGTCGGCATTTCCGGTGAGCACCCGGAAGGCTGCTTCGCCTTTGTCGAGCAGGCTCGCCGATTCATCGAAGCGCCAGCCAATCCCCCACATCCTGCCGCCCCTCGCCAGGACGTCCAAAAGCCCGATCGCCTTCGATGCAACCGTGCCGCTCGCCCTTGCAAGCGCCGAAAGCGCGCCAAACGAGGGCACTGCCGTCCGCGGACCGCGGATACCGGACGCAGTTGAACCGCTTTCCTCGCACAGGGCTTTGAGGATCAGCGGCACAGCGCAGGAAAGGGCGCTGTCGAGCCTCGCTGCCAATAATTCACGGTCTGCACTGGCCGGACGCGCCGTCCACGGCCGCAACGGGCGCGCCGTGTCATGCAGGTGGACGAGAAGATCCTGATGATTCACCCAGGCCGCCACAACTCCGATCTCGCCGGGTGCGCCGTTGAAGACCGGGGTGAGCACGCGCCGCCCCGCCGGGAGCGATTCTGCGCCGCTCAAATCGATCACCACATCCACTTGGTCGGCCGGAGGCGGCGGCAGGCACCGCAGCGCCGCCTGGACGGGGTCGATGGCGCCGTTCCCGCGAAAGCCACAGACCAGTTGTTCGAGTTCCAGCAGCAGACGGCAGATTATCGGCAGCGGGCAGCGACCGGCCGCCAAAGCGCAGAAGACTTCGTTGCCGGGCACTTCAGCGAGCGCTTCTGCCAGCCAGAGGTGCCACCGCAGCAGCCGGGACGAATCGAGACTCAGGCAAATGCGCATTGTTGTTCTCACGGCCGATTTCAAAAAGCCAGCTTACAGCTTCCACGAGAACCACCTCAGGCGATCCGCCTACCCTGGATTCCGCCGCAGGCACGCGAGCCAAGGGCGGCAGATAGAAAGCCGCAGCGCGAGGATGGTTTCCACCCACCATGGTTGCGGGGACTCGCCATGTCGGGAGCCGAACACTTGATTGGGAGATGCCTGAGCACGGGTCCATACTCGAGCGACTGGAAACGGCTAAGCACCACTATGCCCGAACGACGCCGTGGCTGTGTGAGGTCAGAGGAGGTAATCCTTACGGGCCATTGCACCCTGTGGCCGGCGAGAGCCAAATGCCAGGATGATCATCGACTGGCAACGAGTGAAAAATGGGCTGCGGAACGCCGGACTGCGGGTGCTGGTGTCCGCGTTGCTGTCCGTTCCGGCAGTCGCGAGCGCCGCGGACGATCCGTCGGCAACATCCCTCATCAAGACTTCCGGAACGAACTTTGCGTTGGACGGCAGGCCGTTCTTCGTGACCGGCGTAAACAACCACTATCTGACCTACCGGTTGCAGGCTGAGGTCACCCGCGTGCTCGACGACGCGGTGGCGATGGGCGCCAATGTGGTCCGCACCTTCTCCAGCCGGTGATCGGGTCGCTCGACGGAAGCAAGCCTACGATGGCGCAAACCTCGGCCCTGGTTGGTAACTTTTTATGCTGAAAACCGGCTTCCGGGTAGGCCGAATCCCGCGTGGAAGCCTGCGTTTCAAAAACCAAGACCATCGCACGTCTATCAAAGAGTTTGGACAGACATTGGCAGCTCAAGTCGGGAGAATTCCTAGATGCGTATTCTGATGCTTGCGCAATCCTATATGTCGATTGGCGTTGGCCAGCGGGGCCACGTCCGCAACCTAACTATCGGTCTCGCCCGCCGCGGTCATGACGTTGCCGTTGCCACAACCGGTCAGCCTGGATCCAAAACCGGGCAGCCCGAGGATGGCGTCAGCAGCGAATGCCGGCAGCCGCCCCCTACGATCTCAGTGATTATCTGTGCCTACTCCGAGGACAGATGGGAGCTGTTGCTTCAGTCGGTGGCCTCGGTTCAGGAGCAGACCTTGCAACCCCGCGAGATCATCGTATCTGTCGACCAGCCCCTGTTCCACCGTTGTGCCGCGCACTGGGCTGACTTCGCAGCATCCGCCCCTCCGATACGGGTGATCCAGAACAAGTATGACGGGCACCTGGGGGCGGCCCGAAACACGGCAGCCGAGACAGCCACTGGAGAGATCCTGGCGTTCCTGGACGACGATGCGGCGGCCGACAGGGACTGGCTCGAGATTCTCATCGAACCCTACCGGGATAAGCGCATCGGCGCCGTCGGCGGGCGCCCCATACCGGTTTTCGAGACGAGCCGCCCGGCCTGGTTTCCTGTGCAGTTCGACTGGGTGTTCGGATGCGCTTATGACGGCCTTCCGACCAGCCGAGGTCCTTTGGCTCACCTCATAGGAGCCAACATGTCGGTGCGGCGGACCCTCCTCGAGCAGGTGGGAGGGTTCCACTCCGACCGTCACGACGACATGGACATGTGTCACCGCGTGGCGCACCTCAGGGGCAGTGAGGCAGTCATCTACGAACCAGCGGCGACCGTTCGCCACTTCGTGCCCGCCTCACGGCCGACCTGGAGGTACTTCTGGCGCCGCTGCCTGTTCGTCAACAAGGGGAAGGTCGAGGCCTTTGCCCAGATGGGCGACGCGGCCACACTGGGTGCAGAGGCCCGCTTCGCCTGGTACGCGCTGACCAAGGGCCTACCGCGGGAGATTTTGCAGGCGGCCAAGGGTGACGCCCACGGGCTGGCCCGGTCCGCGGCGATAGTCGCTGGCGTGGGGCTGGCCGCGGTAGGCCACGTCGCCGGCCGGATCGAGCTGGTGCGGCGCTTGCGCCGGCGGCGCCAACAGGCAACCAAGCAGATACTGGACACAGCCGCGCAAGGCGATGGGCGCGGCAAGTAGATGCCGTCTTCGATAATCATTGGTTCGGGTCCGGCTGCAGCCGCCGCCGTGTTGGCGCTGTCCGATAAACCGGACGAGAAGGTAACCGTGTTCGATCCGGGCACCGTGCTTGACGCGGAGACGCAAGAGGTAATCTCCAGGATGTCCAAGCTGCGTGTCGACAACTGGGATGAGGAGGACGTCCGCGGGGTCAGCCTGCAACCCAAGCGGATCCGGTCCGATTCGCTGCCTGAAAAGAGAAGCTACGGATCCGATTTCCCGTTTGTCAACAAGGGCCAGCTCGACGGCGTCCACTCCGAGGGTAGAGTCAACTCAGCTGTCATATCAAGCGCCTACGGGGGGTTCAGCAACGTCTGGGGAGCCCAGATCATGCCCTTCAGCGCCGCCTCGTTCAAGGGATGGCCGTTCGACTTCTCGGATATGGAAGAGCACTATCGGACGATCCTGGGTCACATTCCTTTCGCTGGAGAGTCCGACGATCTCGAGGAGTGGTTCCCGCTCATCGGATCCCCGGACCCGCTTCCGCCGCTGGCGCCGCGGACGCAGATGGTCCTGGCCAACTACGACCGGCACCGCGATCGAGTGCGCTCCACGGGAATAACGATAGGCCGCGCCCGCCTCGCCTTCTCAGCGCCCGAATGCCAGCCCTGCGGGCTGTGCATGACTGGGTGCCCGCGGTCGCTAGTCTATTCGGCCTCGCACAGCTTCGATCGCTTCAGGCGCAGCGGGAGGATCGCCTACCACAGCGGGCTGCTCGCGGTGCGAGTTGACCAGGAGGGCGACACGGCCGTCGTGCAGGCCCGGGAGCTGTCCAGCGGCCGGATCCAGCGATTCACCGCCGACCGGGTCTTCGTGGGCTGCGGAGCAGTCGGGACCACCCGGCTGATCCTGGGCTCGCTCGGATCGGACCAGCCGGTATATCTTTCGGAATCGGCTCAATTCGTTCTTCCAATGATGTCCATGAAGCCGACCCCCGACCCACGTACAAGGCGCGAGTTCACACTCAACCAGTTCAACATGGTCATCGTCCGGGACGACGAAGGCTTCGATGTCTCACAGATTCACTTCTATCCGTTCAACCAGGCATACTACGATGCGCTTCCCGGCTTCCTCCAACACCGCGCCGCCGCCTTCGTGACGGATCGGCTCCTGAGCCGGTTGACGGTAGGCCTGGGCTACTTGCCGTCCTGGGCATCACCCAAGGTCCGGGTCACCGCCCAGGTGTCCGCAGCTCCTGATGAGCTACCCAAGATCACCCTCACTTCAGAGGGCTTCGGCGAGGCCAGGGTCAGGGGCAAAGACGTGCCTCCGATGCTGCCTGACGTAATAAAGCGGATCCGCAGGGCGGCACCTTACCTTGACTTGTGGCCAGTCACGCCGCGGATGCTGTGGTCGGGCGGGGCTAAGAGCTACCACTTTGGCGGCAGCTTTCCCCACGCCAGTGAGCCGGATACCGGGAGTGCGACGACAGACCGCCTCGGGCGGCTGGCGCGCTGGGACCGTATCCATCTCATCGACGGGTCGGTTTTCCCAAATGTTCCAGCTACTACCTTTACCCTGACTGTGATGGCCAATTCTCATCGCATCGCCTGCGAAGCGATGCAGCTGACGGGTTGAGCGTTCTATGCGTGTCGGTATCACCGGAGCCAACGGATATGTCGGGACCATCCTGCGTGCCGCCTTCGCCGAAGAAGGGCATGAGGTCATCGCGTTCGCCCGTTCGAACCGGGTGACCTCCGACTCTGCCGCCGCAATGGTTGGCGTCGCCGAGTGGCGCCCATACGAGATCAAGCGCCCGCCGTCGGGGGCCGCATTGAGCGACCTAGATGTGCTCATCCACGGTGCATGGGACCTGGCTCTCGTCAGCGCCGGCGATGTGTGGGGTGTCAATGTGTCCGGCTCGCAGCACCTCCTGCGTAATGCCGCCGACGCAGGGGTTCGCCGGGTCATTTTTATCTCCTCGATGTCCGCCTGTAAGGGAACCCGACAGTTGTACGGTCAGGCGAAGCTGGCCTGCGAGCGCACCGCCAGCAGTCTGGGAGGTGTCTCCACCCGCCTCGGACTGGTGTACGGCCCCGGTTGGGGCGGGATGGCAGGCGCGCTCCGCAAGCTCACCAACCTGCCAGTCACACCTCTCATCGGAGCGCGCTCCCATCAGTTCACCGTGCATCAGGCGGACATGGCAGCCGCCATGGTGCGTATTGCCGAGTCGGACATGCCCCTGCCGGAACCGGTAGGGCTGGCCAACCCCGAACCGGTACCGTTCCGACGGCTCATGAAAGAGATCGCCGCATCACAAGGCAGAACACTGCGCGCCGTCGCCGTGCCCTGGCAGCTTGTCAGTGGCGTCCTCAAGGCAGCTGAGGCCCTGCATGTCCCCCTACCCTTCCGATCCGACTCCATCCTTGGGCTCGTGCACCCGGCGGCAGAGGTTCCCGGTGTAGAGCGGCTCAAGCAACTCGGAATCGAGTTTCGGAGCTTCTCGCTGGAGCCCTAAACAGTATGGGAGATCCCACGGCCTTGCCGTGTGACACTAGCAGTTTGACGTTTCCGGGCGTCGACGACTTTCGCCTTCGTGAGCCTCCACGCTTGAGCCGCTTGAGAGGCTCAAGTCTGAAGGCCCCCGGCTTTGCCGGGTGGATGGCTACTCTAGCACATTGCGTGGATATTCTCAGTCGAAGACCGGCGCGATGCGCCAAGAGACATTACCCGCAAACAGCGAAATTGTGCGGTCGGCGCGGTAGCGAAGGCGTCTGGATGCGCGAGGCCGGCGAGATCGCTGAGGAAGCTGAGGCGGCCGGCCCTCGCGACGCCGTCAGCGCGTCGAGCCAACGACCTTCATGCAGCCTCGCTCGGCACGCGGCCTATCGGAGGTAGCTCATAGGAAAGCATTATCGCGTCTACGTTCTGAACGAACACGGCCAATTTATGGGCGGGGTCAACCTCGCCTGCACGGACGACGATGCAGCGAAAGAGCACGCCAACCGGTTAGCAGTATGGCCATGAGGTGGAGCTTTGGCGACTGGTTGCGCAGTTTGTGCCAAGGCCGCCGTGGAAGTCGCGATGAAATTCTCGGACGACCTGATGCGCGAGTCCTCCGTCGCTCAGAAGTACGACGAAGCTTCGCAGCGGGGAGCCGGTTTTCCGAAAGAGACTAACGAACGGCGTTCAGTTCAAGTCGCTGTGCGAAGCGCTGGCTCGCAGACCTGTCAGGAAGAAACAGCACATCGGCAGATTTGGTGCCGGTTGTTCTGGCCTCAATCTCGGATTGGCTTGCCTTTCGGCGCCCGGTCCGGGTCAGCCAGTATGCCTCGTATCCGTTATCCGACAAGAGGCGCAGGACTACCAAAACCGACGCCCCGAACTTGTTCAATCCCTGGTCGGAAAGTTCGACGAACAGGGCCGGGCGGGCGAACCTCAGGATCTCGATCATGCCCTGAAGCGTCAGCAGTTCGGCACCCTGCACATCGATTTTCACGAGCGCCGGGCGCCGGGGTCCCTTGTCCGCGAGCAGTCCGTCGAGCGTCACGGCGGTGACCGGCACGCCGGTACCGTTCTGGGAAAGCTTGTGGTCGGCCGGATAAAGCGGGTTGATTTCGAGAAAGGTCGTGCCGGGCTCGGCGGCGGCGACCACCCTCAGCGCCTCGACGCGGCCAAGGAGACCCGCGCGCTCGAGCGCGCAAATCAGGCCGCTGTAATTCTGATCCTCCGGCTCGATGGCGATCACCTTTCCGCCATCACCGACCCATTCAGCAAAGCGGAGCGAGAAGAAGCCGACATTGGCGCCGACGTCGATGACCAGCGATCCGTCTGGCACGAATTCCCTGAGCTGATCGATTGGGCCTGCTTCAAAATACCTTTTGTACAGGGGATAAAGCGCAAGATAGGCCCGGTGGAAAAGCGGAAGACTCTGCAGGCCGAGCTTGGCGGTCAGCACGTATAGCCTGATAGCCGAATCTCTTAGGAAAACTTTGAGCATTCAGGAACCATCCATGACACCGATGCAGGATTGTTGACAGTGACTTGTCGAGGGGCCCCGCTCGGAGGGCCGCATCGCAACGATCTTCGTTCGGCTATGCAGACTTTATCACTCGATCAAGGCCTGATCGCGGGAATAAGGAGCTACCTCCCGAGGATCGGCGTCGACACACCGCCCCAAGACCACCTGGCTGGATAATGCCGCCACCGCCACGAGCCGGGAGGTTTCCAAATTCGAACATCAGGAGCACTTCCTCGCATCACCGGCTGGCGTGGCTCAGCTCGGAAAAACCATTGTTTGGTCCCGGCGAACAGCTTCGCTGAGTACGCTCCCGAGCCCAGCCCGGCGACCCAAAAAAACGTGGTCTGGTTCGCCCTGAGGCATGTGGACGGCATTCAACGGCGGCCGACGGACGAAGTCCAAACCCTTGCCCGGACCGCACTATGTTTATGGCTTCCTCACGCCGGCGCCGAACGAGCCGATCCATCCCAAGGTCATGCCGTAATCACACCACGGATGAGGAGCACGACGTTTGGATGTGCGTGCGACATGGGATGAGGCGACGGCGTTGCTGCGGCCGGATGATGGGCTGAAGATTGTAATGCGCGGCGAGGACAAGAGGGTCAGGCAGCAGCCTTAGACCGACTGAGACTTCTATAACCCGGTGCCCTATGGTCGCATCGAGGCCCACCTGCCGCGCCGCAATAAAGTCGGGGTAACCAGTCCTCGTCGTTTCACTATAAGCTTGGCTGTGCCATCGGTAAGCGGCGGCGACCATTGCAATCGCATCTTGGTCAAGCCCCTCGTTACGAGGAGGGCAATATGAAAAGTATATCGAAGTACATTTGTTTCACAGCGCTCATGATCGTCACGTGCTGCACGAGTGGTGGAGGTGGTGGATCGTCGCTGCTACCGCCGGCTGGGTACACTACCAGTCAGCTGATATTCGAGGACACCTTCACGGGGCACTCGCTCGACTCCACGAAGTGGATACCGGCGATCGCGGACCAGAACGGTATCTGGCAGCAGAGCGTGCCGTCGCCGTACTCCGCGGTGAACGCTGGCGGATTCAACGCCGAGTACTTCGACCCGGCTCAGATCAGCACTGGCCCATCAGGCTTGAAGATCGTTGCGACGAGAAGCAACCGGTTCGCCGGGTACACGTGGAAGTCGGGCGCCATCTGCACGCACGGCAAGTTCACGTTTGCCGGTGGCTACGCCCAGATACGCATGAAGCAGCCGGACGTCAGCACTGGCGGATGGCCAGGCTTCTGGCATCTCGAGGGCGGGGCCGAGATCGACACGCAGGAGGGCGGGTTCCTCAACGGCTCCGTGTCGAGCAACGGAGTGCTGGCAAACGCTTTGTTGGCTGCCACCAACGAGCAGCGGTTCTTCGATGCTGGTGTGGACCTGTCGGCCCACTACCACGTCTGGGGCATGGAGTACATACCGGGCGTCTCAATCAAGTTCTATTTCGATGGTGTGCTCAAGCGAACCGTCACTACGAACGTGCCGACCGATGCCATGACCCTGCTCATTAATCTGAGTATCGCCAACAGCAGCGCGTCTGGCTGGCACACGGCCTACGACAGTTCGACCCCGGCAACGCTCGAACTGGAGGTGACCGACGTTCAGGTCTACCACCTGAGCATGACCGACAGCATCGAGGGGTGACGATACGAAAGTGAGCGCTGCGTACTGCTCGTAGAACGGAGCAGGAACTAAGCGGCGAGTAGCGAGACTGGCCGGCGCAGCGGCCGCAAGCCGTCGGTGGGCGTCGGATCGGCGCCCCAGACGTAGTCCCCCGTCAGACCGACATGCTCTCACCCTAGCGGCGCGACGTGCTTCACGAACTCGGCCTCAACGGTGCGCTTCCCGCAGGTGAGCATGCCGATAGCGAGCACATTGACTTTCATGCTTTCATGAACCTCAGGAGGTCGATGTCATCCTTGTCCCATTCGATCACCTGCGATCGATCATGGCAGCGGTTCGATCGGCACGGTTCGTCGACCCGCACGGCGGCGGTTATCCACGCGGAGGCAAATGAGATTGATGCGGCGCGCGCCCGACGCCTTCAGCTGAAGCGCCTCGCAAGTTGGGCGGTGAGCTTGTGCGAGGGTCTCCGCGGCGCCGATCGGTTCCGCGAAGGCGCGACGGACTTCGATCAGTTCCTGCGGGGCGGATCGACTCGATTGGCTTGCCGACATGGCCGGTCGCGAGGCCGACGAGCCAACCGGCTCACTGGACAGTGGTACCAGCGATGAGAACCTATCACTGTTCGGGGGCCTTCATCGCGACGGTCACACCATCATCCGGTTCCGCATGCCACCGAATTCGCCGATCGCGCGGGCCGACAGATCACGCTGCACGAATCCTCAACGACGATGTGGCATCGGGCAAGAATTCGCTTCTGAACGCCATGAGGTTGCTCCCATGAGTCTTCTGGAGAGCCTGCGAATCGCCACGCACGCGCTTCGCGGGATCAGGCTGCGGAGCGCCTTGACCGTTCTTGGGATCGCCGTTGGCGTCGCCGCACAGGCGAGCGCGGTGCAATTCAGTCCGGATCAGCAAAATGGGGCTACCCCTGAGGAACGATCGCGGATCGGAGAAAACCATGCGATGAATTCAGAATGACGCATGAGACGCATGACCTTAACGACGAGCGCAGAGCTTAACGCCAAGCCCGGTCGAACTCCCGGCTCTCCAGCGGTCAAGGCTTGTAAATGGAAGTTGTCATTGCAATCCCGAAGACTTAAGGCGCCAAAGCTTACGCACGAATAGGGCAAATCCGATTGGGTGAACCGCACGCTATTCTTGTATCGGGAGTTGCGGGCTTCGTAGGAAGCAAGCTCGCAAGGCTCTTTGTTGATCGTGGATATCCGGTCTTCGGCTTTGATGACCTGTCACGAGGTTCTCGGCAAAACCTAAGTGGCCTCCTCACGCATGAGAGGTTCATTTTTGAGAAGGTGGATCTCTCAGACGCCGGTGCAGTGAGAAGCCGCTTTATGAATTGTCACAGTCGCATTCCGATTTCCGAAGTTTGGCACATGGCTGCCAATTCGGACATTGCTGCGGGAATCGCCGATGCCTCTGTTGATCTACGCGACACCTTTCTATCGACGTTCAACGTGTTGAACGCGATGAAGGAGGCGGGGGTTCCGTTCCTTGCTTTCGCTTCCAGTTCAGCAGTATACGGCGATTTGGGAGAGGCTCCGATTAGAGAGGATGTCGGGCCGCTGCTGCCCGTTTCCAATTACGGTGCTATGAAGCTCGCATCGGAGGCGCTAATCAGCGCTGCCGTCGAGAACTGGCTAGCTCGGGCTTTGCTCTTTCGCTTTCCGAACGTGATCGGCGTCCCAGCAACACACGGTGTCATTCTAGATTTCGTGAGAAAGCTTCGGATCACGCCAAACAAGCTGAATGTTTTGGGATCGGGGCGACAGCAGAAAGCATATCTTCACGTCAATGATCTGATTGATGCAATTGTATACTTGCGTGCGAACGCATCCGAGCGGCTTGGCTATTACAATATCGGCCCCGGGGACAACGGGGTAACCGTTAGCTTCATAGCGGAGACGACTGTCGGGGCTGTCGCACCGGGCGCGGGGATCGAATATGGAGTTGAAGACCGCGGTTGGACGGGGGATGTTCCCCGATTTTCCTATGACATAGCAAAAATCAGTGCACTCGGTTGGCGGCCCCAGCTTGGTTCGGCTGATGCTGTTCGAAAAGCCGTCGTAGAAATCGTGCGACAGGAAGGACACCTGTGATGCAGGCGGTTGTACTTGCGGGCGGTCGAGGGACGCGGCTCAGGAGCCGGACAAGTGGCTTGCCTAAGTCGCTGGTCAACGTTGGCGGCAGGCCACTTCTTGAGCATCAAATCGTCCTCGCTAAGCAACACGGTATCGAGAGGATCTTGATTCTGGTGAACCACGCTGCCGAGCAAATCGTGGAGTTTTGCAATCAGCGCGAGAATTGGGGGATTGACGTTCTTTGCGTAAATGACGGTGCGCCTCGCGGGACTGCTGGAGCAGTTCTGTCCGTTTTGGATCTGCTCGACGACGACTTCCTTACGATCTATGGCGACACGATGCTCGACATCGATCTCACCCGCTTCAAGTGCTTCCATGAAAAACACAAGGCAGCAGCCGCAACAGTTTTCACCCATCCGAATGATCACCCGCATGATTCCGATCTGATAGACACGTCAGAAGACGGCATGGTTACCGCGTTCTATCCATATCCACACGATCCCGGTTGCTATTACCCCAACAAGGTCAGCGCGGCTCTTTACTATATTCGAAGACACGCTTTATTCCGGTGGCGCGCCACAGTAACTCCGCTCGACTTTGGCAAAGACCTTTTTCCTGAAATGCTTCGGGCCGGTATGAAAATTAGAAGCTACAACAGCCCTGAGTACATAAAAGACGCTGGGACCCCGGCGCGACTTGACAAGGTTTGCGCCGACTTTGAATCGGGCTGCATAGCCCGAGCTTCCCTCACTTCTCCGCAGAAAGCAGTATTTTTGGACAGGGATGGGTGCATCAATGTTGACTATGGACACATCGATCGTCCCGAACGCTTCGAACTGATTGACGGAGCTGCGGCCGCGATCGCTTGTTTCAACCGAGCCGAATACCGGACGATTGTCGTCACTAACCAACCCGTTGTGGCCCGAGGCAATTGCTCTGCACGAGACTTGCGGATGATCCATAACAAGATGGAGACTGAGCTTGGCCGCTGTGGAGCTTTTGTTGATGCCATCTATTTCTGCCCGCACCATCCAGATCGCGGCTTTATCGGTGAGGTGGAAGAGCTGAAGATCCGCTGTGAATGCCGCAAGCCTTCTATTGGGTTGATTAATGAGGCCGTCGAGGCATTCAATATCGATCGCAGCCAATCCTGGGTCATCGGCGATTCATCTACGGATGTCGCTCTTGCAAAGCGGTCTGGCATCAGATCGATCCTCGTCGAGACGGGCGCGGGCGGGTTGGATAGCAAGTATCATGTCACGCCTGACTATACTGTCTCAGACTTGTTGGAGGCAGCTAAGTTCATTCTCGCCGTTCATCCACCCTTGATAAATTCAGCATCTGATCTGATCTCCCATGTGAAGCCAGGTGATGTTTGTTTCGTAGGGGGCCTCTCCCGGAGCGGAAAGAGTTTTCTTTCCAGCGCTATCGCGGAGGTTCTTCGCGGGCGCGGCTTTGAGACGGAAATCGTTGCTCTTGATCGCTGGATACGGTCCGTCGCGGATCGCGAACCAACCGTGATGGGTCGCACCAATGTGGACGAGATCAGGCAGGTTCTAAGCCGCTTAGTGGGAGTTCGCTCTCGCGAGACGCACGAACTGCCCTTTTACGAAAA
This sequence comes from Mesorhizobium sp. M0296, assembly GCF_040321675.1. NCBI lineage: Bacteria > Pseudomonadati > Pseudomonadota > Alphaproteobacteria > Hyphomicrobiales > Phyllobacteriaceae > Mesorhizobium > Mesorhizobium sp. M0296. The sequence continues at coordinate 121,656 of NZ_JAMYRZ010000005.1, forward strand.
GCTCAGCCGCATATCGCATCCAAGATCGGAAAGGATAACCGTTTCTCCGGAAACCGTCCTGGTCGTGGAAGGAACCGTCGCTCTTTGGCTGTCCGATCTGGTTTTGGGCGGTCGTGCACACACATTTTTCGTTGATATTGATGAGGAGGTGCGAATGTCCAGAGTAGCGCGAGAATACTTGCGGCGAGGTATGGATTGGGGGACTGCAGCCAGTATTTACAGTTCGCGCCAAGAGGACGAGACACCGATCGTGTTGGCATCGCGGGCGCAAGCTGAACATTGCGTCCAATTGCGGGCGATTGAGCTGACAGAGGCAGTTCAATGATCATTAGTCAGACGCCGTTTCGAGTCAGCTTTGTGGGAGGTGGTAGCGATCTTGCTGCCTTCTATCGGCAGGAAGGTGGCGCCGTCCTAAGCGTTGCTATCGACAAGTACGTCTACGTGAATGTGAACCGCAAGTTCGATAGTGGCACTCGAATCGCTTATTCGAAAACGGAAGAAGTAGACAGTGTTGAGCACATCCAGCATCCGATTGTAAGGGCGACGATGGGATATCTTGGGATCCCTGGAGGAGTTGAGATAACAACTATTGCCGATATTCCTTCGAAGGGAACAGGACTTGGATCCTCAAGCACTTTTACCGTTGGCCTTCTGCATGCACTAAACGCGTTTCGTGGGCAGTATGTCTCCAAGGCAAGGCTCGGCGCTGATAGTTGTCGCATTGAGATCGAACTTTGTGGCGCTCCCATTGGAAAGCAAGATCAATACGCCGCCGCTTTTGGGGGGTTGAATCTTATCGAGTTTCACCCTGATGAAAGCGTCTCGGTGTCACCAATCATATGCCCAGGTGATTTTATCGCTTCAATTGAGAAACAAGTTCTCATGTTTTACACCGGCATTACGCGTAGTGCTTCAGACATTCTCGTCCGACAGTCAGAGGGCATCGCAAGAGCACCGGACAAGCGGAAAGCGCTCCGGCGGATGGTCGAGCTCACGTATCACCTTCGTGATGAACTGCATCGATGCAACCTCGACGCCTTCGGCGAAATCCTCCATGAGAACTGGCTCTTAAAAAAGAGCCTCTCTGAAGAAATCACGAACGATGTAATCGATGGCTGGTACCGAACTGCGTTGCGAGCAGGTGCCACGGGCGGCAAGTTACTTGGAGCAGGTGCAGGAGGTTTTCTCATGTTCTTCGCGCCTCTCGATCGCCACGACGCAATCAAAGTAGCCCTCGGGGAGCTAAAGCATATCCCTGCGAAGTTCGACTTCGTCGGGAGTCGCATCGTTCATTATCAACCGACATCGGAGGCCACCCAATGAATGACTTCAGCGGCAGCGCTCAAGTATATTTCGAGAAGCTCGAGACCGTTCTGGCTTCATTAGATCACCAGAGCTTTGATAACGCAGTAGCCTTGGTCGCGCAGGCACAGGAAGACGGCAAGCAAATAATCACCCTTGGAAATGGTGGCAGTTCACTGACAGCGCTACACTTTATCACGGACTGGAACAAGAGCATCTATCTCTCTACGAAGCGCCCGTTTCGTGGTCGGACGCTGATCGACAATGTGGGCCTTACATTTGCCTACGCCAACGATGTTTCTTTCGAGGATGTATTCGTCGAGCAGCTGAAGAACATCCTGAACGATGGCGACTTGGTCATTGCCATTTCGGGCAGCGGGAACTCGGAAAACGTTTTGCGCGCTGTTCGATACGCTAATGATCATAGCGCAGTCACGTTGGGTCTTTGTGGATATAGTGGAGGAGCGCTCAAGCAGATCGTCCAACACGTGGTTTGGGCGAATGTGAATGACATGCAACTAGCGGAAGATATACATTCTATGTTCGGGCATGTCGTTATGCAGCGTCTTTGTTTTGGAAGTACACAACAGTGGAGCGATTGGCGACAACGGCTCAGCGCTGCTGGAGGCCTCAGAGCCTGACCCGAAACTCGGCTTTGGGGGTGGAAGCGGTTGAGTGGCCCCGTCCGTTGTGATTCGTTTGAGTTGTCTAGACTTGAACGGGATCACGACCTGGGTTGGACGGAGACCACCCGCCGGCGATATTGCCGCGCGGGGCAGCGAGATGCAAACGCGTTGACGGACAGGGAATGGGCGTTGATCGAGCCGTTCCTGCCGGGAACGAAGGCGACGGGACGACCGCGGACGACAGAACTTCGAGCGGTCGTGGACGCGCTCCTCTACATCGCCTGGACCGGCTGCCAGTGGCGGGCATTGCCGGACCGGTTCCCGCCGGTTTCGACGGTTCAACGCTATTTCTATGCCTGGCGGGACAACGGGCTGTGGAAGACCATCAACTTCCACTTGGTGGCTGCGGCACGCCTGGCGCTTGGTCGCGAGGCGAGCCCGAGCGCCGGTGTCATCGACAGCCAATCGGCAAAGACCACGGACGTTGCCGGTTTGCGTGGTTACGACGCCGGCAAGAAGGTCAAAGGCCGCAAGCGCCATATCATTACCGACACCGAGGGACACTTGGTCGGGCTGACGGTGCACACGGCCGACATCCAGGACAGGGATGGGGCAGTCGGCGTCATCGCCTCCGTTCGACGGCTTTATCCCTGGTTGCGCCATCTGTTCGCCGATGGCGGCTATGCCGGAGAAAAACTGTCGCAGGCTCTGGCCAATCTCGGCACATGGACCATCGAAATCATCAAGCGCTCCGACGCGGCCAAGGGCTTTGAGGTGCTGCCACGACGATGGGTCGTCGAGCGAACTTTCGCCTGGCTGGGACGTTGTCGCCGGCTCGCCAAGGACTTCGAGGCGACCATCGCCAGCGCCGAGGCATGGATCTTCATCGCCTCGATCCGCCTCATGCTTCGCCGCATGGCAGCTCCGCGTCGTGCGTAACCGAGTTTTGAGTCAGGCTCTCAATTCAAATCGAGCTGGCGCCGAGACGGCTTGGCAACCCTGATCGAGAACAAGCCATGCCGCAGTTGGACGAACGCGGCCAATTTATAGGCGGGGTCAACCTTGCCTGTACATACGACGATACGGCGAAAGAGCAGGCCAGGCGGTTCGCAGACGGCCGCAAGGTGGAGCTTCGGCGCCTGGTTGCGCAGTTCAAATTTGACAATCCGCGGGACCGGCCCGCGGCTACGAAGCGCCCTCGCGCCCGAGGGCGACGTTTCAGCCATTTCAAAGAGCCACTTAAGGACCATACTTCCCTTGGGTCTTCGCGCTGTTCAGATCTTGAAAAATTCGATCCTGATGCAGGCGCGCTGGCGTGGCGATCAAACGGCCTGTCCGGTGCTGTAGGGGCTGCGCTCGATGACGGTGCCAGCCTTCCACCTCGATCCGCGCAAACGGCACGGTCGAACATCCGGGCCTGCAGTTCCAGCCACAAGCACGTCAGCTAGTCCGCCACGCAGCAACGGCAGATATTCCGGCTGCCCCTCTCGATCACCTCATGGACACGGGCGGTGCGCTCGAGCCACGGATGCCCAAACCAGCGCAACATTTCAGCCGAAGGACACGGTTTTGGTAGGGCGTCCGGAAGGCTGTTTCGGTGCGGCCGTTCGACACACTGCCTACATTAGAAGGTGTTAATAAGTTATCGTCTAGCCTCATTCTCGCCGCAAATGGCAGGTTGGGTTACGTACATCGTCCTCGAATGATCAATTCACGCAGGTACAATGCCGTGTGTGAATAAGTTAGAGAACGAAAATACCTGCGTTTTACTTAGGGACGCGGGTCTAATTAAAACAAAAAAACGCAATGAGCTAATGGTATACGGTACTTACACTATACGACAAGCTCGGCGGTACGCCTGCCGGAAGAGTTGCCCTCACTTCAATCCGGCTGCGGCTGGAACCGTTGAACACCTTGCGGGGCGTCGGCAGCGACACCGTATATGGTTCAAGGAGGAGGCCCTGATGGGCATTCCCGTTGACAAAACTCACCTTCGAGGGCGGGCTCAACGTTAAGCTCGCTCGACAATATGTCTGGGGCGAGGACTTCCAAATCTCCGCTACTTTGCAATCCGTTCGCGTTGCCTAGCTGCGGGCATGCTCATGTCGCGCGCCTCGGCGATGCGCGGCAGTAGAAATCCCTTTTTTCAACCTCAAAGAGGATCACCGAATGGCACTTTCCACACCTGCAGGCTTTGCCTCTAGCGACTTGGTCTACGAGGAGGACTTCTCCGGTACGGCGCTCGACAGCAACTGGCACACCTACATCACCAGCAATGCCGCTAATGGCTGGCCGTGGAACGACAATGGATCGGGCGGAAGTGGGATGGGCAACCAGTTTAACGCCGAATACTTTATGCCGAGCCAAGATACGGTGAGCAACGGGCTGTTGAATCTCACGGCAATCCAACAGCCCGTCAACGGCGTGGTTCAGGGGACGGCACAAACATTCCCGATCACGTCCGGCGCCGTCAGCAGCTATGGCAACTTCGAATTCAACGGCGGCTACCTTCAGATCAGCATGCAGGCGTCGAGCGGCGACGGCGCATGGCCAGGCCTCTGGATGATGCCCGGCCAAGGCGCGGGCAGCAGCGGCGACAATTTTGAGATCGATATACAGGAGGGTGGCTTTACCGGCTCGGGGCCCACAGACCATAATTTCGCCTGGCACCTCCACGGGCCGTCAGGGGCGACCGGTGGCGTCGTCGACAGCGGCGTCGATCTCACGGCGGGTTTCCACACGTACGGCATCAACTGGGTGCCCGGTGAATCGATCACCTGGTATCTGGACGGGAAGCAGATGGCGCAAGTGACCAGCGCACAGGCAGTGATCCCGGATGAACCGATGGAATTGATGATGAGCAATTCGGTCGCGAATTCGAACGCGACCGGATGGCGTACGGCTCTCGACAGCTCGACCCCATCGTCAATGCAGATGCAGATCGACGAGGTGCAGCTCTATCAAAAGATAGGTAGCGGCGACACTGTCACGGGGGCGAACGTCGCTCCCCCAATCACTGGCTCGACCGCGACCGAGACTGGGTCTGGAACCGGGACTGTCGCTCCTTCCGGCGACACCAGCGATGGCACCTTGTACGGCACCAGCGGCGCCGATGTATTGCATGGAACCACTGGCCAGACGATGATCGGCTATGGCGGCAACGACACTTACTATGTCGATAATGCCAACGAGAAGGTGGTTGAGGCAGTGGGCGGCGGCAACGACAGTGTGATCGCCTCGGTGAGCTATGCGCTTTCGGCCGGCTCGGAGATCGAGCATCTCGCCACCAACAACCCGTCCGGCACGAAGACGATGACCCTCACCGGCAACGAGTTCGCCCAGACCATTGAGGGCAATGCCGGCAACAATGTCATCAACGGTGGGCTCGGCGCCGACGTCTTGACCGGTTACGGAGGCCACGATGTCTTCTCGTTCAATACTGCTCTTGGAGCCGGCAATGTCGATAAGATCACGGACTTCAAGCGCTCCCAGGACACGTTCCATCTCAGCGATACCGTTTTTGCCGGGCTTCAGCCGGGAGGGCTTCCATCCAAAGCTTTCTTTGTTGGTGCAGCCGCGCATGACAGTTCCGATCATATCATCTACAACAGTGAAACTGGGGCGCTCTCTTTCGACAGTGACGGGGCCGGCGGCGAATCTCAAATACAGTTCGCCACTCTTTCCCCACATCTGTCGCTCACCGCAGCCTCATTCTATGTGACCTGAAGGAACGCGGGGCTGCCGTGGCCAAATAAGGACTGGATAACAGCACCTGTGAACCGAAGTCAGCGTAGTAAAAGGCGGGAGCCCGGTTTTCGGAGAAGATCTGCTCAAGCAAAAGAGATGGGGTTCCATCCCGATAAGATCGGGATGGAACAGGCTCTGGTTGCTGTAGGTTGTCCATTCAGACCGAACCGAGGAGACTGGAGTTACCAAGCTTCGGGTCCGAATGAACATCCCAGACTGGCACGTGCAGCATCATCAGCTACTTTCTCTCGCCAATGATGCAATACAAGCAGGAGACACTGCGAGAGCGGTAAGCAGCCGGTTTGCAGCCGACGAAAGTTCGCCCTCCGGTTTCAACTCGAGAGCGCCGCAATCTTGTCGAGGCGCAGCCAAAGCATGCGATGCGTCAAAGACGGGAAGCGGTCGGCTCGAAGCTGGATGACCAAAGCCGGGTGTGGAAGGTCGAACTGCAACAACTCGCTCGCGAGACAGGCCTCGCGCTCCACATTGCATCACCATCCGACGGGCACATCGACGTGGAGCAACATCGAACACCCCTGTTCTGCCGCATCACGGACGGCGCCCTCCTCGATCGCGCGGGTCGAGCTGATCGCAGTAACGACAACCAAACGGGGCTGAAGTTGGGCGCGCGGTCGATTCCGCGAGCGACGAAAAAAGGGAACAAGTGAACGATGTCGAGATGGAGGCGCTCGCCATCTAAGGCGACGCGTTCATCCGGTGGGACTACACCATCCGCCCGAGATCAGTGGCAAATCGGAGCAGTTGACGGGCCCTAGCCAGCTCCCTCCCCTGCGCAATAAAGACCAATGCTTGCAGGTGACGCCGATTTGGGAAACTATTGACCTGCTAGGCCTCTCACGCGGTTGATGGGGTTCAGGCTGCCGCAGCTGAATTCGTGGCGATCTCTAAAACCGACCTCGTTGTGCTGGGAAATACAAGTGCTGACGTCGCGGCGCTCATTCCTGAAGCTCTTTGGCGCCGTGTCGCTCGCGACATTCGGTCTGGCGAGTTATGCGCTCGCGATTGAACCTCGGTTTCGACTGCGTGTCACTCGCTACAAGGTCCTACCGCCGCGCTGGCCGACCACTGCCAAGCCCCTGCGCATCGTCGTGATCGCTGACATCCACGCCTGCGAGCCTTGGATGCCGGTTTCCAGAATCGACGAGATCGTCGGTGTTTCGAATAGCCTGCAGCCCGACATCATCCTTCTCCTTGGCGACTATGTGATGGGCGTGCTTCCGCGCTATGCCACCGGGATCGTGCCCGACACTGTTTGGGGCAATTCACTTTCGAAACTTTCCGCGCCACTCGGCTGCCACGCCATTCTCGGCAACCACGACTGGTGGCACGGTGTCGATAGCGTCCGCGCAGCTCTCGTCGACAATGGCATTCCGGTCCTCGAGAACACTGCCACGCTTATCCGTCAGCAGGATGGCCCAGCATTCTGGCTCGCGGGTCTTGGCGACCAGTGGGCCGTGCAGTTGTCTGGCGGCGTGTATAAGGGCGTCAACGATCTGCCTGGAACACTGGCCGCAATACCGGACGACGGCAATCCGATATTGCTCCTTGCCCATGAACCGGACATCTTCATTACTGTCCCTGACCGTGTCAGCCTGACGTTATGCGGCCATACGCATGGCGGACAGGTGCGCTTGCCATTCATCGGCCCACCCATCATCAACTCAGCCTACGGACAGCGCTTCGCCTACGGGCATGTCGTCGAGGGTGGGCGGCACATTATCGTATCCGGGGGTTTGGGCGTATCGTGGCTGCCGGTGCGTTTCGGCGTGTCGCCGGAGATCATAGTCGTCGATATCGGCTCGAAAAACTCTCGTCCTGTCGACGAATGACATCTGCTGTCCCAGAGAGACCTGCGTGCGCGGACCGTTCCGCGCGAGGGTATTTATGGTCGTGTACATGCGGTCGGGGTTTCGCCGTGTTCCCATCGCCTTCCAAGACGAACGCAGCACAGTCCATCATCCTTTCTCCGGACGGGCGGAGTTCGGCGGATAGCTCTCGACCGGAATGTTTTAATGAGCTGAGCCAGGCGTCCAAAACACCTTTCTTCGACATTCTCGGGGAAGGGAAAACCTGAATGAGGTCAGCGGCAGCTTGCAGCCCATCCTTGTCGTTGGCGCCCGAGCAAAACGCATCTTGGAGCCTGCAAATGGGCATGCTTGGACGAGACCTCCTTTCGGCCATCGGCGGGCATACTCCTTTTGGATGAGGCGGCGCGAACCAGCGTTTCAGGACTACCAATTCCTGAAGGGGCCTGCGCCCGGCAGCGTGCTAGGACTGTTGCGCGCAATAGCGGATCAAAACCGTGACCCTCGACATACTCGGCCAAGCCAGGCCGAACACATTCGTCTTTGAAAGCAGTGCTCTCATCAAAGCCACTGGCTTCGGGAATACGACACGCGCTGGTGGTTCGGCCATCCAGACCGGGAGAAAAAGCCCGAACTCAACCTGATGGGCATGCAGGAGATCGGCATGGCGTTTCGCACCTTGATCGGCCGAATAGGTATAGTTCCCGACACCATCACTGGTCACTACTTGCACAACTGCCATCTAGTCTTACTGGTCAGAAGCCTATGATATTGTCATCAATGCTGAGGTTCCGGACCAAGCCGATGGGATGGACTTAGCACTGGCGATCCGGGCAAGCGGCTGGATAAACGACCTGGTTGTCCTCGAAGAACTCGACATGAATGCGGCGCTCGCAGCTGCCAAAAAGGCTGCCGGCGTTTACAAGCCCGCCGGCTGATTGGACAACTGGCTGTACATTGAAGGCAGCACGGTTCCGATGGAACGCGCCGTGCTGCCAAGTCTCAAGGAAAGACACGCTGCGGTTTCGGAAAGCCGAAGCAGGCGCGGCATTGGTTCTGCTTTGATACCGTGCCGACAGCGAACGCGACCGGCTCAGGGGGTCAGAAACGGAGGTCATGCCGAGTTAATTTTGGAATGTACACCCTAGAAGGTGTGCTTGACGGATCGGCAAGGTCCGGTTTTGTAGAGGTTTCTTGTCGGAGCGCTTCTTTATCTAATCGGAGCGCGACAAGGCAATCGAGGTCACATTGTCAGTATCTGTTTCAGGTAGCTCGAACAGCCTTGGCAAAAATTGGCCGCGCGGGCGGCGTTCTCATGATCGCCGTCCCTAAGCGAGCTCGAACTTTACGACTTTCCAGGATACCTATGGTCCTGACGCAGCGGGTGGAGCTAGCCGTCACTTCCCTGCACCCTGTGCGCCGCCACCAATCTCGCGTAGAAAGTCACTGGCCGAACCTGGCCCTGCGAGGCGAGAATTCCATGCGAATAGTGTTGCCTGTCCTGTTGCTCGGCGCCGCCCTCGCCAGCCTGTCGCCCGCCCGCGCCGGGGCGGGCGATTGCGGCGACGCTGCCGCCCTGCTGCAGCAGGCCTATCCAGAGGCCCGAAAGAGCGCCGACGGCGCCTCGTTCACGGTTGCACCCCATACGAGCATCGCCGCAACGCTCCCGGAGAGCGATGCGCCATTCGGTCTGATTTGCAAGATTTGGCCCGCCCATGACGACCTGCTGTTGGTCGCAGTGCCGCTGATTGACAGGGCTAACGGCGACCACCTGCATGTCGGCGATATCGAGCTTCTGGTCGTCGACACGAATACGCTGCGTGTGCGCCAGCGCCTGCTCCAGCCCGGTCTGATGACCGATGACATGATTGTCATTGAAAAGGTGGAATTCGACACCGGCCGTTACGCACTGGCCCCCGATGTCAGCGCATTCGGCCTGCGCATCGAAATGGCGCACCATTCGCTGACCGCTCCGTTCACTGAAACCGACCTGCGGCTCTACGCTATCACCGGCGATACGCTACGCGTGGTGCTCGACGGCCTCGTGGTGGCCGGCCATAGCGGCGATAGCGATGGTAGTTGCGCCGGATACTTTCATTCCAGTCAAGTCAGCCTGATGATAAGCCCGGCGAGCCATCATGGCTATCACGATATCACCGCGGTTGAGCGGTCGAATACCGATAATCCCTCCCCCGACCAGAATGGCGAATGCCAGTCCCATCCCGCCAAGTCTGTGAAGCGGACCTACCGGCTGCGCTATGACGGCAACCGCTATCCGGTTCCCGCGGCACTCAAGGTGATGGGGTTGTGAGGCGGCCGCACACGTCCCTGCCTTGGTTCGTCAATGTCATCAATTCCAGTTGAACGGGTATCGACCGTTAATTCTCTCGTGATAGGAGGCGCTCAAGGGGGCTCTTCTCAAAGGAGCTGATGATTTGTGGTGGTCAAGATTCAAAAGGGGTTTTGCCGGAACGTGGGACGACAGACTTGACGGGCTATTCTCCGCAAAGGTCGACTACGCCGGAAAATCCATTCTCGATGTTGGCTGCAATATGGGTGTTGTCGCCTATGAGATATCCAAGCTGAAACCCAGTTCGATCCATGGGATCGACATTGCCAAGCCGCATATCGAGACTGCAAAGATGTTGTTGAGCGGCTCCCCGGTACATGCCCGGTTCGATCGCCTGAATCTTGGCAGCCGGCGCCTCGGCAATATCCTTCTACCGAAATACGATATCGTCCTGCTGCTGGCCGTCTATCAGCACATGCAGCGCAACATCGGCCCAGGCAAGGCGCGAAGGGTGCTTTCCAATATTGTGAGGCGCACCTCGAACGTCGTTGCCCGCGTTCCGCCTGGAACGGATGGCGAATTCATCGAAACGCTTTCTGACGAAGGATTCCAGGTCAAGAGCACTCACACATCGCCTCTTGGTAGTCATGTGCTGGTGCTTGAGAAACCTGCCTTCGGAAATCCGCAGCCATAGAGATTTCGCATCGCCAGTGGCAATCTGCCCCACCAACATCCCATGTGTCAGCAGCGGCGCCGACCCGCTGCTGGCTGCAACTCGGCCCGGAGCGCCCATTCCGCCGGGAGAAGCATCTCGCGGCTACGGTGTTCTCTGCCACTGCCTTAAAAGATAGGATGCCCCCGTTGGCCTAGCTGACGAAGACGAATTCGTCCGCCACGGCGAGAGCACTGCGCGTCCCGCCTGCGGTCAGGGCGCCGCCGTTATCGAAATTCAGCCGTGTGCGCCATCATTTCTTCGGCGCCCGCCCAGTGCTCATGGCTCATGGCGCCGGAAGGGTGAACAGGGTTCGGAATAGCTCCTCCGCACGCCGCAGTCCTTCATCTGTCAGAACCACGTACTTCGCCTTGTTTGCCGGATTCGCGATCAACCCCTTCTCGTGCAAGCGATCCAGAGCATTCCAATCCAACCCCTTCCAGGCGCGCCTCTCTTCATGCAGCAGCCAAAGCAGGCCCAGAACCGCATCGTCGATCTTGTCGGTGTCGATCTCCATGCAAGCAACACGCGAAAGGGCCTCTGCCACGATCCACACCGGATGGTTACTCCCTGCCACGAGCGTTCGCCTGAAAACAAGTGCCTCACTCAGGCGTCGCATCCGCGACGGCGTCATTGGGGGCGACGAGCCGGGACGGGATTGGAGTTCATTATGATGCCTAAGCGGCCGTGGCAGCGTTGCCGCTGGCAATGAAATGCGAATTGGCGAAATCCTCGTCTTCGCTCAGGTTGCGCTTATCGCAGGCGAGCGGCGCACTATCCAGGTGCGCGTCACACTGCCGGCAGCGCGCAGCACCGCGTCACCGGCCGCGGTGTCCCATTCCCTAGTGTGGCCGAAACGCGGATACGTTTCGCGGGACACTTTCTTTTCCGACGCGCTCTCCGGCCGCAGAAGTCTCAACTTTGCCAGAAGCGAATTTTGACCCCTGAGCGGTTATCGCAGAGCGCATTCCGGCCACAACCGACGTTGCGACATCCCTTTCACTGATTCACTGCCCGTCCAGCGCCAGAATGCGAAATCCGCTGTGAGGGTCGGGGCTTCGCAACAACCGCTCGAGGTCGGTCCGACGTTGCAGGGGTGACATGTTTTCATCGAGCCAAGACTGACTCTGGTACCGTGCTGGGAATGAGCTATAGTTCAGATACTGCGACGGCCGGGCGCTTGCACAATGGCTGGACTGGGTGAACAGATTGCGCGTCAGCAGCGCACCATGGGACCGCTCCTGGTGGCGGCAGTGGTCATCGGCCTTATCGGTCTGCCCGTCGCAGCCTGGCTCGACCTCCGAGACCTGTCGGAACGGATGCTGCGCAGGCAAGCCAGCGAAATCAGCCGCATCATCGACGAGATGCGCGGATTCTACGGCAGCGACGTCGTGGGACGCGTGCTGCAAGCTAACGGCGCCGTGACTGCGACGCACAACTACCGGGACGTGCCAGGCGCGATCCCTATTCCAGCAACCCTCTCGATCGAACTCGGCAAGCGCATCAGCGCTCACGACGGGTCGGTCAAATATCGGTTCGTCTCGGATCTGCCTTTCAAAGGTCGCGCGCCCCACCAGCTCGATGCGTTCGAGCGGAATGCAATCTTGGCTTTGCGCGCCAACCCGAAGGAGCCGATCATCGAGGTCTCGGGTTCACTGTTTGACCGGCAGGTCCGCGCCGCGGCCCCTGTCATAATGGGACAAGTGTGCGTGACCTGCCATAACTCACACCCGGACAGCCCCAAGACGGACTGGAAGGTAGGGGATGTCCGCGGGATCCAGGAGATATCAGTCAATCAGCCTATCGCTGCGAACGTGCTGACCTTCAAGTATCTGCTCCTATATTTCGGTTTCGCGGCGGCGGCGGGCCTGGCGTTCATTCTCCTGCAGCGTCGGCAGTCCGCGTTGATTCAGGGCATCAACAAGGAGCTTTCCGAGGCAAACGACTTCCTGGCCGCGATTTCATTGAAGATCGCCAAATACCTTTCGCCTCAAATCTACAAAAGCATCTTCAGCGGCCAGAAGGACGTCACCATCGCAACCGAGCGCAAGAAGCTCACAATCTTTTTCTCCGACGTCAAGGATTTCACCGCGATCGTGGAACGGCTCCAGCCCGAGGACTTGACGCTTCTCCTCAACGAGTACTTCACCGAGATGTCGACGATCGCGCTCAAACACGGCGGCACCGTCGACAAGTTCATCGGCGACGCGCTTCTTGTGTTCTTCGGAGACCCCGAGACGCAAGGCGTCGAGGAAGACGCGAGAGCCTGCTTGCGCATGGCTGTCGACATGCAGCGTCGGCTGGAGCAGTTGAACAGGGTGTGGCATGACCGCGGAGTTGAACGGCCCTTCCGAGCTCGCATGGGCATCAACACGGGCTATTGCAATGTTGGGAACTTCGGTTCCGATGATCGGATGGACTACACGATCATTGGAGCCGAGGCGAACTTGGCGGCCCGGCTGCAGTCGATTGCCGAGCCCGGCGGCATCTGCCTCAGCTATGAGACTTACGCGCTCGTGCGCGACCTTGTCCGGGCGCGTCCGTTAGCCCCGCTGGCGATGAAATGCGGATTGGCGAAATCCTCGTCATCGCTCTGGTTGCGCTTGCCGTAGGCGAGCGGCTCACCATCCAGCGTGCGCGTCATGCCGCCGGCGGCGCGTAGCACCGCGTCACCCGCGGCCGTATCCCACTCCATGGTGCGTCCGAAGCGCGGATAGACGTCCGCCTCGGCGCCGGCGACAAGGCAGAATTTCAGCGACGAGCCGACCGAGACGATCTCGGCGGCGCCAAGCGCGCGGATATAGGCGTCGGTTTCCGGCGTGTTGTGGGAGCGGCTGGCAACGACGGTCAGCGGCACCATACCGGCCCTCGCCGAAATCGGCTGGCGATCGACGATCTCGTAGTCGCCATTGATCTCGATCGTTTCCGCTTTGCCCGGCCGGCCGGAAAAGAAGCGGCCGGTGCAAGGCGCAAAGACGACGCCGATCTCAGGCACGCCATGGCGAACCAGCGCGATATTGACGGTAAAATCGGTCCGCCGGTTGACGAACTCCTTGGTGCCGTCGAGCGGATCGATAAGAAAAAAGGCGTCGCCGAGATCCGGCGCTATGATGCCGGCAGAGGCTTCCTCCTCTGCCACGCATGGAATCTCTGGAAATGCGGCGCGTAGCCCGGCAAGGATGATCTTTTCGCTCTCGCGGTCAGCCTCCGTCACCGGCGAACTGTCCGACTTGCTGTCGACCGCACAGCCGGCACGAAAGACGCGCATCACCTCGCGCCCCGCCGCCAAGGCAAGGTGCTCGAAGACGGCGAGCATCGCTTCGTCGTCAGATACCGCCGCCGCTGTCATATTGGTCTTCGGCAATGTCCCGCTCGTTCAGCCAGTGTTCCAGGGCGTCCACCATCTCCTCGGCCGATCTGCCGAGGGTCTTGAGATGGATTTCGGGCTTTTCCGGCACCTCATAGGGTGAATCAACGCCGGTGAAATTCTTGATCTCGCCGTTCAATGCCCGCGCATAGAGCCCCTTCGGATCGCGCCTGGCGCATTCCTCGAAGGGTGTGTCGACAAACACTTCGACGAATTCGCCGTCGGCCATCAGTTCGCGCGCCATGCGCCGCTCGGCGCTGAACGGCGAGATGAACGACACGATGACGATCAGCCCGGCGTCGGCCATCAGGCGTGCCACTTCGGCGACGCGGCGGATGTTTTCGACACGATCGGCGTCGGTGAAACCGAGATCGCGGTTGAGGCCGTGACGGACGTTGTCGCCATCCAGAATGTACGTATGGCGCCCAGTGGCGAACAGCTTCTTTTCGAACAGATTGGCGATGGTCGACTTGCCCGAGCCCGAAAGCCCGGTGAACCAGAACACGGCCGGCCGCTGGTTCTTCATATCGGCGCGGGCGCGCTTGCCGACATCGAGCGACTGCCAGTGGATGTTTTCGGCGCGGCGCAGCGAATGCAGGATCATGCCGGCGCCGACCGTGGCGTTGGTGATGCGGTCGATCAGGATGAAGGCGCCGGTGGTGCGGTTTTCGGCAAACGGATCGAAGGCGATCGGCGACCGCGTCGAGATATTGCAGATGCCGACTTCGTTCATTTCAAGCGACTTGGCCGCCTCATGGGCAAAGTCGTTGACGTTGACCCGGTATTTCAGGTCGGTGACAGTGGCGCTAGTCTGGTCGGTCTCGGTGCGCAGGATGTAGGAGCGGCCAGGCAGCAGCGCATGTTCGTCGAACCAGACGATGTTGGCGGCGAACTGGTCGGCGACCTGTGGCCGCGCCGCCGGCGATACCAGCATATTGCCGCGCGAGACTTCCACCTCGTCGTCGAGGACAAGGGTGATGGCCTGGCCGGCAATAGCCTGCTGAAGATCGCCGCCATGCGAGACGATACGCCTGACACGGGAGGATTTGCCCGATTTGGCGACGACCACCTCGTCGCCCGGCGCAACCGACCCGGAGGCTATGGTGCCGGCGAAACCGCGAAAATCGAGATTGGGACGGTTCACATATTGGACCGGGAACCGGAACGGCAATTCGACCGCGGCCTGGTCGACCGACACGGTTTCGAGATGTTCGATCAGCGTCGGGCCGGAATACCAGTCAGTCCTCTCGGAACGACCAGTAACGTTGTCGCCATAGCGAGCCGACATCGGTATGGGCATGATCGTTTGGAAGCCGAGCTCGCGCGAGAAGTGCCCGTAATCCGCGACGATCCGTGTAAAAACCGCCTCGTCGAAACCGACAAGATCGATCTTGTTGACGGCGAGCACGATGTGGCGAATGCCCAGAAGCGAGGCAATGATCGAATGCCGCCTTGTCTGGCGCAGCACGCCCTGGCGCGCATCGATAAGCACGATGGCGAGATCGGCGGTCGATGCCCCCGTCGCCATGTTGCGGGTGTATTGTTCGTGGCCGGGCGTGTCGGCGACGATGAACTTGCGCTTCGGCGTGGCGAAGAAGCGATAGGCGACGTCGATAGTAATGCCCTGCTCGCGCTCGGCCTCGAGACCGTCGACCAGCAGCGCGAAGTCGACGTCGTCGCCGGTGGTGCCGTGCTTGCGCGAGTCGCGCTCGAGCGCCGCCAGCTGGTCCTCGAAAATCTGCTTGGTATCGGAAAGCAGACGCCCGATCAGCGTCGACTTGCCGTCGTCGACCGAACCGCAGGTCAGGAAGCGCAGCAGCGACTTTCGTTCCTGCGCCGCCAGATAGTCGCGGACGCCGTCGGTCGGGGCGAGGCTCTTGGCCATGATGTGGCGCATTTTCAGAAGTACCCCTCGCGCTTCTTCTTTTCCATTGAGCCGGCCTCGTCGCGGTCGATCAGGCGACCTTGCCGCTCGGAAGTGCGCGCCGTGAGCATTTCGCCGACTATCGCCTCCAGAGTGTCGGCTTCGGAGTCGATCGCGCCGGTCAGTGGATAGCAGCCGAGCGTGCGGAACCGCACCATCCGGTTCTGCACCCTCTCACCAGGCCGCAATTGCATGCGTTCGTCATCCCTCAGGATGAGCATGCCGTCGCGCTCGACGACCGGTCTTTGCTTGGCCAAGTAGAGCGGCACGATCGGGATGTCTTCCTGGAGAATGTATTGCCAGATGTCGAGCTCGGTCCAGTTCGACAGCGGAAACACCCGGATCGATTCACCGGCTGCGATGCGGGTGTTGAAAATCTTCCACATCTCCGGCCGCTGGTTCTTCGGATCCCAGACGTGCTGGGCGTTGCGGAAGGAGAAGATCCGCTCCTTGGCGCGCGACTTCTCCTCGTCGCGGCGGGCACCGCCGAAGGCTGCATCGAACCCGTATTTGTCTAGCGCCTGCCGCAGTCCCACCGTCTTCATCACATGCGTGTGGGTGTTGGAGCCATGGTCGAACGGATTGATGTTGTCGCGCACCCCGTCTTCATTGACATGGACCAGGAGGTCGAAACCGAGCTTTTGCTGCATCTGGTCGCGAAAGGCGATCATTTCGCGGAATTTCCAGGTCGTGTCGACATGGAGAAAGGGAAAGGGCGGCTTGGCCGGATAGAATGCCTTCATCGCCAGGTGCATGAGCACGGACGAATCCTTGCCGACCGAATAGAGCATCACCGGCTTGGCGAAAGCCGCGGCCACCTCGCGAAAAACATGGATGGATTCGGCCTCAAGCCGCTGAAGGTGCGTAAGTGCGATGTTCATGGACTGCGAGCGTTCTTTCGTACCGATCCACGGAAGGGCCTGCATCGGAGGCGACCTTCAGCCGCCCGATTCAAACTGCACTTCCGGACAATCTATTCTCGTGCGGGCTTTCTAGCAGATCGTTCCGGTCCAGAACAATGCAAGACAGGCTTGCGGCCGAATGGTTCGGGAATGAATTTTCCGTACGGCCAGCAAAATCGGGAAATTTCTGCTCAGCGACGGATGCCGCTTGAAATGGGCAGGAAAATATTGCCTGGGCTTAGGAAGCTGAGAGCAGGAGCCGGCAGTCAGGGCGCTTGCCTGCCAGTCGTCCGCCTCATTCAGCCGACGACCAGCCGTGGCGACGAGCCGTGGCAACGAGCCGTGGCGACGAGCCGTGGCGACGAGCCGTGGCGACGAGCCGTGGCGACGAGCCGTGGCGACGAGCCGTGGCGACGAGCCGTGGCGACGAGGTCGCTAAGACGACGTTCCGATGGGAACAAGTAGCTTGTCACCGTTGTGGTCGATCTCGATCATCTCGCTCTTACGGCTCAGGCGTTCCGCAAATCCTTTGTGAAAGATGATGGCGTTCATATAGGCAAAGGTCATGGCCAGCGCCTCGGTCCGCAGCGGATAGTCGACGAGGGAATGAATGAGCAGAAACGATACCGAGAGGAATGCGGCCTTCTGAAGTGGGTCACGGCGAATCCTGGCCAATGCAATCAAAAGCAATACGAAATAGCCTACCATAAGCAGGATAGCAGGAATTCCCCCTTCGAAGGTAATTTCAAGATATTCATTGTGAGCATGATTCACATACTCCCTGAAAATCATGCCTGCTCTTTCGTATATCTGGTAGGCTTTCTGGAAATTCCCGAATCCAATGCCTGTCGCCCAATTGTCTTTGATGCCCTCGATTGTGGTTCGCGCAAATTCTCCTCGCCCGAACGCCGGATCAAGGGCCTGTGCATCCAGCTTGGTCCAGGCGCTTATCGTGTAGATCGAAAGCGCGATAAAAATCAGGAGAACACTGTGTCCACTCACCCTCGAACGGGCTGAGAGAAAGACCACGGATAACACGGTGATCGCCAACCCGATCAGAACACCGGCGCGGGAACCGGCGGCCAAAAGAAGCAACAAAAGCGCGATCAGGCCGAAGGATCCAGCCAAGAGATGTCCACGGAACAGACCGTAATAGACGACGAAGGGGATAGACACAAAAAGCAACGCCGAAAAATGATTCACGTTGGCGAAAAGCCCGGCATTGATCGTAAAAGGCAACAGCCCGACAATAGCGACATCGTCGGAGAGCGAATATTGGATTGCTCCCGCCAGACCGTTGCAGATAACGCCCATGAAGAAAAACGGCAGGAGCGCGGTGACCTGCTCGGCACGCAAACGCAATACCGCCAAAAAAAACGCCGTCGCGGCCAAAAGGTAAAGCAGACATTCGACCGTGCGGCCGAGCCCAACGCTGATGAAGCGAAAACGGCTTTCTCCAACCCAGGCATCTCCGAGCAGCCGTTCCGGCCGCAACCCGTTGAATATGGCCGCGGGCAGTGGGACGATTTGCAGAAAGGTCAACGCCACGGCGAAGATCAGCAGCCACAGAACAAACCGGGGGATTCTCTGGCCGGGGGTTTTCGAAAAGACGGCCGCCGCCGAAACAATGGCCGCAACCTCGATCAGAGTGTCCGTGTAAAGGCCGCTCGCAGTACCACCGCCGATCAGCAGCGATACGAACAAGACCGAGCCGAGGAAATATTTATCCCATTCCGACGAACGGTCATTCAAGATGGAAGTCTCTCGATGCTCAATTTGTGCATTACCAAGGTGCCGACATATCGAAATCGCCAGCTCTCGGCAATGGCGGCCGTCTGCAGCGTCAACAGTTGCATGGGGCAGTCAGTCGGCCCGACCGAAAAATCCTGACTCAGACTTTGTCGGTTGAATGTGCCCTCAGGAATGTTGAACCGTGCGATCTCACCGGCCGGCCCCAGACATCTGATCGACCAGAACAACTCCTTTGGAAGCTTCAGGTTGCGTGCAGAGGCGAACAGCGAAATCCTATAGGAGCCTGGGGGCAGCGCGACGTACTGCTGAAGGGCTGTGTTCTTGACCGGTGTGTTCAAAAACCGGACCGTCGCGCCACTCTCGCCTTCCACCGCATCCTGGGATTTCGCAAATGTAATTTCCAGGCCCGATTGATCGCGAGTCTGCCAATCGAACGGTTTGCCGCCGGCGACCGGCTCAAACGTGCCGTTGAAAATATATCCAACCAGCTTCCGCTCTTGATCGGACAGGCTGAAAAGAAATAGCCGATATGCCGGTCCATATTCCCTCTGGCGAAAATAGCCGTTGATGACGGCACTGAGTTCGCCCGAATTTGGTGGCGCGTTTGATCCGGTCAAGTCGAGCAGCAGCCGATTTGCGAAATCGAGCCCCTCGGAGGTTTTGCTAAGTGCGTAGATCAGACTGACCCTCCAGGGCGCCTCCGCCTTGATGGCCGTCAGCACGGCTTGGTATCCGTCGGGATCTGAGAGAATTTTCGGTAGGCCATCGGAGATCGCCGGAAATTGGTCTGGCCATCGCCGCAGCAATGTGTCGATCTCGCCGACAGCCCTTGACAGATCACCTGTCTCGGTCGAGTGGCCGATAGACCTCTGGAGCGCATGGATTTCCGTCTTGGACAATCCTAGGGCCTGATCGAAAAGCTTATAGGCTTCGTCTCTCTCGCCTTGCCGATATTTGATCTCACCGATCAGGCTGTAGAGACGTGCGTCGGCCAGATTGAAACGAAGCGCATCCTTGGCCCTGGCAAGCAAGGCCTCAAGGTCCGGAGCGTTATTCGTGTCGTTCAGATCGCTGGTGATCTCGCTTATCAGCGCATCGACGTTCAGCGGATCCAGCGCAAGAGAAACGGCTGGCGTTTCCGTCTCAAGTAACCGACTTAGCCCGATCGACGAAGCCGCCAATACTAGAACGGATGCGACGAACCAAACGCTTGAACGCCGGAGATTTCGCATAAGCGGGCTGGTCTGCTCCATGATCCACGTTGCCCTCAATCTTCGCTGTATCCGCGCCGTAGTTGTAATATTGGTAGTTCATGTACTTGTAGGCGTAGTTGTAGTC
This sequence comes from Mesorhizobium sp. M0296, assembly GCF_040321675.1. Classification (NCBI taxonomy): domain Bacteria; kingdom Pseudomonadati; phylum Pseudomonadota; class Alphaproteobacteria; order Hyphomicrobiales; family Phyllobacteriaceae; genus Mesorhizobium; species Mesorhizobium sp. M0296. The sequence goes on from NZ_JAMYRZ010000005.1 coordinate 141,442, forward strand.
GAACTTGTTCACCGCAAATTTGGACATCGCGGCCCCAACCACATTGGCACCGGCGGCTCGCATGCGCTTCAACGCCGCTTTGGCCGACTTGCGCGTCACCTGATTGGTAGAGATGACCATCAATGTGCCCTCAGCGAGCCGGCTGAGAATAGGAGCATCCGAAAGGCCAACGATCGGCGGCGCGTCGATGATGACAAGATCGAAGCGCTTGCCGAGATTGGTTATGATAAGAGCCATCTTCGGTGACGAGAGCAGATCCGCTGGGTTTGGCGGGATCGTGCCAGAGGTCAGAACGGTGACGTTGGGATATTTCGTCGCCCTGAAAATGCTCGCCAGATCCTCCTTGCGAACGGTGTTTGTCAGCAGATTGCTCAGTCCGATCGTATTGTCGAGACCAAACAGGCGATGAAGGTTCGGTTTGCGGAGATCGCCGTCGACAATGAGAACCCTTGCGCCGAGCGCGGCAAAATCCTGGCCGAGTTTGAACGATGTGGTCGACTTGCCTTCCGAAGGCTCCGAACTCGTGACGACCAGCGATCGTGGCGCGCCTTCCGCACCGGAAAACTGCAGCGATGTTCGAAGCGAACGATAGGCCTCCGACAGGCCGGATTTCTGATCGGCAATAGCGGCCACGAGTTCCCGGTCATCGACGAGCGGCAAGATGCCGAGCATCGCCAAGCCGAGCTCCTTTTCAACCTGCTCGGGATTGGTGAAGGTGTTGTTAAGGAGTTCGATGACATAAATGACAGACGCGCTCAGAGCCAGGAAAAGCGCCAGCGCTATGGCGACGTTGATGCCTAGGCGCGGCGAATATGGGCGATTCGGCTGGGTGGCAAAATCTACGATTGCGGCGGTTTGGGTCTTGAGTTCGGAGCTGACACCAACCTCGTTCAGCTTGGCGATGAGGCTGTCATATTGAGAACGATTTGAATCCACTTCGCGCTTGAGGATCGTGTATTTGATGTTCTTGTCGTTGAAGATAACCTGCTGCTTTTCCATCTCGACAAGTTTGGCCTTCAAATCGGCCTCCTTGTTCTGTGCCTCCTGGTATTTCAACCGCAGCGAATCCGTTATGGCTAGGACGCCGTTGTTATAGAGCCGCTGCAACTCCTTGATCTGCGACTGGAGCTGCTGCATTTCCGGAAAACCAGGCTTTAAAATACCCAGTTTCTGCTGGTACTGGCTGGTCAAATCCGCCAGCTTTTCACTGAGCTTCTGCAGACCTTCGCTTTCCAGGACGGGGGCCAAGCTCGAACCGCGGCCTTTATCTATCTGGTCTACCACCCGCCCTGCATCGAGACGATCCTGGATCGCTGTCGCAAGGGCGGTGTTCAGCGCCTCGATATTCGAGCCTATTAGAGACTTGTCGTCACCGGTTGTCGTGATGCCGGCATCCTTCGCATACGCAACCAGTTCTTCTTCCGATTTCTGAAGCTTCTGCTTCACCTGCAGGACCTGTTCCTGGATGAACTGTCGTGCCAGATCGGATGTTTCGCTTGTCTGGTCAAGGCGCTGGTCAATAAAGCTTTGCGCGACCTGGTTGGCCACATCGGTTGCATATTTCGGTTTCTGATCGACAAACGTGATCGACAGCAGGCTCGTGTTGGGAACAACGTTGACGGTGAGATCAGTTAGAATGCGCCCGATCGCAATCGCCTCGCGTTGCTCCGGCGTTTTCTCCTCTATGGAGGCCGATTTGGAAATTCCAAACGCGCGATAGAAGATGTTTCCGAGGGAAAAATCCGGCGTGGGGAACAGGAAATCCGGTTTTTCACTAAGCCCTAACTGGAAGACAACGCGCTGGGCCAATGCACGGCTTTTGAGCTTTTCACGGGCCGTCAGGAAGGCCCGGACGTCCGCGTTTTCAGAAACCACCTCGATGTCCTGGAAGACCTTGGCCGAAGGAACAAGCACCTCCAATTGCGTGGTCGCCTGATATTTTGGCGTCTGCATCATGGTAACGATGACGCCGGCGACAAGTCCAGCCGCCGCCATCATGACGATCAACCAGCGGTACTGGACAGCGTAAAACAGCAGCTTTAACGGGCTGAAGCCCTCATCCTGCTCCGAGTGGTCGCGACCATAGGGGCTATAGTTTTGCGCACCGTCATAATAGAGGTCCGCGGACAACGCCTGGCTATGTCCTGGGCCTGCAATTTGATGCTGTCTGTTACGATCGAGCATGGTGCGAGGTAATCCTAGGTTTCGTCTGTATTCCGAAATACGACCGCGATTTATAGTCCTGGGATCACGGCAATTCGGGCAGCACTTGAGGCAACACCGAGGGCGTCCTTGAGATTGTTCATCGCGATTTTCGACTTCGAGGCGAAGACGACAATCTTGTCGCCACCATAGATCCGTGGATTGCCGCTCTTGCCACCACGAATCTCCTCGACGTTGTAATTGGCGACCAATGTGGTTGGGCCGATAGTGCGATAGACAAAGACTTTTTTTGCATCCCCAACGGCATTGAACCCTCCAGCAAGGGCGATCGCATCGATGAGAGAAGAATTGCTCGACACCGGATAAATACCGGCCCTGTTGACTTCGCCATCGACGGTTATGCGCTGTCCGATCGATTCCTTGACGAAAATCGTCACGTCAGGCGACTGCAGGTATTTGGCGCCGTAAGTGGTCTCGATCTCCTGCTCCAACTGACGGACGGTCTTCCCTGCCGCGGTAATGGTGCCAATAAGCGGAAGCGAAATCTGGCCAGCAGAGTCCACTTGAACCGTTCTATTCAAGTTGTCGACCTGAAACACGTTCACCTCGAGCACATCGTTCGGAGATAGAGGCTGCTCGCTGCCGTTCTGTGTATTTTGCGGCGCAGGCAGTTCCTTCACAACCCGCAGAGCGCCGCCACCTGAAAGTGGCGTGGACGATGATGTCAATTGCAGCGCATCAACGGACGAAGATGGTGTCGTCGACGAAGTGCTCGTGCATGCGGATATCGCGAGTGAAACGAGAAGGACCAAAGCCGTGCTCATATGGCTTGCGAAACGGAAAATGCCCATCACGCTGTCCCGCCCTTGAACAGACGGCCCAATCCTCCAAATCGGCCGGCGTTGCCGGCGTTTGGTTTTTGCGGGCGTGCTTTTCCGACCGGCTCAACGGGTCGGTTCGCCAATATTTCGCCTGGACGTTTCAACACCATGTTGCGGGCCTCGTCTTCCCCACATCGCTTGGCAGCGGCAGCGACGGCCTGCGAAAGCCCAGGACGCCGGCGCGTAGCGCTATGAGTGTCCGATGCAATAATGTCCACCCTGCCCTCGTCAATCAGCTTTTCCGAATAATAAAGTGCCGTGCGCCCAAAAGCACCAACAATCGAGTCGGCAGTAAGCTGGATCAGGCAGCCCATTGCATTCAACCTCTCGATAACCTCGTAATTCGTTTTGATCCAGGTCAAACGCTCTGGATGAGTGAGAATCGGGACAAAGCCGGCATTTATCAGGCGTAGGGCAAGATTCTCCATTCGTGGAGGTAAGACATGATGCGGCGGCTCGAACAGAAAATAGCGGGACCTGTTCAAGGTCGGCACGCTGCCCGCCGCCAATTGGCCCGGAAGATCCGGCGCTATGTGAACGTCTGCACCGACGTAGAGAGCAAGTGGTATGGCGGCGTCACGCAGCGCCTGGTGTAACTCTTGAACCGCCCGAACAATGTTCGATGTTCCGTTTTCATATACGCCCGGCGTCACGTGCGGCGTGCACGCCATGTGGGTCGTTCCGTCGGCCACCGCCAGTCGAGCCATTTCCAGCGATTCGGCAAGACTAGGCGAGCCGTCGTCGAGTCCGGGCAAGATATGGGAATGCAGATCGATCATGGGCGTTTGTGACTGCAACGAAGCAACGTGGCGACGTCATCCCCAAAAAGTATAAATGCGTCACCCGCAAAACGGCGAATGACGCATTTGTCAAGTTCACGCGATGCGATGGATGCCAGGTCCCAGCTACTGGCGGACAGAGTCGTCGTCATCATGCGGGCCGATGATCAGCGCCGCACCGGCGGCAAAGGCGGCGCCTGATGTTTCGAGCGCTAGACACATGCCGCCCTCCGCAGGATTGATCTTGACCGTCGTGTTCGTCGTATCCGAAGTATCCGAAACTTGCACCAACACGCAGCAGCAAAAGATTGCGATTCAACAAATTTGCCTGGATAGACCGGCACTTCGCCCCTCATCCCGGCGTGTTCGCCAGCCTCGCCTTGGCTTACGCGATCCGACTGATGCGGCAGTCGCGATACCAGCATACACGCCAGGGTCGCTCTGTCGCCAACAACAGACACAGCAGAAGCGCCACACGCCTCTGCTGCCGTTGCCTTATTTAACTACGCGGTCAACTTAGTCGCTAACGGCGTGGCCGTGATCTTTGTCCGCCGTTGCAGCTAGAACACCAGCCCCAAGAGCCATGCCGCCAAAAATGAAGAGCGGCGTGTTGTTGTTTGTGTTAGGATTGCCCGTCTGGGCGGTCTTCTCAGAACCCAGGACATTGAGGCAAATCTTATTCTCGACCCGCGAGATATCAAGCGTCGAATTCGCCGGAACGCTCAGATTGCAGCCACCGACCTGAACCGAAGCCGAGCCCTTGGCGCCAACCACGACACGACTGCCGAAATCCAGCGCGCCGCCCGCTTGCCCCGGGCCGTAGCCAGCCACCTGCGAGACCATTACGTCGCCATTGACGCGGCCGAGCGATCCAATCGGATTTACGCCGTTATAGGCGGTTGCACAGGTGCACGACCCGTCCTGCGCGAAAGACGACACCGGGGCGAAGCCGGCCAACACAACAACTCCGGCCAACGCACTTTTCAAAACTAGGTTCATCCGCATCAATCCTTCTGTCCCACGTTACCTGAGGCCCGCCCAACCACCAAGCTACTCATCAGCGCGTAACAGCTTTTTGCGCCAATTCCAACCCACTTCGCATATGCGAGATAATTTTTGGTTTCGGTGTGGTTGATTAAACACACCATTAGAATATCGAAACGTATCGTCTTTACAGTCGGCCGCAAGAGCGGGTTGCCAGAAGCCGCAACTAGCGTTCATTGTCGCCCGCCGACATCATCATCGCTCCAACGCTTTGCGCAGGGTCTTGCAGTCGACCACGGCCTGATATTATGCGCATTCGCGCCGTTGCGCTGAGCCAGAGAGACAGCATCACGCGCTAGCCCAAGATCAACAGCCGCGCCTGCTGTCGCTGAGAACTGGTAAGCGAGGTGAGTGAGGAAGCCGGTTGAATTCACCCGACCACGCTCGATGCCAGTTGCACTGAACCTAGCATACCGTCTGCGCTGCAGAATATCCGTTGGCGCTGCCACTCGTGCCTCGGTAGAAGAAGGATGGCGTGCCAGCGGTTGTTGTTGACCAGCCGCGCACGCTTCCTGTTTTGGAAATTGTCAGCATGCTTGCGCCGCCAATTTGGAAATCGGCGAGCAGCGAACCGGCGGCGCTCGCCGTGTCCGTCACACTGACCTTGAGGGCAGTGAAGGTCGTGGCGATATTGTTCCATACGATCGCCGGCAGGTTGGCCAGATCGGTGAATAGTTGCCAGATCCTCATCGCCTACCACTCCGTCGCAGTGAACTTCTGCGACGGAGTGGCCCCAATGATCGAGATGGCGAAGACCGTCTCGATCTCGAACATGCTGTTGGTCGGAATCTTGTAGGATCCGGTGCCGTCGACCGCAGCGGTGCCACCGGTCTCATTGATCCAGATATCGCCGGCAGAAATGTTCTGGCCGTTCAAGCCACGGCGATCGGGATTGGCCGCAGCCAGGACCTGTGCGGTGCCGCCTATGGTGATCGAGCCGGACCGATCCGTTCCACTGCTAAGGGTCATGACTGCGTCCCTCCTTTTCGCCGGATCAGTTTGTGACCTTTTTCCAGTCGTTTGACAGTCAGCCCGGTCGACATGTACCACTCGGCCAAGGCGGTATCGAAATGGAACTTGCCGATGAAGGTTGGCGTCACCACGCCAGACGGCGACGCGGCGCTGGTCGAGAAGGTCAAACTATCCTTGATGTCCTTGCCATCGACGTGTCAGGCCGAGCCGAAGATGGCGTCGTAAGCGGATTCCGACATGGGCATTTGCGTATCTCCTATGGTTTTCTACCCTTCCGGGCAGGTTTGGTTGATGGATTGGAATGCCGCCGGTTTGCTGCTATTGGGCAGCGAGCAGCGAGAGGGGATAAGATGCGTCAGAGCGGCCGGCTTGTAGGGCTTGACCTACTCAGGATTTTCGCCGCCTTTTCAGTAATGCTGTTTCACTTTGCCTATTGGTCGTGGGCCCCGACCGTGGCGAGCACCCCGAAATCCATCACCGGCGGCGCGCTGCAATACCCCGAGTTGATCCCGTTCAGCTGGTGGGGCTGGGTCGGCGTCGAGATATTCTTTGTCATCTCCGGCTTCGTCATCGCCTTTTCGGCTTCCTAGGCAACGCCGGCATCGTTCTTTTCCGGGCGCGTGTTTCGGCTTCTGCCATCCGCCGTCATCTGCGCAACGATCACGGCTGCAATCTGTCTGGTCGCAACGCCGCTGCCTCTGTTCCAGATCGCCAAGCAATATGCGAAGTCGATCCTGTTCTATCCGCTTGGGCCGTGGATCGACGGCGTGTACTGGACGCTCGGGATAGAGGTTTCCTTCTACTCGCTGGTGTTTCTGCTGCTGTGCCTGCGACGCAAGAACCTCATCGAACCTGTCATGATCGGCATAGGTCTGGTGAGTATGGCGCTATGGATCGGCAGCGGCGCTGCGGCGCCTGCCCTTTTGCCAACCCGCTACATGCAGCTTCTGCTCCTGCACCACGGCATGCATTTCGCGCTCGGCGTCGTCTTGTGCGCGTCCTACACCAATGGACTGACAAAATGGCGGGCTGCATTCTGTGCCGTCTTCCTTGCCGGCGGTGTCCTGCCGATAGCGTTCCAGGCGCGGGAAACAATCGGCATCCCCTCGTTGGTGCCGCAGACGGTCTGGGTGGCGAGTGTTCTTCTGATGATGCTGGCGGTGACATTCGATGCGAGGATCTCCGAATTTCTAAGCGACAGAGCGAAACGGAACATCGCCAGGATGGGCGTGGCAACCTACCCGCTCTACCTCCTTCACGACATCGCCGGCGCATGGATCATGACGCTCATGGCATGGGCTGGACGCTACGTCGCCCTGCTTTCGAGCATGGTGGTCATAACGATTGCAGCCCTCGCCATAGGGGCATTTCTAGACACGCAGCCGGTGCGCACCTTCATCAAGGCGGCTATTGCACGAGCCATCCGGATCGTGCCGCTCAAGCAAGATTTGCCAGAGCAGCAAACACCGCTTTGACGCCGACATAGTTCCAAACACAGGTTCCATCGGTGATCGCAGATCCCGTTCCCGTTGGCCCGGTCGCCCCGGCTGACGTGCCTGCCGTGACCAACTGATACATCTTTCCTGTATCGTTTGTCACGATGCGGCCGGGAACTGAATATGCGGTGCTGATTGCCCATGCCGCCGCCAACCAGCCTGCTGTGGTGCATTGCCAGCCCATCGGCTGTCCACTTGCAGCCCCGGAATTATAAACGACATGGCCGACTGAATATTGGCCGTGAGTGCCGGCGGTGTCAGGCTTTGCAGTCGCCAGCCTGACCGAACCATCATCGTCCAGCGGAACGAAGGGATAATGCTCGTGAGGCCGTTGATGTTGCCGATGGTTTCCTGCGTCGAATAGCCGATGATCTCTATCGATCGGGGAGCGCCGGAGGCTATTCCAATCCACATCGTCGCCACATCGGGGCGAACACTGACCATCCCGCCAACAAACGCTGACCCTAAATAGCCCCCGCCATAAGTCGTAGTAGCGACCCATGCGGCACTGGAATTCTTGATGTATTTTTCGGTCCCGGCGTAGTTCCACACGCACGTTCCGTCAGCGATGGCAGAGCCCCTTCCTGTCGGGCCGCCAGCCCCGGCTGACGTGCCTGCCGTGACCAGCTGATAGAGCTTGCCAGTATCGTTCGTCACCACCTGGTTCAGCGTTGAATACGCCGTACTGATCGCCCACGCTGTCCCGTCGATATCGAGGGAATTGCCGGTCAGCAAGGTTCCTGATGAATCGAAGGCAATTGCCAGAAGACTTCCGGTAAGAGCGCCGACATAACCGATATTGACCCGCCACTGCTTGATTTTGGTCGTGTCCACAGCGACCATGACGGAGGCGGCGTTGAGGTCCAAGGCAAGCGCATTGGAGCGGAGAACGTTCGAAAGCGTAGTCGTGCGCAGCGCCGTTCCGCCGGCTTGCGCCATGAGGAACAAATCCCCGCGCAAATAAGGGGAATTGGCCCCGCCATTCGAAGACAGCAACCGATGCAGATTGTTCAATGACGCTCGCACCTCGACACCGTAACGGCCTGTCAAACGGTTGCTGTTGGCGCCGTTGGTCTCCTGAATGGTGTTCAATTGCCCGGCGACGGCCGTCGATGCGAAGGAGAAGCCGATTTCATTGAACAGGACACTTGAGCCCTTGCATATCACCAGTGGACCGAAGCAGGCTTCTGCCCGAGCATCATGCCATGTATTGAGCCCGCCTGCTCCGTCGAAGAAGATTGGAACGCGGTTGACGCCTACCGATCCGCCCATCTCGTAGTTCGGCGAAATCCAACGGTTGTTGTTGTGGCCGTCATAGGCGTTTGGCGCTACTGTAATATGGGTGCCGTAAGCCACGCCAAGCGCATTAGAAACGGACGTTTCTCCGTAGTCGCCGCCGTAGAAGCTGTTTTCGTTGATGAAGCCGTTTGAGTGGAACGACTTCAAGCGTTCGTTATACTTGCGTAAGCGCTGTTGTGGGACCACCTTTCGGGAGTGGTCCCACAACAGCGCTTACTCGATATCGATGTCGGTAAGCAGCGAAGATGTATTATAGAAGTCCGGGAACGCCCCTGTCGTCGTATTGGAGTTGTTCTCAACGAGGAACGAACCGCCGGTACGTTGAATATAAGAATTGCCGCTTCGGGTCGCCCCCTTGGTTGTAAAACGGGTGTTGCCACGTATCCAGACGTTGCACCCGGTTCCGCTCAAGATCTCGATTGCTGTGACAAAGGTTCCAGTAGCGCGGGCGACCATAGCCAGGCAGTTGTGCCGGTAAAAAGGATCGCCACCAAGCGAAAAATATAATTTTTACCTGTAATTTTATCACAGGCAAGACACTCAATGACCGTGGCGTGACCGCCGATACTGAAGCCGACTTCACCTTCGCCGCAGTTGTAGGCATAGCAGTTTTCCAGGGCCGTACTGTTTCCGCCAGCAGTAGGATACTGTCGCCGCCTGTGGAGCTGAAAGAACAGCCAGACCACTTCGTTGCAAAGTGGAGATTTGCTATCCAGCCGGCCTTCTTCCATTCGAGGCAAGAACTACGAGCCTGGCGCGCAAGACTTGTAGGTCGAGCCCGCCTGCGCGGGCTGCCCGCACAGAATGCCTGCCTCGACGAGCTTTGCAGCCAGATCCGTGCCGTCGGAGGTGAGGCACTGCACGACGACGGCGTCACGGAATTTCGGCGCGACATTGCCGTCGCACGGTGTCCCCAAGCCTACGGGTTTGCATGTCAATGCGAGTCCTTGATAGTCCCGGCGCATGGACTCGGTGACCATGACCCGCATTGACGGGGGCTTGGCAAATGCGACGCCGCACAGCACGATCTTGCGGCTGGCGACCCGCAGATCGTCGATTGATTGGACGTCAAGCTTGCCATCGAACGATGTGAGAGCTGCCGCCGGCTTCGGCGCCTGCGCGCGAATATTCGTTCCCTTGTTGATGACGATGAACAGAAAGCCGCCCGCAAACAGCAACGCTATGAACCCAAGTGCTGCTACCTTCCCGATCGACAAAGGCCCTACTCCCCTTTCAATGATCAATGCGCGGCAGTTTTGGTCTTCTCGAACAAGGCTGCGAGTGCCGCCGCATAGTCCCGTCGGCGGGTCTGTGGCCCCAGCACGGCGACACTGTCGCGGACGAAGCGTTGGCGCTGCCCGGCTTCAAAGAGCCGCTCCGTCAGTGCTTACGCACGATCGGGTGCGAAGAAGAGCGATTCCGATGCCTGCTCGCGATGCAGTGGAATATCGGACAGCAACATCGGCGTGCCAACCGACTTCGCCTCTCCTCGACCGTCGTTGACCACCCCTCGAAGCCCCCTCGAAGTGGGAAGGGTTTAGCCGCGACTTCGAAATGTGACGTGATGCCGTAGTGGCTCCTACAATGTTGGATGTCGTCCGCGTATGGTCAGTTCGACCTGTCGCCGCACGGGAAAGCCTCGGTCCCCGCATCGCGACTTCGATCCCGTAGTTCGGAGGACATGACTCGATCAAGGAATTTGTCGAAGCTCGCGGCTGGCGGCGACCACTGCAGGGTTTCCCCTATAAACGGTCCAAGCTGCCAAATTGCTGGTCGCAATACTACAAATTGTCAGAACCGAACCCTCGCCGACTGTCACCCCCGGCCCCACGACAGCTTTCGCCGCTATCCAAGCTCCGTTGTCGACTTGTATTTTGCGAGTCTTCAGATCGAATGTCGGAGAATTCCAATCGTGGCTCCCGGTACACAGATAGGCACCCTGTGACAGGCAACAGTTGTCGCCTATGAAGACTGTAGCGAGATTGTCGATCCAAACCTCCTCACCAATCCAGGTGTCCGCGCCGACGGTGAGTCGCCAAGGAAATTTCACCCGCACACCCGGTTTAATAACAACACGATGCCCGATAGTTGCACCGAACAACCGCAACAGAAACCGCCGGTGCGCGCTCCCCGGCACCCAAGAACTTACGAACAGGGCAGACAGAAGCGTCCATAGCACTTCGATCGGTAGGCTACGTCCACGCTCAAATTCTGCATTACGAAAATCCCGCAGGCGGACCGCCACGCGCTGAGAAGTTCGAGCCTCATCATCTATGAAAGAAGCCATGCCTTTTTTCACTTGATGCTTCCTACATCATCCATCAATAAGATGCGACAATTCGCCCCATTGTTGTCGCTGCCGCAATCAAGATCAAAACAACCCGTCGACCGCACGTTCCCATTTGGCGATCTCCGCACGAAGAGCGTAGAGAAAGTTAGCTTGTCCGTCTCGGTGGTAACAGTCATAGCCCGCCTCCCGCAGAATACCGTCACTGAACTTGATATCAGTCCGTGTTTTTCTTGAGGGAAAAAGCAGGCCGTCGAACTCAACCAGCAATTGCTTCGGGCGAATCCCCTTTTCGATGACGTCCCGAAGAACGGAAATCTCCGCTCCTTCGATGTCAAGTTTCAGCATTTCAAGTTGCCCAATATCATTATCTTCAAGTATATCTCGAAGGGTGACAGCAGGAACGTCAATATAGCGGTCCGGCTGATCCAGTCGCTGGCCATGTTGTATATTGACTATCGAGTGAGAAACATGGCGAACGTCTTGAGGCGCAAAGAATCTAACCACCTCGCGCTTGCTCCAAATCGCCTTCTCGACCAACACGATTTGGCCTGGAAAGACGTTACTTAGATCGTAGTTTCCGTCCGATTGGGTCCCGCGGTGCCCGGACGGTTCGTCGCCCGGGCGATCTTGGCTAACACGCTGTATCACCGATGTAACGTGTTCGACTGCGCGCGGCGTCGGATCAACGACTACGACCGAACAACCAAGTTCGCTGGCCATGCTGACGTCAAAGGAAATATCCTCACCAGCCCCGCAGCTGACGATTTTGCTGCCCCGCAATGAAGGGGTTTCGAACACCGTCCAGCCTCCGTAACGAGTACCGAACCGCTTCAAAGTTAGTGTTGTCGGACTAATCTCAATCTTTGGCGAATACCACCAAATCTGAAGCTTTCTGCGCGCAGCATTCGCCAGTGGGCCAACACCCTCTTGTCGTAATTTTGTAACAATCCTGCTGATCATGAAAAACTCTATCCTTACGAATGGGCGACGTGCTGTCAGCCACGCGATCAATCGATGCAAACGCAAGGCGGCTCGGCCGTGCGATCGTTCAGCCAGCGGTACACACCCACTAAGGACTGAGCAATTGCCGGCCAGCAAAAGTCTCGGGCAACCCATTCCGCTCCACGGACACCCATGGTGTGCCGTTGCTCCGAGGTCAGTGACATAGCCTGGCGCAGTGTTGCAGATAGCGGGTCGATGCCGTGGTCGATCCACCAGCCGCAACGGTTATCCTCCAGCCCATTCCAAGGTGCTCCCTTCGTAGAGATAACAGGAGTTCCGCACGCCAGGCTCTCGGCAACCGTCAGTGCAAAATTGTCATTGAGTGTCGGCAACACGAAAATCTCTGCCTCGCGCATCAGCGCGTACTTCGCGTCACCATAAACGGGGGCTTCAAATTGGACATTCTTTAGGCCGGCACTGTGAGCTAGTTCCCGCAGTGCTTTCATGTGCCCGACCTCGTCGGGTCCAACAATTCTTAGATGCCAATTGGGAAAGCTGAGTTCGATATCCTTCCAGGCAATTACGAGGCGGTCGAGCCCTTTCTTGGGATGCACGCGGCCCAGCGAAAGAACATAGGGGCACACGGCTTTATCCGTGTGTGCACGCTTTGCCGCGCTTGGCAGCACAATCCCGTTCGGAATAATTGCAACTGGATGAGAGAGCCCATAATCTCGAACTTCCGCGTGTTCCTGTTCGCTCGTAACATGGATGGACTTGGCGGAAGCAAAAACCGCATTTTGGTAAAGTGCGCTTGTGAGCCGCTTTTTCGAGCGCGAATAACGCAATGCCGCAGCTCCTAGCATTCCATGCGGCGAGATCATGTAGGGACGGCTCGTTGAGCGGGACCACTGCAGGACAGAGCGCGACGGGTGCATCCACAGTCCGTGGACGTGAACGACATCGGGTGCCCACTCGATGACACGGCGAGCCATCTCCGGTGCATAACCGAGGGCGGCGGGTCCGAGTACCGGTAGTGCGACGGCTGGGGCGCCTGACCAGGCTTCGCGGTCGCCATCAAGCCACAGCCGATCTTCAAGCCCAAATACCGACACTTCGAGTCCAGCATCGGCCAGGTTGCGCGATAACGCCTCCACCACAACAGAAACACCACCGCCGGCTTTCGACAGCCAACTTGTCGCAAACGCCACTCTCACAACGGTGACTCCGTCTTACTTCCAGCAACAACCTGCTCAATTGCCGAGCAAAAGCGCTCCGCCATGTCGGCGGCATTGAATGTCAGGGCGGTTGTATCGGCCGCTGAACGCGACATTTCAGTCAGTAGAGTTTGATTCGCTAGTAGGGCGGCAATGGTGATTGCCAGAGAACCAGCCTCGCCTCGCTGGAACGTCACACCGTTCCTGCCAGGCTTTAAGGCCCCAATTTCGGGCATATGCGCCCAGCGGTTGTCATGCACTATGGCCGGCAGACCATAACTCAGGCCGTGTAACAAGCTAAGTCCCACGCTGCCTGGATAGACGAATACCTTGCACTGATTGGCAACAGCCGCGATTTGCTTCTCATCCACAGTGCCACCGTGCCATGCAACACGATCGGTCATACCGAGATCAGCACATCGGTTGCGCAAGCGCGCCTCGTCATGTCCGCTCCCAATCACATCCAACGTGACACCCTGACAACTGGGGAGAGAGAGCGCATCTAGTATAATGTCGAGCTCCGCCTTTGGCGTGATTCGACCAATGAATAAAAGATCGCGCGGGCGATGTGCTATCGAATAAACCGTCCGAAGGCGGACAATTTCGCCAGTTTCAATACCGTTGTTTAGTCCAAATACCGGCTTTTTCCTCCGATTGCCACCGCCAGCATAAAATTCATCAACTTCTTGTTCTGTATAAAAGACGATGGCATCTGGCACACGCATCAGGGCGTAACGGATTGCGGCGCCCCACGACCGGCTTGTGGAACTCCAATAGTGCCCCCACCAGATTGTGTGCGCGCCCAACAACAGACCCTTGAAGAGCAGGACAATGGTCGAGAGGTTGCGAGGCGCACCGCATATAACCAGTACATCGCCACGCCTGACCGCTACTGAGCTTGCACCTTCTTGCCAATCCAGTCCGAGCAGGAGCGGCCGCATGGGGCCCAAGTTGCGCTGCCAACTTGGCCTATCTTCTTCAGATAGAACGTCAGATAGAACGCCTAGCTCCCGCTGATTTGACGCATAGACAACGAAGTTTGTCCCGAGTTTGTTCGCCATACGCTCGAATAGAGCGCGCCGGTAATTCGGTATAGCAGGTTGGACGATGGTGATGCGCCGTTTCATGTCGATCGTCCCCGAATGTAACATCACCGAGGCCTATCGTTCGGACCGGCGCAATACGCGTCAAAAACCTTGGTCACGCTCCGCATCCAGCGCCTCTGGAGTCGCTATACTCTCGAATGAGCTTCCCGCTATCTGCACAGATTGATCTCCAGCGTCTGCGCCTTTACCTGAGGGTAGCCTACCTCGATCACGTCCCGTGAGGACGTTGTTCGAAGCCTCCAGCTACGCTACCGTTTCTCGAGTCGTCAAGTTCAGGTTACGAGGAATTCAAACCATGCAAATTTCCGCCGCGCAAACATTTGTCAGTTGGCGAAGCCGGATACCAAATATCGTGTTCTTCAAGGCAGCATTCTGGATGGTATGCCTTCTAACGAGCTCATGGCCGGTGACGGCGGAAACGAACGCTCCGTTCAGGCTATTCGAGACTATCAACTTCGCTGGCGGCCCCGATTTCCGCTTGTTCGGCTTCGAGCATCTTACGATTGTGGACCCTCATGTTCTAGGACCGGATATTCCCGACGCCGGCCAAGTGCAGCAAGCCTTGGCACGGCCGAGGAGCAACGAATATCTCAATATAGACATTGAAAGCTGGCCCTTGGAGGGTCCGGATCAGGCATCGTCCCTCGCGAAATACCAAGAGACGCTCAGAAACTTCAGAAAGGCAGACCCGAGCGTCAAGATTGGGCTCTATAGTGTTTTGCCGATCAGGGATCATTGGAGAGCCATCGGCCACGATGGGGCCGCGGCGCTGGATGACTGGAAACAGCAAAACACCACGATCGCGTCGTCTCTCGTCCCCTATGTCGACGCGCTATTCCCCTCCCTCTACACATTTTACGGCGATAAGGACGCTTGGGTGGCCTATGCGCAAGCCAACATTGGGGAAGCACGAAGAATCGCCCGGGGGAAGCCAGTCTATTGTTTTCTATGGCCGCAGTTTCACAAGACTCTTGCTTTTCTGCCGGGCGACCTTTGGTATTCCCAGCTGGATACATGCAGGAGGCTAGCCGACGGAATCGTTGTATGGGGGACCATCGGCAGCAATTCGCCCTATCGGCCAGCGAAATGGGATGAAAAAGCGGAGTGGTGGCAAGCTACGCTGAGATTCCTTCGGGAGCAGGGCAAGACTCTGTAGGCTGAATTATGTGTCACGTGGGGCAGGCTGAGTGACCGGTTTGGAGCCATATCCCAACGTCGAATCGTCCATCACTATACCAATTCAAGAGCTCCACGCGGAGAAGCTACGCGGAACGACGGTGTTCAAGCCACGGCCACTTTCTTGGGCGGCCTTGGCCGGGAAAGCCTCGCCAGAGGCTTCTCGACATAAAGGTGGGCAAAGACCCCGGCGAGCATGCCGGCGCAGACCAAGAAGGGAGCGGCGGCGAGGGCCGGAACCGACATTAGGATCAGAACGCGGGTGATCGCAGAGATTACCAGATAGTGGACGAGGTATATCGAAAACGTGGCGTCGCCCAAAAGGCAAAGCAGCCTGTTCGGCCTGAATGGGAAGTTCCTTTCATGCGTCGCGAAGCCCCATATCGCGACAGCGGCGCTTAAGCCGTAGGCCAAGAAAGTTCCTTGTGTCATTCCGTTAACGGCCGCAACCCAAGTGGCGAAATACAAACACGTCGCCACAATGGCCACGGGCAAGCCCCAATTTTTAATGGCCACGGGCAAGCCCCAATTTTTCTTCTCTGCCGTGGACAACAAAAGAGCTGCGGCCATGCCGAAGAGAAATATCAAATTGATAGGATTAAAAACCGTAGCGATAAAAGACGTGTTGCTCGTCGTGAAAGCTCCGAACGCGCTAATTCCCAACCATGCGGCCAGAATGCCCATGCCGAACTTTCTCGAAACGATTGTCGTGAGGAAGAACGCGTAAAAGGCCACTTCGTAAAAGAGGGTCCATGCCACGGCCAAGTTGCCTTGGGCTCCGACAAACGGGATCAGAGTGAAAATTCCCCCCACAGCGGCCGTTGAGCCGTAATGATCTGATCCGGTGCCGCCGCCCATGAAAAGATGCCCGAACGCGGTAGCACCTGCCACGACCCAATACATGGGATAAATACGGGCTGTCCGCTTCTTGATGTATTTCCACGCCCTGCTTGGATCGCCGATATCGTTGCGATGGGTGTATGCAATGATAAATCCGCTAAGCGCAAAAAAGAAAAAGACGCCGCTTTTCCCTTGGGTCAGCCACTCCCCGAAAGGGGTTTCGCCCCAATATTTCGGCGACCTAACGATCAGGTCGACGTGATAGACGAGGACCATGAACGCCGCGAGAGCCCGGCCATATTGTAGAGAAACGATCATTGCGCGCCTCTTAACCAACGCAACCCGCCGTCTGCGCAAGCGCGACAAAAACGCCCGCATGGCAAAATAGTCAATCCCTGCAAATCAGAGCTTTATCAATAGGCCGCAACTTTTGCGCGTGGCGCTCACGCCCTTTCGAAATTCGAAGGCGGATGGTCGGACGATCCGGTCTATCATTTTGTTTTAGCAGCATTTCTGCGACGCAAAGTGATTCCATGTGTGGATGCCCCCGGTTTTGCAAGTGGTTTTGAACAGCGCAGAGCATGCGATCGAGTGCGGTCATGTTTCAGGCCTCACAATTGCGGCTCGTTGACATGGCCGCGGGCCGATATGGAGATGCGCGGATCAGGTTCCAAATCACTGTGGGCGAGCTCGTGGCTCCGTGAATCACACTGGCTTTCCTGATCCCGATCTGATCGACATTTGCCCTTACCGTTCGCGACCTCCTCGGCCAGATGACCGCGTAGCGCATTGATCAACTGCGTGCGTTGGCGCACCAGCAGGTCGCGTGCGCGGAAGATCATCGCCCGGGCCTGCTGCTCCTCACTCTTCACGGCAACAAAGCGCATGGTCGGGCGCGATGCGGCTTCCGCGATGGGTTCGGCATCCGCCGCGTCATTCTTGTGCCGCTTCACGAAGGGCTTCACGTAAATTGGCGGGATCAACCGGACGGTGTGCCCCAGCTTCATGATCTCGCGTCCCCAGTAGTGCGACGTCGCGCAAGCTTCCATAGCCACGAGGCAGGCCGGCTGCCGGCTCAGGAACGCCAGAAACTGCGAACGCGACAGCTTCTTGCGAAAGACAACCGACCCCTCAGCCGCGGCGCCATGAACCTGAAAAGCCTGCTTTGCCAGGTCAACGGCGATAATGTTAACTTCCTTCATGGATGCCCTCTCCGTGTTGGATGATTCCGACATCACCAATTTGGCACATTGCGATGCCGTCGGGTGGGGGCATCCACTCCATCACTTGGCTGCAAAAAAATCCCAGCCCATCGAAACAGCGACGCTCGAATCCTAATAAACCCTAATCTCCGCATTGCCCGTTTTGGCAAGAAATCCCTGATATCCATACCAGAACGATATCGTCAGAGCGGAGGTAACCCAGAAAAGCGAATTTCCCCATAGGCTGCCGCTTGCCATGCCGGCGATCGCTTCCCTGATAAATAGCACCGCAGCCAGCACGGCAGCGAGCGGGAATTTGCCGGATCGAATGATACCAACCGTCGATCTGAGCGCCAAAACTATGTGAGCCGCAAACGGCAATGATCCCAGCGCCCCCATCGCCATCAGGGATTCAAGATAAATGTTGTGGGGATAGAAATTGAACTGCATCTCGACAGCATAACGCCCGAACAAAGGGTCTTCTTGGAACTGCCGCCAGGCCCCAGCGTACAGTTGGCTGCGTATCATTGTCGATTGATCGGCATCCACGTTGATCGTTTGAAGTCTCGCTATGACAACGTCGATGAGCTCCACGCCGCTGGTCGCCAAAATTGCCATGGCGACAACCAATGCTCCCAACACGGCGAACACTCTTTTTGAGCCTTTAAGCAA
Organism: Mesorhizobium sp. M0296; assembly: GCF_040321675.1. Lineage (NCBI taxonomy): Bacteria > Pseudomonadati > Pseudomonadota > Alphaproteobacteria > Hyphomicrobiales > Phyllobacteriaceae > Mesorhizobium > Mesorhizobium sp. M0296. The sequence continues at coordinate 159,518 of NZ_JAMYRZ010000005.1, forward strand.
CAGTATGTAGACTAATAGAGCCCCCGCGCCAGCAATGTATGCACCGCGAGACTTGGAAAATACGACCGCCAACAATAGCATCGGACCAAGTATAACAGACTGGATAGTTAATTTCTTTGTCTTTCCCAACACAAGGAAAAAGTATATCAAAAATGCGAAACCCGTATGCCCCATTGCAATCGGGTTGATTTTGTCGAGGGACATCCTTTCATCCTGACTCATGAACAGCATATCCCTGTTTAGGTACAGTCCAACGAGAAAAATGACGCAAAGAATATTCATAACGAAAATCAGATCTGAATTTCTTATCGCCCTGTCCATCGACGCGATAAGAAGTGTAGAGCCGACACCGGTTACCAGGAAGATGCCAAACACCATCATAGGGCCCGGCGAAATGTTTATCGAAGATAAATAAACATTCTCCACAAGTCTACACAGATACAGTACGAAAAATAACTTCATTGGAATAAGCGCGGCCGTTGACGACTTCAACTTTGCTGGAAGAAGTACATAGGAGCCGATAGTTATCAGAGCAATGGCCAACCTTACCAGGATCGACCCAGTACTGCCTTCTGGATCAAACTTGTTTACCAAACCAGCGAAAGCATACACGCCGCCGATCGCGAGCGCGAAGGCTGCTGCTGGAGAAAACAAAATTCGCCGGTCAACGTAACCCCTCAAGTGCGCAAGTCGATGACCAATGCCTCCTCGAGTGAAACCGGCGGATGCGCCGTAGCGAAGGTTGGCTCTCTGAATCATGAGACTGGTCGCACCTCAGCAATCACACAGTGAAGTGTGCCACGCCGTGGACACCGCGGGCTATGTTCCCTTTAGAAAAAAAGGAGAGAAATTTGATGCCGAAGAGATCGGCCCAAAGCCGCAATATCTGTTTTTCGCCAAGGCGATGGATATCGTCGAGAAACACGGCGTAATCTGGCGCGAGTTGCGCCTGGAGTGCCGGAAGTGCGGGGTAGCGCGCCAGTTCATATCCAGTCTTGTAGGCAGGCGGACCATCGACAAGCACACAATCGACCGACAGATCCTGCACAGCCGCTGCAACGGCCGCTTGATCATACCAGTCCAAGCCATTCTTGCTCAAGGTGCAAGGTCCTAATGGCGCGTGAACGACCGAGGCGAATTCGGACAGGTTCAGTGCTGCGAGCCGATCTTCAACGAATGTTGCCCATTCCGCGTCGCTCTCGAAGCTGACAACCCGGCCCCCAAGCCGTGACAGGATTTGGGCAATGTAGACCGTCGAAATACCACTTCCAAATTCCACGATTGTCTTGCGGGAATTGATTTCAATTTCGTTGAGCACCACCTGCAGGGCTGAAGGAAGAAGGGACGCATCGGACCACGGCATGTACGGGAGACCCAACCGAGATAACTCGACGGCGGCTCTCGTATTGTTCGAAGCTTGCGCAAAGTGGTTCCACTTTGTCGCCATTCTGTTCAACACCGTCATGCGCTCATAGCTCCGCTTTTGCTTCTGGTCTGTCTTGGAATTGCCCGGTCAGGCATAGGCGCTTCGTTTTACAAACTTCAAAAATTCTTTGGGAGCCCGCCACGGCTTCAACACAGAGCGCGACATCATCATGAAAACCGGCCTCGTTCGGCGCGGGATGGCCAAGGTGAGGTAGGAGGCCGTCGCGTATGAGAGGAACGTAGCAAGAGCGGCACCCACACTCCCATAATGGGGGATGAGTAGGAGGTTAAGCGCCACGTTGGTCAGCGCGCCCAGGCCTTCAGTGATAAGGAAGAATGTCGCGCCACCTTTTATGATCGTCCATCGCGTGAATGCGATCCGCATGAAATAAAACGGCGCAGACAGGACATGGACCAGCAGCACCGGGATCGATGCCTCGTACTGAGCTCCAAAAAAAAGGCGGATAATAGGACCGCCCAACAGGAGCATCGTCGCGATAAGGCCAAGCCCTGCCAGCCACAAGACGTCGAAAACCGCCTGAAGCCGCCTGTCAAACAAATCTTGATCGGTTTTCGCGGACTCGATCAGCTTAGGAAACACACTGGCGACCAACGCGGCCGGCACGAAGTATGCTGCTTCGGACAGGGCGGCTGCGACTGCATAGGTGCCAACCTCTGACGGCCCTGCCAGCCAGCGAAGCATGATCATGTCGATCTTCAGGTAAATGAGCGCAAAGATGGACCCAAGGAAAAGCAGCCAGCTCTCTGAGAGCAGGGTCTTGGCCAATGCCGGTGAGAACCGCAATGCCGATAAAGGCGGACCTTTCTGCTGCTTGTAAAAGCGGAGGGAGAGCGCGGCCGTGATCAAGACCTGGACCACATTTGCAGCAGCAAACGCCACTACTCCAGCGCCTGTCCACACAAGCCCTAGTTTCCCCAGGCCGACCATCAGCGTCGATATGCTGGAGGAGACGGCATTGTACCGGGCCTGAACGCGAGCGTGGAACCAGAGTCCGAGGAACGCGGACAGCGCCGCCAAGGGTATGAAGGCGGCGGCCCAAAATAACAATATACGCTCCGTCGAATGCATGCTGACAGACAGCGCATAAACGACCAGACCTGTGGCTCCGAGCAAATGCCCAGCGAACTTCAAAACGAACACGGTGCCGAGTACGCGTGGCACGTCATCGGGGCGGTTGACGATTTCTCGAATGACCAGCCCGTCGAGCCCAAGTTGTCCGGCGACCGCAAAGAGGAGTGCCAAAGAGAATGCGTAGGAAAGTAATCCAAAATCGCTAGGCCCGAGATAGCGCGCCACCGCGGCAGCCACAAAAAGCGTCATCAAACTCGTTAGCAGCTTCTCAGCAATCAACCAGAGTGAGTTTGAAATGTATTTCCAATATCGTCCGACAAAACCTGACAATTTCTGGAGCATCATGAAGCTCTTATGTACGGCACAATCGAGGTCTCGCGATACGCGGGCCGCGCGTGATCACCGGATGGCATAACAGCCGCCCACCTCTTGACTAGCACCCCTCAGCCTTTGCGGCACACAAAATTCCTTTCGCCTCGCCACAAGGCTTTAACGTATTCATTTTTAGCCTCCGACAAAGAATCTAATCAGCGCACAGTCTGTTCTTATTACGTCGCGCCTCAGGCCACCGACGGCCGCTAACTGGCACTTAGCAGGGATTCATACAGGTCGATATAGCGATGGGCGATAGCCTCTGGTGAATATCTGTCGATCACGGCGCTGCGTGCGCTCACTCCAACACTCCTTAATAATGCAACTGGCAGGGCGCGTGCTGTCTCAACAGCAGCCACTACCGCGTCAGCATCACCGTGCTTTGCCAACCACCCGGTCTGCCCGTGGCTAATGATCTCCTCGGCTGGCGTTTTGATGAGCCCGATTACAGGAGTTCCACATGCCATCGCCTCGACCGTGACCTTGCCGAACGACTCCTGAAGTGAGGGCATCACGAACACGTCGGCGGCCGAATATATCTGGTTGAGAATGACATCGTCGCGGATGAGGCCAAGACCTGTGCAGTTTTCAGGCGCCGGATCGACTAGTTCTGCAAGTCCGTTGCCAAACAAACACCAGTGAACTTTTTTGTCACCTCGATAAACGTTGAGCATGTGACGCATAATATCCGCGCCTTTGCGCGGATCGGCCAGATTCAAAGCACCGGAGGCGATTATGAATGTGTTCGCTGGGAGCCCCAATGCGCTACGCGCCTGCGCCTTGTCCATCGCTCGAAGCTGGCTCATTTGCACACTGTTGGGGATGACATGTATAGTGCGCCCGCACAGGACCGTACTCTTTCGGGCCTGCTCGGCGATCGTCTCGCTAATCGCGACGAATACCGACTGTGGCCCGTAGTGCTCGGCTTTGAATGCAACATCGTCGGATGTGATCCTCTCGCCTCCTCCACCCAAGAGTGGGCACTGGCCACAACCACTGGCATATTTCTCGCAGGCACCAGAGAAGTGACACCCGCCAGTGAACGGCCACATGTCGCGAAGCGTCCAGACTACCGGCCGCTTTTCATGTCTGATCGCGCGCCAGAATGCCGGCCCAAGCGTCGGTGCGTGGGCCCATTGGACATGGATAACGTCAGCTTTCCGATATTCACGCGAATTGTGGAGGTGGAGGCCGTGGGAAATAGGGTGGAAATTCGGTGGGATCTCGCCGAACCGGCGCATTAAATGCCACATGTAGAAACGGTTCTTAACACCAACAGGCAGACGTTGCAGCAAGGGAACTCTTCTAGCGAACAAGTCCTCCGGAAGGTCTCGCTCAACCCTCCCTAGGATGCGTGAACGAACTCCTGCATCCAATAAGGCTTCGTGCACAGCGCGGATTCCTCGACCCGCACCAGTGTTGAGCGCGCAGCCGACTATCTGGACAACATTCATGGGATTCGAACAATCTGTGCGGCAACCGTCCCACTCGTCGCTTTGATGTTTGGAAAGCTCCTGATTGGATCTGGGTTCACTCTCAAACCAACTTGCACATTGTTCAACTTTCAAGTCTGGCTTTCGCGAAAATACAGTGCATCAATCTGGGTTAAGCGCTGCGTCCGCGGGTTTCGATACCCTTGCCAGACATCCCACAATTCGAACCCACCGCCGGCAATGAGTTGATGCACCTCCAGAGCTGTCGCTTGCCCCGCATAGAGTTCGACCAGCGACAGTTCCGACAGGACGCCTCGCAGTTGCGGCAGGACGGCGGAAGCACCTGCAAGAACGGCCGCTTCAGCGCCCTGCACGTCAAGTTTCAAGAACGCTCGTTTACCGGCGAGGTCGATCATATTGGCGAAAGCATCGAGCCGCTCTGTCTCGATCTCGATCCGTTTGGCGACGGCCACTCGAGGAGTATGCTCAACAAACGACTCGCGCGGCTCGTGCAACGAACTGCTCGTCGCTGCCTCCGTGACGTGGAACGTCGCCGTCCCTGTAGTGTCGCTCAGCGCAACAGCCGGTCCGACCGTCCAGCGCCCGTCAAACGCCTTGGCCGTGCGTATGAGTTCGGAATGCGCGTCTGGGAGCGGTTCGAACGAAATCATCGAACCTTGGTATCCCGCCGCAAACAGCATCGTGCCGAACTGGCCTTTGTTGGCACCAACGTCGATTACGAGATCGATTTCGTGCATGTGAAGAAAATGCACAAGACGCAAATCATCGCGCGAATTAATGCCATTCAGGCGCACGTCGAACCCGAACCGCCGCCCCACGTCACGCAATGATATCTTCGCCTTGGGACCCAAGAGGTGTAACATGATCAGCCTTTATCTCAATCGTCAGCACTTATCATTGCAGCCTGCCAAATACCGGCTATCAGCGGTATTGACGCACATCCGCCTGCAGGTCAAAGGGCCGCGCGGATTTTCTGGACAAAATCGGACCGCCACCCGCCAACGATTTCACCCAGCCGCTCGGGCTTGTCAGATCGATTGGCTGCGGCAGTTGCAATATGGGCGGCAGCGTCAACGGTATCGCCATAAGCTAGACATATTGGCGCAACCACACCTTCTTGCGCATATTTCTCAAGATACGCGCCCTTACGGATGATCGGACGCGTGCCCAATTGTATGCTTCGCCCGAATATACCCGAGGCCTGATCGTAGTCCGGCCCGTAGCAGCACCAGGCGAAATCGCAGGTTTTGTACAGGCTCAGGAGTTCGTCGTCCGACACGAACCGGTCAACCACCATTCCGCCGGCAGCAATCAAACGAGCGCAGTCCCCGTCACAGGCCGGATCGACGCGCCCCGCAGCAACCACAAAAACATCTTTAGCGAGGTCTGGGTGGTCGGAAAAAACATCGACCAAGAATCCGAAGCCCTTTGATTTTCTCACGCTGCCCAGGAAGCACAAAATTGCGCGCCCGCCAGCCGCGGCCAGCACGTCGCGTGACAGCTGGCTGGTTTCGGTAAGCGCCGCGCCATCATGAACGTCCCACATCTGGGGGTCGTGCACCCACCCGTGGGCGACCTGGGCAAATCTGCGATCGAATTTGAACGGCAAAATCGTAAAGAGCGACAGTCCAGGCAGATACCGCAAGCACCGGAAAATCCATCTCTTGAGGCGGCTAACGAGCCTTCCGTTCGCGAAGCAACCGGACGGCCTCAGAAAAAGCCCAACCGTCCGCCGTCCGATCAGCGATCTTGCCAACGTAACTGCTATAAAACCAACGTAATCGTCATCTATGGTGCCAAACAGGAGGTGGCGGGCCCGAACCATATCAAGCCACAGCCGAGGTCCAAGGCGTCCTGTTACCGGTTCGAGGTCAAAGAGGCCGGCAAGGAGATCCCGATAGAATTGGCGATGGCCATTTGGAGCAGAGACGTGAGCGTAATCGCGCTTCACCTCTGGATCGACCTTCGATGCATTTGAACTATCTAACGAAACCACTGTTCAATTTACTCCGCGCGGCTTTGCTTGGCGGTGCTGCCACCCTCAATGCCGAAAAACTGCCCCAATTTCCGCACCGGCTTGGCAACAAGCGCATAGTCGATCGGACCGGAACTCAGCCATTGGCGTCGCGACCGCAATGCTTCCAAATTGTGCCCGATGTAAGCGCCCAAGCTCCTCGTGCTGGCCCCGCCGACCATCATGTCCACCAAGACGTGGCCGGAGGCAGCGATTCGGAAACCGTGGAGTTCAACAGCTCTCAACATCCAATCATAATCCGATGCAACTTTGAGGCTGAGGTCGAATGCACCGACCGCGTCCGCAACCTTTCGCTTGACGTAGAACGTTGGATGGGCCGGCATCCATCCGGCCCGAAAACCCTTGGCGGGTCGGGCCGCGGCACGCCAACGCCGTACGACGCGCTTGCTCAGATGGTCTTCGACGAAATCCAGGTCGCCATGCACGATATCGGCCTGTTCGAGCCCTGCCGAGATCCGCTCCAGCGCCGCACGATCGTGAAAGCAATCGTCTGAATTCAGCACGCCTACCGCGTCTCCGGTATAGAGGCGCAACCCCTTGTTGAGCGCATCATACATCCCGCTGTCGGGCTCGCTGACCAGCCGGATCTCTTCCTGTGGGTAAGACCGGACTATTGCCAGCGTCTCGTCCGACGAATTGCCGTCGATGATCACCAGCTCCTTGGCGCCATGATCCTGGGCCAGGAAGCTGTCGATCGTATACCTGATCGTCACCGCCGAGTTCCAACAGACGGTCAAGACCGAGATTTTCATGTCAACCGGGTCCGAGGCTGCTCACTGGGCCGCAACGCGTATCCGATCTTCGTCAAGACGCCGGTGCTCGGATTCCCGCTTTACCGTTTCGAGGTCGGACTGGACCATTTCCTGGACCATTGTTGCCAGCGACGTCGTCGCCTTCCACCCGAGAACGCGCTCCGCTTTCGAGGCGTCGCCGATCAGAAGTTCTACTTCGGTGGGTCTGAAATAGCGCGGGTCCACCTCGACCAGAACGGCGCCGGATTTCGCATTGATGCCTTTTTCATCTATGCCGGAACCAACCCATTGGATCTCGGTCCCAACCTCATTGAATGCAAGCTCGACGAAGCGACGGACCGAGTTCTTCACTCCGGTTGCAAGGACATAGTCGTCGGGTACGTCGTTCTGAAGAATTCTCCACATGCCCTCGACATAGTCGCGGGCATGCCCCCAATCCCGCTCGGCTGACAGATTGCCGAGATAGAGCTTGTCTTGAAGGCCGAGGCTTATGGCGGCAGCCGCGCGCGTGATCTTGCGGGTGACGAACGTCTCGCCGCGCATCGGGCTCTCGTGGTTGAAGAGGATGCCGTTGGAAGCATGGATATCGTAAGCTTCGCGGTAATTCACTGTGATCCAGTAGGCATAGATCTTGGCAGCCGCATAAGGCGACCGGGGATAGAAAGGCGTCGTCTCCCGCTGCGGGATCTCCTGCACCTTGCCGTAGAGCTCGGACGTCGATGCCTGATAGAAACGCGTCTTTTTTGTCAGGCCAAGCAGCCGGATGGCTTCGAGCAGCCGCAATGTACCGATTGCGTCGGCATTCGCCGTATATTCCGCGGTCTCGAAGCTCACCTGGACATGCGATTGTGCGGCGAGATTATAAATCTCGTCTGGCTGCACTTCCTGGACGATGCGGATGAGGTTGGTGGCATCGGTCATGTCGCCATAGTGCAGCGACAGTCTTACGTTCTTTTCATGCGGATCCTGATAGAGATTATCGATGCGACCCGTATTGAACGACGACGACCGCCGCTTGATGCCGTGGACATCATAGCCCTTTGCCAAGAGAAGTTCCGCCAGATAGGCGCCGTCCTGGCCGGTGATGCCGGTAATGAGCGCGGTCTTCCTAGTCATTGTGCTTTCTCCGAGGTCGATACGACGGTATTTTCAACGCTGATCAGCGTGACGTCAGACATTCCAAATATCCCTTTCAAAAAAGCTGGTGCTTATCCCCATCTGTAGCGCTCGTGAGTGCTGGTTTGGCTGTGTCGACTAGCGATCTTTGCCGCTTTGTCAACGCGCGCCAAATCCCGTCAGCATGGTTCGGATGGTACGAAACACGATCAGCACGTCGAGCCAAGGGGAGAAATTCTTGATGTAGTAGAAGTCGTAGTGAAGCTTTTCCAGGACGTCGTCCACGGCTGCAACATGGCCCTGGTTGACTTGCGCCCATCCGGTAATGCCGGGCCGAACGATGTGACGGTAGCGATAGAATGGCAGCTCCGCCTCGTACCATTTCGACAGTACAAGTGCTTCGGGCCGTGGTCCGATCCAGCTCATCTCGCCGCGCAGGATGTTGAAGGCCTGCGGCAACTCGTCGATCCTGGATTTTCTCAAGAACTGCCCCAAACGGGTGATGCGTGTATCGCCGGGCTTCGTGATGGCCGCTTCCTTCTCGTCGACAGCTGTATCGCTGAGCATCATCGTTCGAAACTTGTAGACCTCGTAGGGATGCCCTCGGTAGCCCATTCGCTTCTGTCTAAACAGCGCAGGTCCAGGCGAATCGATCTTTACGGCAATTGCGACGAACAACAGCAATGGCGAGAAAACAACAAGCACAAATAACGCGGAAGCCCAGTCTATCGCCTGCTTTATTTTCAGATAGGCCTGGTTTGGGTTCAGGGAACCCAGTGTATTTTCAGAAAGATGCTCGATTTCTACCCTGCCGGTGAGCGATTCGCTGATTTGCTTGACATGGTAGACCGGCGTTCCCGAGAGAGCGCGATCGGCGATATACCGCTCCCACTCATCCGAAAGATCGGCTCGAAGATCGGCCACCACGCCGCTCGCGTGCTCGACAACCGTGCTGGTCGAATGAATCCTGTGCCAGCTCACACCTGGTACACTCTCCAGCCTGTCGACGTCTCCGCCGGGAATTATCGCCAGCCGGTATACATCCAGCCTACGCGTCGCCAGGCTCAAGCCAAAATACCACAATGTCGACTGAATAAAGCTCGCTGCCGCCTGGAACCGGCTGTAGTCGAATCTGAAAAAGAAGATCGTCGCGAACACAAGGCCGTAGGTCAGGGCGAAGGTTGGCAGGATGTAGCCAGCCGCTGCAACGCCCGGGAAATTGCCGATGCGCTTATAAAACAGATAGCCTGTCGTATGGGCGATGAATGCCGCGAAGATCGTAACCTGCATGTTCGATTGCCAGATCACTTGTTGATCAACCGACAGGCGTAACAACGCCGGCAGCAGGATGGCGAATGTCAATCCGCCAAGCAGCTGAAAGCGCATCCGGAGCAGGAGATGCCGTTTGTTGGGTAAATGGATGGTGGTGGCGATCAATTTGAATCCCGCGAATCAGGCCCCATGAAAACCTGGATGTTCACCTGACAAGATGCCGCTCTCGGCCAACGCTGGAATAGGCTATGCCTTCCCTCACGACGTCCTCGCCGCGATAGACGTTTCGCAGGTCGACCATCACCGGCGTCGCCATGACTGCACGAAGCCGCTTCAGATCCAGTGACCGAAACGCATTCCACTCGGTGACGATGACGATCGCGTGCGCGCCGTCGGCCACCGCGTAGGCGCTTTCCCCGAATTCAATGCCCTCGATCATCTTGCGCGCGTGCTCCATGCCGACCGGATCATAGGCCTTGATCGAAGCGCCTGCATCCTGGAGTGCCTGAATGATGGCCAATGAGGGGGCATCGCGCATGTCGTCGGTGTTCGGCTTGAACGTAAGGCCAAGGATACCGACAGTCTTGCCGCGCACAGAGCCGCCGCAGGCCTCAACCACCTTGCGCGCCATCGCCCGCTTGCGCTGGTCGTTTATCGAGACCGTCGTTTCAATCAGCCGCACCGGGCTTGCCGCGTCCTGCGCGGTCTTGACCAGTGCCAGCGTATCTTTCGGGAAACAGGAGCCGCCATAGCCCGGTCCAGCATGAAGAAACTTTGCACCGATGCGGTTGTCCATGCCGATGCCGCGCGCGACGTCCTGCACATCGGCCCCCAACCGCTCGCAGAGATCGGCAATTTCGTTGATGAAGGTGATCTTCATGGCCAGAAACGCGTTGCCGGCATATTTGGTAAGCTCCGCCGTACGCCGGCTCGTGTAGAATATCGGCGCGACATTCAACGAGAGGGGACGGTAGATCTCGCCCATGACGGCTTTGGCCCGTTCGGCATCGGTCCCGACAATGATGCGGTCGGGCCGTTTGAAGTCCTCGATTGCCGATCCTTCGCGAAGAAATTCCGGATTGGAGACCACCGCAAAATCGGCGGCGGGATTTTGCTCGCGGATGATCCGTTCCACCTCATCGCCGGTACCGACAGGGACGGTCGATTTCGTCACCACGACCGTAAATCCTTTGAGCGCGCGGCCAACTTCGGCGGCCGCATCGTAAACGAAGGACAGATCGGCGTGCCCATCGCCACGCCGCGACGGCGTGCCGACGGCTATGAAGACGACATCCGATTGAGAAACGGCATCGGCCAGATTGTCGTCGAAACGCAAGCGACCTTGCGCGGCATTCGTGGTGACGAGGTCGTCGAGCCCTGGCTCATAGATCGGTATCTTGCCAAGTTTGAGCATGGCAAGCTTTTCCGCATCCCGGTCGACGCAGCAGACCTGATGGCCAAAGTCGGCGAAACAGGCGCCCGAGACGAGCCCTACATAGCCGGCACCAATCATTGTTATCCGCATATCGCGTACTCTCATCAGCGCCGACGAGACGATCTCGTCAGACAGCGCCTAGTCCCACCGAAGAACGGCTACCGCACTCCCGGGTGAAAACCCGAGAGCCGATCCTACAACAATTTGCATCGCCTCGCCGCACCTCGATGCTTACGACTATGCGATGGCGACGAGATCCCTGGTATCAAGGTCGACAGGTATCTCGCCATTCATGATCGCAATCAGAACCCGAGCCCTTCCGGCTGGATCGAGCCGGTCAAGGCGACCGATCATTTCGGCGAACGGGCCGGAAAGGATCCGAACCGAAGCACCGGCTGCGAGGCCGCCACTGAAGTCGAGCAGGCCGTGCCTGCCGGTCAACGCAATGAAGCGCTCTACCAGACCGGAGGGGACAGGCAAAGGCCGGTCGCCTTGCATGACGAGGGAGCGCACACCGAACGTTCCGTTGATCGAGCGCCAACGTTGCAGCGCGACGTCAAGGGCGATGAACATATAACCCGGGAAATAAGCTGCGGACCGTGTTTCGAGCCGCCGGGCATGACGCACGGTTTTCTCGCAGCGAGGCACAAAGGGCTCGAATCCCTGGATCCGGAGATGCCGCTCTGCGACATGCTCCTTCCCGGGAAAGACGCTGGCCGCATACCAGCGCGTTGCCGGCGCGGCGGTCGACTCAGGCGACAGGGCTGTTGCCTTGCTCGTTGTTTTTTCCGCGCTACTCACGTGTCTTCCTTCGGCGGTCGGCGGCATGATCTCAGGTCAACGGTTACGACAGTGTGTGGATACCAGCAAGCAACCAAGCCACTAGAGTCAAGGCGGTTGGGTTAAGAATTTCCTACACATTGTCCAGAAATTTAGCTGTGCCTAAATAATCACCGAGCCGCTTTCTTTTTCAGCTGGCTGAGATGCTATGTCGAGCAATTTATTTCCATGCGTAGGTGCTTGGTTACGCTGGTCGTGACGAATCGCCCGTTGGTTCTGGTACTTAGTCCGTCGACTTGAAGCTAATGTGACGGATGGCATCGCGCACAAGCCTGCCGCCAGCGACAAAGATCCTGCACGGGCACACCAACTACGGCGAAAAATCACTGTCGCGCAGAACAGGTTATCACCGCTCGACCGGCTTCACGAACGCTTCAACAGCGACCAGACAGCCGGCACCAGGCTCGCGGCCAGCGCAACCTTGATCAGGTCGCCGACGATAAAGGGCACCACCCCGAACTGCCAGGACTTTTCCGGGCCGATCAACAGCGCCAGCCAGGCAAAGCCCATTGCCATCATGACGATCTCGGCCACCAGCATGGCATTGAAGAGCTTGATAGGATGGCGATCCCAGCCACGGTCGGCAGCCCAGCCGACGATCGCTGCCATGACGACGAAGCCGGCTAGATAACCGCCGGTCGAACCGAGCATGTAAGCGATACCGATGCCCTTTTCGGGCGTGCTCTGGAAGACCGGAAGGCCCAACGCGCCCTCGGCCATGTAGAGAAGCAGCGTAGCGACGCCAAGGCGCATGCCGAAAGAGGCAGCGATCAGGAAGACGGCGAGCGTCTGCATCGAGATGTCTACCGGTCCGAGCATGACCTTGGTCTTGGCAGACAAGATCAGCAGCAACGTTCCGGCGATCGCCAGCAAAAGCTGTCCTGCCAGCCGGGCCGCGCCCTTTTCAGGCAAAGCGAGAGAAATGAGCGGACGCATCGTCGTTGCAATTGCCATAGTCTTCCCCGTTCCGGATTGCCGCCGAACGCGGCCTTGCGTTTTCCTATATTGGCTTCCGTGCTATGCGGCAATCGGTTTTGCCTCGCCCCAAAAAAGGTCGCGACGTTCGCATGGCGCTGAAATTCGATACAGGCTTCGATCCGGCCTATGGCCAGGGCGTAGCCGTTGCGCCTGGTATTCAACGCGTCACCGCCAGGAACCCAAGCCCGTTCACCTTTCACGGAACCAACAGCTATATCGTCGGGCGCGAGACGCTGGCGGTGATCGATCCCGGACCGGATGACGAGGCACATCTTCGAACACTGCTCGAAGCGATCGGGACCAGGCCGGTCAGCCATATCTTCATCAGCCACACGCATCGCGACCATTCGCCGCTGGCGGCTCGGTTAAAGCAGCATACCGGTGCGGTGGTTCTGGCGGAGGGCCGGCATCGCCCGGCGCGGCCGTTGCGCACCGGCGAGGTCAATCCACTCGATGCCAGCGCCGACACCGACTTTGTTCCTGATATCGCGCTGCCGGACGATATGGTGATCGACGGCGACGGCTGGGCGATCCGGACGGTGCTGACGCCCGGCCATACCGCCAATCACGCGGCCTTCGCCCTGGAGGGAACCGGCATCCTTTTCTCGGCCGATCACGTCATGGCGTGGGCAACCACGATCGTCGCACCGCCGGATGGCGCGATGGCCGAGTACATGACATCGCTCGATCGGCTGATCGAACGTGACGACCGGCTACTGCTGCCCGGTCATGGTGGGCCGGTGACCGAGCCGCGCAGCTTCATGCGCGGATTGAAAACGCATCGCAAAATGCGCGAACGGGCAATTCTGGAGCGGATCAACAGCGGCGACCGGACAATCAAGAACATGGTGGACGCGATCTATCGAGACACCGACCCGCGCCTGCATGGCGCGGCCGGCCTGTCGGTGCTTGCCCATCTGGAAGACCTGGTGGCGCGCGGCCTGGTCCACACCGATGGCGCGCCGGCTATCGACGGCATCTATGCGCCGGCAAAGTAGTACCCTCCCGACATCATTTCGCCGGCGCCACGCCCACCTGGCCGGCGACTTCCTGGTCGAGTTCGGCAAGGAAATCGGTGATGCGCGCCGCATTGTCGCCAAGATCGTGGCGGCCGTAACGCGAGGCCGAGCGCATATCGACGATGACCGCATCGCCGTCATCGGTCACGCGGATGGCGACATCGGCGGGAAGGCCAAGCAGCAAGCTCTTGGCCAGCGCATCGACCGTCACGTCGCTTTGCCCTGCTGCGTCGGGAAACGGCGCCGTGAGCTGCCAGCCGCGCCGATCGAGCACGGTTTTGACCGCCTCCAGAACGCGATCGAAAGGCAAGGTATAGCTGCGTCCGGTAACAAGCGGATAAGCTTCGATTTGCAGCCGCTGCTCGCCGGGCGTCGGCGGCAAAAGCTCGTTCATAGCCTTTGTCCGGGTAGAAATATCGAGCACCGGCGGGTCGTCCAGATCCGTCGAGATGTCGCGCAGCGGCGGATAGGTCGCCGCCCAATAGGCTGCGACGCCGTAAGGAATGAGCACCAGAAGCGCCAGCAAGGCGCCGGCGGTCAGGTCGTGGCCGCCGCGATCGCCGAAATTCCACAGTCGCGCAAAGGCAAACCCGGCGAACAAAAGCGCAAATGCGGCCAGCAGGGCGACAATGCCAAGCACCCACAGGAATGCGGGCGTCTCGACGAGGTCATAGCGGTGGCCGATGAGAGCGGTCAGCAGCAGGATCGCCGAAAACGCACCGGCGCGCCGCGACCAACCGGCAGCCCTCGACGTTTGTCGCTCGGGAATTCCCGTCATTGTTTTCCGCGCTGCCCCAACCCGAACAAAGGCATAGTGCCTTTCAGCGCCGGCTTGAAGGCGAAAAGACGCCGCATCTCCGGTCAATCCGTCGGCAGGTGATAATCCCGGAACTGCTGGCGCAAGGTAATCTTCTGGATCTTACCGGCAGCGGTGTGTGGAATTTCGCCGACAAAAGCGACGTCGTCCGGCATCCACCACTTCGCCACCTTGCCGTCCATGAAAGCGAGAATATCCGTCTTGGTCGGCTCCCTGCCCGGCTTGCGCACGACCACGAGCAAAGGCCGCTCGCCCCATTTCGAATGCGGAATGCCGATGGCGGCGGCCTCCGCCACATCGGGATGGCCGACCGCGAGGTTTTCGAGCTCGATGGTCGAGATCCATTCGCCCCCCGACTTGATCACGTCCTTGGCGCGATCGGTGATCTGCATGTAGCCGCCGGGATCGATGTGCGCGACATCACCAGTATCGAACCAGCCGTCTTGATCGAACTGTTCGGATCCGATGCCGCCATAATAGGCGCGCGCGACGGCCGGCCCGCGGACCTTGAGCCGGCCGAAGGTCTTGCCGTCCCATGGCAGTTCGTTGCCGGCGTCGTCCGTCACCTTCATTTCGATGCCGAACGGTGTAAAGCCTTGTTTCTGCTGGACGCCGAGGCGGGCCTCGCCCTTCAGCCCGGCGTAATCCGGCTTCAGGGTGCACAGCGTGCCGAGCGGCGACATCTCGGTCATGCCCCAGGCGTGGACGACCTGGACATCGTAACTGTCCTGGAACTTCGTCGTGAGCGCGCGTGGACAGGACGCACCGCCGATGACGACTTTCTGCAGATAGGGAAGTTTCTTGCCGGTCTCTTCCAGATACTGGAGGAGCATCATCCACACCGTCGGCACGGCGGCGCTGAAGGTCACCTTCTCGGTATCGAGCAGCTCGTAGAGCGAAGCGCCATCCATCTTGCAGCCGGGCATGACCAGCTTGGCGCCGATCATCGGCGCGCTCTGGGCAAGGCCCCAGGCGTTGGCGTGAAACATCGGCACGACCGGCAGTATGGTGTCGCGCGACGACAGGCCCATGGCGTCGGGCATGGCGGCGATCATGGCGTGCAGCACGTTCGAACGATGGCTGTAGAGGACGCCTTTCGGGTCGCCCGTCGTGCCCGAGGTGTAGCACATCCCGGCGGCGGTGTTTTCGTCGAATGTCTTCCAGGCGAAGTTGCCGTCGGCTTCAGCAAGCCATTCTTCATAGGCGATCACATTGGGCAGCGCAGTCTCCGGCATATGCGCGTTGTCGGTCAGCACGATGACCTGCTTCAGCGACTTGAGCGCGCCGGCGATCTTTTCGAGCAGCGGCAGGAAGGTCAGGTCGACGAAGATCGCCTTGTCCCCGGCATTGTTCATGATCCAGGTGATCTGCTCGGGAAAGAGCCGCGGGTTGAGCGTGTGATAGATGGCGCCGACACCCATGATGCCGTACCAGGCCTCGATGTGGCGCGCGGTGTTCCAGGCCAGGGTCGCGATGCGGTCGCCAAGCCCGAAACCGTCACGCTCGAGCCGCTCGGCGACCTTCAGGGCACGATCATGGATTTCGGCATATGTGCTGCGCACGATCGGCCCCTCGATCGAACGCGACACGATTTCGCGGCTGCCGTGCTGCCGCTCGGCATTGTCGATCAGCTTATGGCAAAGCAGCGGCCATTCCTGCATCAGCCCGAGCATCTTGTTCCTCCCGTTATTTTTTCGCCATTGTGGGACGAACCGGCGGATTGTCCAGCCAGGATCGGGCTGGAGCGGGGCATGGAGCCAATTGAAGCCGAATTCGCCACAATCCGGCCATGCTCGGCGTTAACGTTGATTAACGGCGGGGCGCGATTGGCGAATGAAAGAGGTTCGCATGGACGCGCAGCTCGACGACAAAGCCCTCGAAAATACGCTTGCCGAAAGTCTGGCCGATCTGGTGGCGGCCGACGTCGCGCAGGCCGATCTGGTGCCTGACGCCAAAGCCGTTTCCGAAGATGAATTCGTCGAGGTCGTCGGTGGCGCCCTCGAAGCTGTCGGCGGCACGCTCTTGTTCAAGATGTGCGTCGAGAACGAGGGCGAAAGTCAGCACGTCGCTGCCGCCTGCGTCGGCGACGGCGGCAATCGCCAGTTCCTGCTGCTCACCTTGCCGACCAGCGGTGGTGCGCTGAAGGTCGAGACCACCTCGAAAAGCACCAATCCGGTGGCCGGCATTGCCGCCGCGTATGCCGGGCTGATGGACGCTTTCCAGGCCGCCGCCTGAGTTTTTCGGGGAAGCGGAAGAAAGAGGCGAGACTTCTCTCCGCGGGCGACGCCCGCCTGGTGGCAGGCAGGTCTTGCGCAAGGCTCTTGCCAGACACATCTTGGGGTTGAGGCAAGGAGATCCGATATGGACCAGATCGCAAATCCGTCACCCGGCTTTCAGCAGAATCCGGGCAAGGTCATCACAGTCGAGCCTTCCAAGGGCACCGTGACGGTGCGCGCTGGCGATGTCATCATCGCTTCGTCCAAGAAGGTCAAGGTGCTGACCGAACCTCCCTATCCGCCTGTTTTCTACATTCCGTTCGGCGACATCGACTTCAAACAGCTTGGCAAGACCGAACACTCGAACCATTGCCCCTATAAGGGCGATGCCAGCTATTGGAGCGTGCTGCCCGCCGGCGATGCAGGCAAGGATGCGATGTGGGCCTATGAGCGGCCGTTCGACGAGATGTCAGACATTCGCGATCACGGCGCGTTCTATCCAAGCAAGGTGACGATCAAGGCCACGCCCGGCTGATCAGTCGGTGGTGCCTTCATCGCCGTCGGCATCGTCGAGACGCACGAAGGTGAGGCCCTTGGCCTTCAGCGCCAGAAGTCCCTGCACCACGCCTTCGCCGGCCGCATGGGTCGGCTGGTTGATGTGAGCGATGATGACGTCGCCGTCCTTCGCCGCGGCAATGCGCCGGGCGGTCTCTTTTGCGCCGAGCAATGAGCCGCCATCGCCGTTGATCGAGAATCCGGCGATCTTGAAACCAAGCTTGCGTATCATCGCGATTGCCGACGGGCTGTATTCGGCGGTTGCGCCGCGAAACCATTTCGGCGCCGGTTCACCTGTCACGGCAAGAGCGGCAGCACCCGATTCGACCTCGGCCAGCACGGCCTCCGGGCTGCCGGCACTGCGAATGCCGTAGATCTTTTGCGGCGTGTCTACAGCCGGGACATGGCGGCCGCCATGGTTTTCCAATTCAAACAGTTCGGGATGCGCCTGCATGATCTCGACGGCGGCGGCGTTGTGCTTCAGCCAGATGCCGGTGACGAAAATGGTGGCAGGAATCTTGTTTTCCACCAGCGCCGAGAGAATCCGTGTGTCGGTCCTTCCGCCGCACGCATCGAGCGTCAGCGCGACGCGGCCGCCGCCCGCCTCGGCCTTGATGTGCAGCGTCGGTGCGACGAGCAACTGGGCGTTGCCAGGAGAAACAGCCCACAGCCATATCGCAATGGCGCAAAAATACTTTTGGAACGGGCGCATCGATTATTTCCAGGTCGGCCGGATCAAAGTTGAAGCGGCGACCCCAAGACCGCCATCAAGGCGGAAATCGGGACGATGCCCCTGCAAAAGCGTCGGCAGCGGCAATTTGACCGCCAGCCTGACCTTTGGCAAGCGCGAGGTCACAATGCGTGCTCCACGTCCTTAACCTTACGTGAAAGGATCGCGAGCACCGCGTCGACCACCGCTTTGACCTCAAGTCGCCAGACGCAGCAAGCCTTGCTCGGATCGGGTCGGCGGCACAGGTCCCTGGCTATGCACTCGCAAGGCATGGAGGGCCGCGGCGTAACACTGGCCACGCCGACAGGGCCCCAGACGGCCGGGTCGGTCAGGCCGAACAGGCCGACAACCGGCGTTCCGGCGGCGGCGGCCATGTGCATCGGACCACTCTCGTTTCCCAGAAACAGGCGTGCCTGGCCGAGGAGCGCCAGCAGCGTTGCCAGCGACAGCGCCCCGACCACGTTGACGACCGGCGAAGCGGCCTTGGCGACGATGCGCTCGGCAGATGCCCGTTCATCGGGGCCGCCGACAAGCAGGAAGTCCAACCCGGTCTGCCGCGAGATCTCGTCGATCGCCAGCGCAAATCGTTCCGGCTGCCATTGCCGCCCCCGGAAGCTCGCTCCTGCATGAACGGCTATGAAGGCGTTACGCCGGAGATGATGCCGGTCGAGAAGCGCCAATGCCCTGGCGGTCTCCAGCGGCAGCGGCTCAATCGTTGGGACCGGCGCACGCAACTCCACGCCAAGCGCCTCAAGCGGCGAAAGATAGCGGTAGAGATAATGCTGGCCACCAAAGCCAAACGGCTTGGCTAGGACGTTGGCGGGCTGGCGTTCCAGCCAGCGCAACGGTTTTTCGGGAGGATCATATCCGACGCGGGTCTTGGCGTTGACGAGCCTGACGATGATGCGTGAGGTTTTGGAATCGGCCAGGTCGATGGTCAGGTCAAACCGGAACCGGCGCAGAGCGCGCACCATCGCGTAAAGCTCGCGACCACGCTGCACAGGGGTGCCACGCATCCGTACGCGCCGGAACGCCACCACGTCCGAGGTGATGCCATGAGCCAACAGGAAACTGGCAAAGTTCGCCTCGCAAAGGAACACTATCCTGGCCTTTGGATATTGGAGGCGCAGGTTTCTGGCGAGCGCGGAAGCGAGGACAAGATCGCCGATGAATTTCGTCTGGAGGATGAGAATCGAGCGGACGTGCGTGGGCGGGTTCTGCAACATCTGTTTCTGGCACCGGGGCGGGTTCGGGGGCCGGAAACTGGGCAGAAACGATGTCGGGATTTGGAGCCGACAGACGCACGTTCGCGTGAACTCGGTTACAAATCGGTAAGGTCAGATGCCGGTGGACTCCAACTCCTATCCGCGGCCGTTCTTTGCAGCCTGCACCGCCGCTTGCGCGGCGGCCAGCCTGGCAATCGGGACCCGATAGGGCGAGCACGAGACATAGTCGAGGCCGACCTTTTCGCAGAAATGGATCGAGGCCGGGTCGCCGCCATGCTCGCCGCAAATACCGAGCTTGATGTCGGGCCGCGTCGCCCTGCCCTTTTCGGCCGCCATCCGCACCAGCTCGCCGACACCGTCTATGTCAAGCGACACGAACGGATCCTGCTCGATGATGCCTTTTTTCCGGTAGGTCTCGAGGAACGAGGCCGCATCGTCGCGTGAGATGCCAAAGGTGGTCTGGGTCAGATCGTTGGTGCCGAAGGAGAAGAATTCGGCCGCCTCGGCGATGATTTGGGCACGGATCGCGGCGCGCGGCAGCTCGATCATCGTGCCGGTCAGGTAACCGATCCTGACGCCGGTCTCTTCCATCACGCTTTTGGCGACGGCGTCGATGCGCGCCTTGACGAATTCGAGCTCCTTCGCCAGCCCGACCAGCGGCACCATGATCTCCGGGACCACCAGCGCGCCGGCCTTCCTGCCGGCCTCGACGGCCGCCTCGAAAATGGCGCGCGCCTGCATCTCGGCGATTTCGGGATAGGAGACGGCAAGTCGGCAGCCGCGATGGCCGAGCATCGGATTGAACTCGTGCAGCGCTTCGGTGCGCCGCCGGAGCTTGTCCGGCGATACGTTCATGGCGGCGGCGACCTCGGCCACCTCCTCCTCGGTCTTCGGCAGGAATTCGTGCAGCGGCGGATCGAGCAGGCGGATCGTCACCGGCAGGCCGGCCATGATCTCGAACAGCTCGAGGAAATCCGAGCGCTGCATCGGCAACAGCTTGGCCAGCGCCGTTCGGCGGTCCTTTTCGGTATCGGCCAGGATCATCTCGCGCATGGCAACGATGCGGTCGCCGTCGAAGAACATGTGCTCGGTGCGGCAAAGCCCAATGCCCTCGGCGCCGAAGGACCGCGCCATGCGCGCATCCAGCGGCGTCTCGGCATTGGTGCGCACCTTCATGCGGCGCGCGCCGTCGGCCCACTCCATGATGGCGGCGAAATCGCCCGAGAGTTCCGGCTGCAGCATCGGTACCGCGCCTTTCAGCACCTGGCCGTTGCCGCCGTCGATGGTGATGATATCGCCCTTGCGGAAGGTCGCGCCCATCGCCATCAGCGTGCCGGCCTTGTAGTCGACGCGCAGCGAGCCGGCTCCCGAAACGCAAGGCTTACCCATGCCGCGCGCCACAACGGCGGCGTGGCTGGTCATGCCGCCGCGCGTCGTCAGGATGCCTTCGGCCGCATGCATGCCATGGATGTCTTCGGGGCTGGTCTCGATGCGCACCAGGATCGCCTTGCGGCCTTGTGTCTTGGCCTCCTCGGCGTCGTTCGAGGAAAACACGATTTCGCCGGTGGCAGCACCTGGCGATGCCGGCAGGCCGACGCCGATGATATCGCGCGCCGCTTTCGGATCGATCGTCGGATGCAGCAACTGGTCGAGCGAGGCCGGATCAATGCGGGCGACGGCCTCCTCCTTCGAGATCAGCCCGTCCTTGGCCATGTCGACGGCAATCTTCAGCGCTGCCTTGGCGGTGCGCTTGCCGGACCTGGTCTGCAGCATCCACAATTTGCCGCGCTCGATGGTGAATTCGAGATCCTGCATGTCGCGGTAATGCTTTTCCAGGCGGTCGGAGATGCTGACGAAAGCCTGGAAGGCGTCCGGCATCAGCTTCTGCAGCGACGGCTTGTCGGAGCCGGCGGCAATGCGCGCCGCCTCGGTGATGTTCTGCGGCGTACGGATGCCGGCAACGACATCCTCGCCCTGGGCGTTGACCAGGAACTCGCCATAAAGCTGCTTTTCGCCGGTTGACGGATTGCGGGTGAAGGCAACGCCGGTGGCCGAGGTGTCGCCCATATTGCCGAAGACCATGGCCTGGACATTGACCGCCGTGCCCCAGCTCTCGGGAATGTCGTGCAGGCGCCGATAGGTGATGGCGCGGTTGTTCATCCAGCTGGAAAACACCGCACCGATGGCGCCCCACAGCTGCTCGTGCGGATCCTGCGGAAACGGCTTGCCGAGCTCCTCCTCGACCTTGGCCTTGTAGAGCGCGATTACGCCTTGCCATTCGATGGCTGTCAGCTCGGTGTCGAGCTCATGGCCGAGGCCGCCCTTCTGGTCTTCGAGAATTTCCTCGAACACCTCATGGTCGAGACCCATGACCACGTCGGAATACATCTGGATGAAACGGCGGTAGCTGTCATAGGCAAAGCGCGGATCGCCTGAATCGGCGGCCAAGGCTTCGACCGTCTCGTCGTTGAGGCCGAGATTGAGCACGGTGTCCATCATGCCGGGCATGGAGGCGCGGGCACCGGAGCGAACCGACACCAGAAGCAGTTTCGACGGATCGCCGAAACGGCGCCCGGTCAGCCGGCCGATGTGGTCGAGGGCGACCGCAACATCCGCTTCCAGCGAGGCCGGATAGGCGTGGCCGTTGGCGTAATAAGCGTTGCAGACCTCGGTGGTGATGGTGAAGCCTGGCGGCACCGGCAGGCCCAGGCTGCACATTTCGGCAAGATTGGCGCCCTTGCCGCCGAGCAGATTGCGGTCGCCGGCACGGCCTTCCGCCGCTCCATCGCCAAAGGTGTAGACCCATTTGGTCATGCTTGCTCCCAGGTTGCAGGAGATTGGAAATACTGACAAATCGAGCGATATGATGCTGCAATGCGAAAGGCAAGGCATCGACCAGGCCGGCCGGCCTCTACAATCGATTAAGGAAAAGCGGCGCCGAAAAGACTTGCTTTTTGGAAAGCTTTGTTGTAGAACATAACGCGAACAAAAAGGCAGAACGATGAGAATGACCGGAAAGCTCGATTATCTGGAAGTGCCGGCGACGGGCGGAACGCTGGACAACGTGAAGGCTTTCTACAGCGCAGCTTCTCATGGTCGTTCACCGATTACGGGCCGACCTATTCAGCTTTTGCCGAAGGGCTGGACGGCGGTTTTCAGGCGGACGGCGAAGATGCGCCGGTCAAGCCGCTGCCCCTGCTCTATTCCGAAAGGCTGGAGAAAACATTGAGCGCCGTCGAAAATGCCGGCGGCACCATCATCAAGCCCATCTTTTCATTCCCCGGCGGCAGGCGGTTCCATTTCGTCGATCCGGCCGGCAATGAAGTGGCGCTGTGGGGTGAATAGGTCCGTTCAAAGTGACGATTGCAAAACTGGCGGGTCGGTCGCGCATAGTCGATATGTCGGCATTGAGCTTTCTCGCGGCTCGTCCTATAAGGCCGCGCGCACAGCGGGCAGGCTCCGGCTGTTGGGGCGTCGCCAAGTGGTAAGGCATCGGTTTTTGGTACCGACATTCCCAGGTTCGAATCCTGGCGCCCCAGCCAGTTCTCCAATTCTGACGATCTCCCGAGTCGTAATCTCAGTTGCAAACACCTTGGTCGCGGACTGGTATCTGCGGTATCTGTCCACAACAAATTGGTGTCTCCGGCAGAGAGCGCGATGCGGCTGGCATCTTAGTTTAATGTCGGCTCAATTGGCCGGTAGTCAAATACATCTTGTAGAAAAAAGCAGTTTTTCTGCCATGTCTTGGCGTTCTATCTTATAGTTTGAGACTTTTTATAATCCAAAACATCGGATTTTTTTTCGCTTTTCTTCAGATAAGTCAGCGCCTCCAACGCCTCTCTAGTAGCAACCGGCCAATCATCAAACTAATTTTAATAAAAATTCAATTTTCTTTTTTAAACGGCGTCGATCATGTTATCTTATGCTGTTAGTAACAAGTAGAATGTAGTAGAAATATCAATAATCATCTCTCGGAAAACAACGTTGGCATCTCTGAAGATAAATTTGCTTTGCACAATGTCGACTATCCCTAAGTATATTTTTCGCCGCAACGTGAGAACCCTGCCACCGATCAACCATTCTATCAGGGCGTGCAGGTATGTGATTTGGCGCTAATATACACCTTCTAGTAGGCAGGCATCCGCGGGGCGCTATCGAATCAAAATGAGGGATTATGGATGGCGACTCTCCATTACACGTCGGGCGGATCCGGCACGGACATTGCAAAAGCCGGATTCAATCTGGCTAGCGTGCAATATGTTGACCAGGTCAACGAGCTGCCAGAGGGCATGAAAGGCTTGGTCTATCTCGACGAGGCCAACGGAGTAACGCAATCCTTTATCGACAAGGTTACTCCTTTCCTCGGCAATCCGAACGTATTTGGGTTCTTCCTGGTTGACGAGCCGGATCCCACCGGCCAATGGGGTACCTACGCCTCTGCCGCAAATCTGAAGGCAGAATCCGACTGGATCCATGAGCATTTTCCAGGCGCCAAGACCTACATCACAATGATGAGCTTGGGGACGTCGGCGAATCCGGATTTTAGGGGCACGTACAATCCCGCCAATACGGGTATCGATTACTACGGCATAGATGTCTATCCCGTCCGCACGGATGGCCCGGTCGACTACAACATGATCGATAAATTCGTCGCCGCCGCTCAGGCATCGGGCATCCCGACGAGCCAAATCGTTCCGGGCTACCAGGCGTTTGGAGGTGGCGAGTATAACACCGACATGGGTGGCAAATATGTCGTGCCCACCGCCGCCCAGATGGAAACCATGATGGAGCACTGGGCCAAGCTGGTTCCGTCACCCGCCTTCGACTACGCATACGCTTGGGGTTCGCAGCGAGGCGACACCGCGCTTGAGAGCTCCCCGGAACTGCAGACCGTTTTCCGGGAGCACAATCTCGCAACGACTGGGACCGCTCCGCCTCCCGTCGACACAAGCGACACCTTGTATGGCACCAGCGGCGACGATGTGTTTCACGGGGCCGGCGGCCACACGATGATCGGCTATGGCGGCAATGACACCTATTATGTCGATGACGTCCGCGATAAGGAGATTGAGGCGGTGGGCGGCGGTACCGACAAAGCACTTGCCTCCGTAAGTCATGCTCTTGCGGCCGGCTCCGAGATCGAGCTTCTCGCCACCAACAATGCATCAGGCACGGCGGCAATCAACCTCACCGGCAATGAGTTCGCCCAGACCATCCAGGGCAATGCCGGCGCGAACGTCATCAACGGCCTCGGCGGCACCGACACCATGACCGGCTATGGCGGCAACGACACCTATTATGTCGACAATGCTGCCGACAAAGTGGTCGAGGCCGCTGGCGGCGGCTCCGACAAGGTGCTCGCCTCGGTGAGCTATGTCCTTTCGGCCGGCTCGCAGGTCGAGCTTCTTGCGACCACGAACCCCTCCGGTACGGCCGCAATCAATCTCGTCGGCAACGAGTTCACGCAGACCATCCAGGGCAATGCCGGTGCCAATGTCATCAACGGCGGACGCGGCGCGGACACCATGATCGGTTATGGCGGCAACGACACCTATTATGTCGACAATGCTGGCGACAAAACGATCGAGGCGGTAGGCGGCGGCACCGACAAGGTGATCACTTCGGTGAGCCATGCGCTTACCGCCGGCTCGCACATCGAGCTTCTCGCCACCAGCAACTCGTCCGGCACGGCGCCGATCCACCTCAACGGCAACGAGTTCGCCCAGACCATCCAGGGCAATGCCGGTAGCAATGTCTTCAATGGCCTCGGTGGTGCCGATACGATGGTCGGCTATGGGGGCAACGACGGCTACTATGTCGACAATGTCGGCGACAGAGTGATCGAAGCGGTAGGCGGCGGTCGCGACAACATAGCCACCACGGTGAGCTATGCGCTTGCGGCCGGCTCGGAGGTCGAGCTTCTCGCCACGAGGTATCCGTCCGGTACGTCTGCAATCAACCTGACCGGCAACGCCTTTGCCCAGACCATCCAAGGCAATGCCGGCGCGAACATCATCAACGGTGGCGGCGGTGCCGACATCTTGACCGGTAACGGGGGCAATGATGCATTCGTGTTCAACAGCGCTCTTGGAGCCGGCAATATCGACAGGATCACCGACTTCAACAAGCTCCAAGACAAGATCCAACTCGACGACGCGGTTTTTGCCGGCCTAAAGCTGGGTGGCCTTTCATCCGATGCTTTCTTTGCTGGCACGGCCGCGCATGACAGCTCCGACCATATCATCTACAACAGCTCAACCGGGGCGCTCTCTTTCGACAGCGACGGGATCGGTGGCGCAGCTCAAATACAATTCGCCACCCTCTCTCCAGGTCTGTCGCTTGCAGCAGGTTCGTTCCTTGTGATCTGAACGACCCGGAACGGCGGACCTTCAATTCGAGCCGGTCCGCCGCTCCGTCTTTGTTCAAGCGCCGGATTTCCGAGATAGATGTTTTGGCCGGTATTGTCCCTGGAGCTCGCGGGCGAGCCCCTCCATTAGATGAGCGCGAAAACGGAGTGGTCTCTTTCGAGTGAGTGTCCTTCGGGATCATCGCTGCGAGCGCCCTACCATCGCTGATCGGCTCGTGCGAGCCCTCCCCTGCCAGCGGACCCACCGTACCGACGCAGCATAAATGACGGCGAGGCGCCGTGGCCGACCATGAGTGCCACTCGAGTTTAAAGGTTCTCCTCAGGTCAAGGCGGCGCAAACCATACACACATTCGAGCTCGTCTACTCCGATGCGCATTCGGGGATCGCTCCCGGTGATGGCGAGAGATTGCTGCACGCCACCTGACGTCCGTTGTTTCTTTCATAAGAGGCGTCGGTGGCCTCATCTGAGTCAATACTGAGATTTGGTGATAGCCCGCCGCGGCCAAAAGCGCTCAAACGTGTGCGATTTGTCGCCACCTAGACGTCGAGCAGAGATGCGGAACTCCATTCAACTAGCGACTCTCAATTATGCGCTTGTAGTCGCCGAGGAGGGCAGCTTTCTGCGCGCGGCACGGCGCACTGGGATCGATCACACCGCGCTCAGCCGGCGCATCCGCGATCTCGAATACGAGATGGGAACGAGGATATTTCATCGCCATGCCCGCGGCGTTGGCCCAACCCCGGCCGGCGAGCGTTTCCTCGATCGTCTTCGCTCCGTGCTGCTCGAACTGGACAATACTCTGACGCTGGCCAGGACGGGCATCAAGGATGAACAACAAAGGCTTTCCATCGGCTCCAACGGACTCATCCTCGCCGGGCGAGCGCTGGGTGCAATCATTGAGTTCGGGAAATGTTATCCAAATGTGACCGTCAGCTTGATAGAAGGTTCTCATCCTGAGCCCAGGGCTGCGATGGGCGGCACGCAGGTCGACGTCACCGTCACTTCCTCCTCCCGATCCACTGGCGGCGCATTCGAACTGAAATTGTGGAAGGATACCCTAGCCGTCGTACTCGCTTCCAGTCATCCTCTCGCAAGCCGTCCCGTGATCGAGTGGTCGGAGCTAGGCCAAGAGACGCTGCTCGTGCGCAGGGGCGAAGCATTTCTGCTCGCCGACGCTGTTGGAAATGGCGTGCAGCTTCCCGCAATCGTCGAACATCACGTCAGTGCGGGCATCCTTCTGCGCCTCGTCGGAAACGGTCTGGGAGTCGCTCTGATCCACGACGGAGATTCCAACGGTGTTCCTGAAGGTGCCGTCTGCCGTAAGCTGCGGATCGGGGGCAAGCCAATCCAGATCTGCAATTTTGCCCGTTGGCGCCCGGACAACGCCAATCCTGCCCTGCCGATCTTCATCGCGTTCCTGCGCGATCGGTATTCGTCCTGACGGCCACAATGACCCGAATAGTCATCCCGCCTTCAGGGTTCGTCGGGCTCTAGCAAAGGCTCTGTCCGTTGCCATGAACCGGGTCAGCATCGGCGCTATCAGCTTGCCGGATCGGCGACTATCTGTCCGGTCTCGCGGCCGTTCAGCATAGGCGACGAAATCGCGATGAACGGCGCCGGGCAGTTCGGCCGTGATCTTGACCGGACGGTCATCGGGAATGGCGGAGAGTTTCAGCTTGGTTGACGGATCCTTCGGCGCCGCTCCCGGTCAGCACCAAAGCCTTCGGCGATGCGCACCAGGTCGCTGAGCGCTGAACGGATTTGTGGCCAGGGGAACTCGGAGCATTCCTCCCATGCCTCGCCTTCGCGCAACACGGCATCGAGCTTGCCGGCCACGCCAGCGAGAGTCGTTGCGTGGGTGGTTGAGAAGGCTTCCAGAAAATCCTTCGCCCGGTCGCAAGCCTCGCGTTCGGCCCTGAGTGCAGCGGTGTAACCTGTCTCCTCGGCCGCCGCATTCCAGCGTGCTTGATGCATTGCGAACTCAGTTTCGGCCTTCTCTCGGAGAGCGGCCGTATCCGGCCCTTTGCCGAGCACTTCATGTAGCCTCTCGATCGAGTGGACCGTCACCTGCTCACCTTCGGGCACGCGGAGGGTCACACAAGGAAAGCCGACGCTCTCGACAAGCCTTGTCTCTAAACGCTGCTGCTTGCGGCAAAGCCGCTCGGTCTGTTTGTGGACTCTCTCCCATTCCCGCCAGAGCGCCAGTGCAGGATCAGAACGCACATTCGTGCTTCCGGCGCCGCTTGCGGGCGCGTTGCCTTCGAGCGTCCACGCGGTGGTGGCCACGACTGTTCCCTCAAGCACTCGCCTGCGGGTGACGTAAGGCAGAGTCGTGGTATTGTCGGAATCAGCCATGATCCGAGCTCCATCAGCTTGGGTTGTGGTCAGGCTGACTGGAGTGTTGGCGCGCTCCGGCCAGCCGCCGCACGTGCGATGCAAGTGCGGTGCACGTGCATATCTATGCGCCTTTTGAAACTGAATATCAAGCCGCAGAGCGAAAATGACAAAAAAGCCGTTCACCACCCGCCTTGACCCGCCGGTGTTGGCCTTGGCGCAACAGCTTGCAGAAGCGGAGCGGCGTTCTATCACCTCGGTCATAGAACTCGCATTGATCGAGTACGCGGAACGGCGCGGAATCAAGATAAGTGCGACGGAAAGGGAATAGTCAGAAGCGGGCTGGCGGACGCCGCCAAGGTACTGGGTTGGCGAGCACGCATGCGATCACATGGAGCAGAAATCAGCCGATGGCCCGGCTGGCCAACGGGTACGCGACTGGCACCTTTCCGGCCCCTGCCCGCGCTCGACCTCCACGGACCGGCCAACCAAATGCTGGCCGGCGTATCGTAGGCCGGCAGGCGCACTCTTTCTTACAATCTCATCGAAAACAGGACCGACAAGACGCGTTACGGTCGATCTTGCTAATGCGGAACGGCTCGCTGGCAACGAGTTCGGCAGCTCTGGTCGAATTGGCAGCACCACAGCCGAGAATTCTCGACCTTTACTCCGCCGCTCCGCGCTCAGCGCGATCGTTCAAGCCGATGAGGTTTTTTGCCCGGGCCAGGCAATCGGGCTGATCGTTGCGATAACGGGGTCCGATTTCCATGATGAGAACGGTCCCCCGCAAGAAGGCCAGCTCACTGAAGATGTCATCCCATTCGATATCGCCCCGGCCGAGAGGCATGTGCAGGTCGCCTATCCCTAGCGCTGCATCCTCCTGCGGGAGATAGGTTCTGTGGAAGCCCTGCCGGGCGCCCGAAGGAGTCATGGACATGCAGGTGCCCTGCCACCGGCGCCATGGCCCGCAGCTGCTCGCGGAAGTTCAGGCCGCGATGGGTGGATTCAATATAGGCGTGACTGAAATCGATAAGCGCCACCAAGTTCGGATGGCCGACCGCCTTAACCGTCTGCGCCACCTCGGCCGGGGTCTGCCGAAACTGACCCGGTTCCATGGCGAAGAGGTTCTCAAAGGCGATGATGATCACCGCCAGCTTGCGGGGCCACCGCGACGCTGGCTCTGCGGTGGCAGGAGCGTTTGGCGGTCGCCTCACCCCAGCTCTTGACCTTGTCCCTGCCCTTGAAGCGGATCACCAGACCCGATACCGCCTCGCAGAGCGCACCCCGCACATCCGAGTCGCCGGCTTTCGAGATCCGTCCCTGGACGTCAATCGTGGAGCCGGATTGCTAGCGCCGCGACAGCGAGCGTGGCATGGTTGCACGGCTTCGACGGCCTGCCGATTGGCGGTGAGCCGAAGCCGATAAGCAACCAACTAAAGACCGAGTTCGAAAGCCGTCAGCGGTCGGTCCACCAACCGCTGGCGCGGGCGGCATCGAAGCACACTTTCCTAGGGTGGGGGCCTTTGAGCGCGGCTTTCAGAGCGGCAACGCCACGATTATACTCTTTCGTTTTGTCATAATTCCCATCCTCAACAAGAAAGTCGCCAAAACGTCTGTCGTTATAGATCGATTGAGAGCAAAACAAATAAGCCGCCATCTGATATCCATAATCGAAGGCAACCGAGTTAGCGCGGGCGGCGGTTGGAACGAACGAGTTTGCGCAAATCACCATTGCCGCGACCGGCATCATGCCTACGCAAGATAATTTCATTGTTGTTGCCCTCTCCCAAGACGCAACGAACTTGCCGAAGTTTTTGCCTTGGTGCAAGACCGTCATGAAATCGTCCTCGAAGGAGCTCGTGCTCCACATCCTTCTGTGCAAGCAGTCGCAGATCTTAACCGGCCGTGGCGTCAATACCTGGTGAAACTGGCAAGATGCGCCGGATGAGGCAATCAATTCGAACGCCGGAGACCCTGCCTCTGCAGAATTTCCGGGTTTAAGTTTCATTGGTGCGGCGTGCTCGCAAAGCCCAAAAGACCGGTGAAGTTCGCAACACGTCAAATTCTCGGCGACACTCTGACGTTACAGCCCGCCTGTATGCACCCACGCAATGACGCAGATCTGTCTGGGTTCGGTCCACTCGGGCCCGAGAGGCGAAGATTTCGGGATCGAGGCGCTTGGGCCACTGCGCGCCAGACAGAGCGATCCGATCCGTGTCATACTGTCAGAGGCAAGACACTAGTAATTTGGGGGCGGCGGCAGATGAAGGAAGAGAACGACGTTCAGAAGCTGGTACGCACGCTGCGTGCTCGAGCACCTGATGACGCGGCTGAATTGCTTGCCCGAGAGTCTCCCGAGTTCATCCGGGACACACTAAAATTGTTGCCGGATGGGCACGCCCGCAAAGTGGCGGAGCATTTGCCAGCGCATATGAGGCCTATCAAGCCTGATACCGATGGCAAGGATTTCGTGATCCCCGATTCGCTCGTCGAACTGATGGACCCGATTCCCGCCAGCGTTCCTGTCGGGACGACGGTTGCCGCCGCAGTGGAGGCGGTCAGACGCGCCCAGGTGCCGACCGAGCTCACTTATCTCTACGTCACGGACGGGGGCGATAAATTGGTTGGCCTGGTGGTCCTGCGCGATCTGATGCTGAGCGAACCGGACGCGATGGTCGATCAGATCATGCTGCCAAAGCCGTTCGCCCTTAACGTCGGTCTGTCTTTGAGCGACGCCTGCAAGGCGGCGGTACGCCGTCACTACCCTGTCTATCCGGTGGTGGACGCGGAGAACCGGCTGCTCGGGCAGGTTCGCGGCTGGCGCTTGTTCGAGCAGCAAATCATCGAGATTTCTGCCCAGTCTGGCCAGATGGTGGGTGTCCAGAAGGAGGAGCGTTCTTTTACGCCGCTATTTTCAGCCTTTTTGAAGCGTCATCCGTGGCTGCAGCTGAACCTACTAACGGCCTTCATGGCCGCTTTCGTGGTCAGTTCGTTCACAGGCACGATCGAGAAGATCGTCGCCCTAGCGGCATTTCTACCGGTGTTGGCCGGGCAGAGCGGAAACACCGGCTGCCAGGCATTGGCTATGACGCTGCGTGGCCTTGCCCTGGGGGATGTGGACAAACGACCGAAGCTGCACCTGGTGATGCGGGAGGGCGCGCTCGGGATTGCCAACGGCGTGCTCGTCGGTCTTGTGGCGGCTGCGGCGATGTGGTTCTACGCGTCGCGGCAACCGGAGTCGGCGGCCCAGGCGCCCATGCTGGCACTTGTGATCCTGCTTGCCATGTCCGGATCGTGCCTCATGTCCGGAATCTCCGGCGTGCTGATCCCGTTGGGCCTGCGCCGGGTCGGCGCCGATCCGGCGGTCGCTTCGGCGATCTTTCTCACCACCGTGACCGATATCGTAGGCATGGGCCTGATGCTGGGGCTGGCCACCATGCTCGTGCTGTAGCAAGACGCGTCCGGTGACGCGTCCCTGGGAGTCGGGGGCGATAAGCTGACCTCCTCGCGTTCAACGAAATAGCAAGAGCCAGGCCGCATCGCGCACGCGTCGCGATAAGCACCTTCCGGCAGCTCTCCGACCCTGCGCAACGCGACGGAAGACCTTTGGATGAGCCGTGGGTGACCTTGAAGCCTCATTCGGTGACCAGATACGCGCAGAATCGCGCAAACAATATTAATCTTGTCGGCTGCGCGATCCGCCACTGATGATGATTTGATTTAGTTGCCGCTGGTGCCGAATACTTCAATCGTTACTGCAACGCTGAGAAGATTTCTTACAACCGGCGCAGCCGGAATAGGAATAACTCCGATGGTTTGTTGCGCGGCTGCAACAGCTGTTGAAAACTCGGACGATTTCGTCAAAGTTCAGTCGCTTTTTTTCTTGTGGTCGTGCTAAGTCCTTGCACTAGTCGGGTTTGGGGTGGGTTCTCGGCATGCAATCTTCGTTTCCAGCTATCTTCGGCTTCGCCGCGGCGCTGCTTTGTACCGGCGTATTGCCGGCCGGCGCGCAGGGTCTCTTTCCGGCCTATGACGATGCGTTTTCGGCCCGCATCGCCAGTCCGGCCGACAACGGAACGCTCGCCCAGTTCGTCACAGTTGCCGTCAACGCGGGGCAATACGATCAGGCGATCTCCTCAATCGAGCAGTATCTGATCAAATATCCCCGCGATGCGCGCGCCCGGCTTGCGGCCAGCCGGCTGTACTACCACGTCGGCTCTTATGAATTGGCCCGGCGGCAGGTGCAGTATGGCATCGAAGTCGGCGGCCTGACCGCAAGTGAGCAGCAGGAAGCTGTTCGCCTGCTCGCCCGCATCGAGCGCGCGTTGCGTGGCGTCACCTGGGAACTCGCCCTGACCGGCGGCGTGTTCAGCGCATTTACCGATTTTGAGCCCGGCGGGGCGCAGGACGACGACAGCTTCGTCTCGCCCTATGGGCGGGCGGAAGGCTTTATGCGATGGGACCTCGGCACGCCAAGCGCCGACGCTCTCGTCCTTTCGGGGTCGTTGACGGCGACACAGCGCTTTTTCACGGAAGACCTGTCGGTTCCGGGTAGCGAGAAGACTTTTATCCACGGCGACGCAGCGATTACCTGGGACAAGGGACTGCCCAACAGTGGGATTGATTCGCTGCGCCTGCTGCTTTCGGCGTTTACCGTTACAGATCGTTTCGACAGCGATATCCACGAAACCGGCATCGGTGTCAGTGGACGCTTTCTCGTGCGCCCGACGGTCGAAACGACGCTTTTCGCAGGCGGCGGCTACATCGATCTAAGCCCCTCGCAAGGCATTTTCGCCGATAGCAGGGTTTTCTATGAGGCAGGCGGCAGCTACCGCTTCCGCAATGGCCAGGCGCTCGGACTGCGCCTGGTCGGGTCGAATGACTTCGCCTCCGGATCTGGCGAAATCGGCCGCAGCTACACGGGCGAGGTCCGCTATGGCGGCCTGTTGATGAACGTACCGGATCTTTTCGCATGGTCGCACCAGATCGCCTTTTCGGCCGGCCACAGCGACACTCCCGATCTGTCTGTCGGCATCGGCACAAACATCAAGAGCGACTTCTGGCGCATTGCCTCGGAAAGCGATTTTCAGCTGACGGAGGCGCAGAAGATCAGCGTCGATCTCGCCTATCGCGAAACCAACTTCGACATCGCCAACCGCGACCGAAAATCGTTCGAAATGCTCATGAGCTATACGTTGACGCTCAATTGAAAGAGGCCGCGATGAGGACCCCGTACCGTCAGATCGCCATTTTTATCGCCTGCCTTGCCTTCGCGGCACCATCCGCCGCTGAGACGGTCGGGTCGATGACGGCCTACCAGACCAACATCGTCCGCAACAACGGCGGGACAATGAACGTTGGGGCCGGCGTCGAACTCGGCGACCAGCTGCGCAGCAATCCCACCGGTCTTGGAATGCTGGTGTTCCGGGACGAATCGAGCGCCAAGATTGGTCCGAACACCAGCCTGACGATCGATGAATTCGTCTACAATCCGGGCTCCGGATCGGGAAAGATCGACATCGGGATGAACAGCGGCCTGGCCCGGTTCTATGGCGGCCAGGTTTCGAAAGGCGGCGTCATGCAGGTTGCGACACCGCATATGGTGCTCGGAGCCAGAGGCGGCATCATCGAAGTGCTGGTGGCAGCCGGCCAGACCGTCGGCATTCTGCGCGCCGGCCGCATGACCTGCACGATCAATGGCAAACGGCTGGTCATCACAAACCCGGGCTACGCCTGCACATCGGAAGATGGCAAGCTGCTGACCGGCTACGGCGGAATCGACACCTTCCCGATATTGGACAGCATCGACCGGATAGCCGGCACCGGCCTGCCAGGCGCACCGGGTCCGGGACTGGATGTAAGCGCGCTTTGTGCGTCGGCACTCGGCGGCTCGCTCAAGGTCTGCGAGTCCAGCGATGGCGCACTGCCGGGAGTGGTCATGGAGTTCCCCGACAGCCCAACGCCACCTGCCGGCGGCGGGATGGAGGATAATGGCGATGGCGATGGCGAGGGCTGCGACTACTACTGCAACTAGGCCCGGCCGCGCGACATGAGCCTCCTGGCCGGTTGGCGCTGGGCTGATTGGCGGCAAGCTGCCAGGCGCAAAATGTCTGGCCTTCTGGTCGTGCTCCTGCTGCTCGCTTGCCATTTGGTTTTTGACGGGCCGCTGTCGCGCCTGCGTGAGCGTACCTACGACTTCTACCAGTTTCTGGCCCCGCGCCAGGCGACGAGCAATCCTGTCGTGATCGTCTCGATAGACGACGCCAGCCTCAAGGCACATGGGCGATGGCCCTGGAACCGTGGCCTACTGGCCGATCTGGTCGGTAGTATCACCGAATCCGGCGCCACGGTGATCGGGCTTGCGCTGGTGCTGCCCGAGGCCGACACCTCGCCTGAGGGCATCACCGGAGACAAGCGCCTGGCAGCGGCACTGGCCAAAAATCGAACGGCGCTTGCCGTCAGCCTGGGCAATGAGGCGACGGTTTCAGAAGCAGAACCCAAAGCCGGCTGGTCGATCGTCGGGCAGGTACCCGACACACTTCCCGGCTTCACCGGCCTGACCGGCTCGCTTGCCGAATTCTCGAACGCCGCCGCGGGCCTCGGCGTGATTCGCACCTTGCCCGATCCCGACGGCGTACTGCGCCATGTGCCGCTGCTGTGGCTTCGCAACACCGCTCAAGGCGTGCAGCTGTGGCCGTCCTTCGCACTCGAGCTCCTGCGCCTTTACGCCGGACAGGACGGTTACATAGCCCGGATGAATGCAGCCGGGTTCGACGCACTCAGGATGGCCGGCGCCATTGTGCCGCTCGAGCCGGAGGGGAGCATCCGCCTCTGGGAAACCAACACCGATACGCCCCGCCTGTCTGCCAGCACTATCCTTTCGGGCCATGGCGATCCGCGGCTGCGGGACGCCATCGCCATTGTCGATCTGTCGGCCGTGGGACTGACGCAGTACCTGCCCACCCCGACGCGTCCAGCGCGACCAGGCGCGGACATCCACGCCGATGCAATCGGCCAGTTGCTTGCCGGGCGCTACCTGACAGAGCCGACGCACGCGCGTACGGTGGAGCGGCTCTGGTTTGTCCTCAGTGCCGTCATTTTCATCGGGCTTTCCGGAGTGCTCGCCGGGCGTGTCGTGCTTGGCGCCCTGGCTCTCGTGCTGCTGGCCGTCACGCCCTTCGTGTTCGGCGCTCTCGAATACAGCATGCAGGGTAAACTCTATGACCCGCTGCAGCCGGCGCTGGCGACGATCCTGGTAGCCGGCTTCGAAGGCTATGTCCTCTACAGGCGCAGCGAGCAGCGCCGGTCCACCCTGGCACGGCAATTCTCCCAGTATCTATCGCCTTCCGTGGTGCAGCGCCTCGCAAGCTCGGACACCGAAGCGATCCTGTCCGGCGAGAAGCGCGAGATCACAATTCTGCTCAGCGACATACGCGGCTTCACGACGATGAGCGAACAACTCGATACCCAGGAAATCGCCAAGGTGGTCAACCACTTCCTCGGCATTGCGACCGATGAGATCCTCAAGCGCGACGGCACCATCGACAAGTTCATGGGCGATGCGGTGCTCGCCTTCTGGAACGCGCCGCTTGATCAGCCGGACCATCGCGAGCGCGCGCTCGACGCGGGGCTTGCCCTGATCGAACGGGTGAAGCGTGAAGACGCCGCCTTCAGCGCGGACGGCCACCCCTCCATCGCAATCGGCGTCGCCATCGAGACGGGCATCTGCTCGGTAGGCAATTTCGGCTCCGAACGGCGCTTCGATTACACCGCGATCGGTTCGCCGGTGAACCGCACGGCTCGGCTCGAGTCGACGACCAAGAAGCTGGGCATCCCCCTGGTGCTTGGTCCCGGCTTTGCGGCAGGAGCGCCGATGCCGGTCGTCCAGGCGGGCGCCTTTGAGCTCCAAGGTTTCAAGGGCGAGGTGCCGGTTTTCACCGTTCCGGAGATGCAAGCTGCTCACCAAAGTATGAGCCGCGAAGAAGAGAGCCAACGTGGTGAGCAATCTGGCGCCCCTGCCGTGGTGGTTGGTTCGCCGCCATCCGTGCAAATGGCACCGCCTGATCTTGCACCCCGAACCCGAAGCACACGCTGACCGGATCCAGCGGATCGCAGGGGTGCCGACCTGCTTTGTGAACTAATACTGCTGGGGAGGCCTAGGTGCATCAAACGGCCCTTTTAATTGCGGGTGGCTGTCAATCCGGATCAGCGCGACAGCCGATGAGACGCGGATAGACGGCGAAGGGATCCGTCGAGGTAACCCCGGCAATGATTGTCGAGGCCGCCGAATTTTCGAGCGAGAAGATAGGTCGTGTTATCCAGTTCACCACGAATGGCAGCACGGCTTCGTTGAGTTCGCCGGCGCCATCATGTGGAGGCAGCGCGTGGTTCAGATTGTTTATCCTCGCCGCCGGATCATGCGCTCGGGATGTTCCCAAGAGCATCCAGCCGTAGCACTCCCCGAGCTGCCCTAACGGAGAGAGTTCGCTGGGCCGGGATTATGGCCGTAATGAACCTGACGCAATCGATGCAGCTGGCGCTGGCCTCGTCGGGCGCGTGGGCGGTCTATCGACATCAATCGGTCGCCGCGGATGTTGGGATGCGCATGCGTCGGCGCACTTAGCGTCGATACGCCTTGGGCATGTGGGCGTTGACAATGACATGGCCGGAGCGACGTGTTTCAGACGCCGAGCAATTCCAAGGACTGAGCACCAGAACCGAACCTCCCGACGGATTTTCGCGAGATGCATTCCTCCCTCCCCTCCTTATCAAAACCGCCGCTCGCGAATTCGCTGGCGAGTATATCTCCGATGTGATATACATATATCACTCGGAGGATATACAAATGCCGCTCTTCATTCGCGATCCCGACGTCGACGCCATGGCCGTCGAGCTGCAGCACATTACCAACGCGCGCAGCAAGACCGAGGCCGTCAGAACCGCCTTGCGCCACGAGATCGAGCGCAACCGCGGCAGCGTCCCGCTGCGCGAGAGACTTGCCAAAGTCAAGGAAATGGCGCGGCGGATCGGGCCGGCCAACCCTGATTTCGATATGAAGAAATTCACCGACCAAATGTGGGGCGACGACTGATGTTCGTCGATGCCTCGGTGATCGTTGCCATCCTGAACGAGGAACCTGGCGCGGAAGAACTGGAAAAGCGGCTCGCGGCCGCGACCAAGCCGCTGTATATCTCCCCGCTCGTCCGGTTCGAGGCAGTCCAGGGTCTCGCGCGAGCATCGGCCGAAGCCATCAAAAAGAACGCCAAGCCCACGGCCGACATGCTGGCGCAAGCCCGTGATACCGTCGACGCCTTTTTGATCGAGATCGCCGGCAAGGAAATCATGATATCCGGCGACATCGGCGACCGGGCGATCGAAGCCAGCATGAAATACGGCAAAGCAGTCGGGCACAAAGCCGATCTCAATTTCGGCGATTGTTTTGCCTACGCTTGCGCGAAGGCTCACCGGCTTGCCCTGCTTTACAAGGGCAATGACTTTTCACAAACTGATCTGGCGTAAGGCTTTCCTGGCCTTGCATCGCGGCGCGAGAGCCGATGGCCCCTTTTGCATGCTTTGGGCGAATCGTCGTCTTTCATGGCTAAACGCAATATTACGAGGAACGTTCGCTGCAGCACTGGTTTTCTTCGGCACGATCACCGTCCAGGCACAGCGGCAGACGGCATCTTCTGGGTGCTGCGATCGGGTGCGCCATGCCGCGATCTGCCAGGGGGCGATACGGCCCACGCACCACCTGCTACAATCGCTTCGTTCGATGGCGGAAAGCAGGTGTGTGGGACCGCCTCATGCATGGCATCACCAAAGCCCATGATGCAACGGTGCAGATGATCGATACCTCCATTGTTCGCGTCCATCAGCAAGGCGCGACAGCAAAAAGGGGGATCGAGGTTATTGTCTCGGTCGTTCCCGAGGTGGGCTGACGACCAAAATCCATGCTCTTGTCGACGCCGAAGGCAGGCCGATCAAGCTGACGCTCACGGCAGGTCAAATGAGTGACATCGCCTACGCAGCGGACTTGATCAAGGATTTGCCCGAGCGTGCCATGCTGCTCGCCGACAAGGGCTATGATGCCAAGGCCTTGCGCAATGCCGTCACCGAGCAAAAGGCATGGGCCAACATCCCGCCCAAGGCCAACCGCAAGGACCCGATGTGCTTCTGCCCCTTCCTCTACAAGGCCCGCAACCTCGTCGAACGCTTCTTCAACAAGGCCAAGCAGTTCCGTCGCATCGCAACTCGATATGACAAGCTGGCAGAAAACTACCTTGCTGCCCTGAAACTCGTCTCAACTCGCATCTGGCTACGCGGTGATGAGTCTACGTCCTAGCGTTTTGCGTGCCCTCCCCGGTTGTCATTCGCCGCGCATGGTCGCCTGGAAGGTCGGCAGGTGCTTCTTCTGTGCCTCGAGCATTTTCTCGCGATAGACGCCATAGATGACGTCGGTGTCGTGCAGCGTGACGCCGGCAATTGTCGGCGAGGCAAAAACCGGCAGTTCGATGCCGCGTTTCGAAAGCGCCTCGGCGGTGCGGGCGATCAGCTCATGCGCCAGGATCATGGCAAGCACGGTCGACGAACCGGAGACCGGGCGGCTCCAGCCCTCGACCGGCACGATGGCATCCTCGATCGGCGAGCAGGTGTCGATGACAAGGTCGGCGGCATCGGCAAGCCGTTTGCCGGAAGAGTGCGTCGCCGGCTTGTCGAGATTGTTCTTGCTAGTTATCGCAACGACGAAGATGCCGCGTTTTTTCGCATAAAGCGCGGTGTCGATGCCGGACGAATTGCGGCCGCTGTGGCCAAAGATGATGATCGAATCGCCTTTGTTCAGCGGCTGGTGGTCGAGGAATTTCTCGGCGTATTTCTCGGTCCGCTCCAGCCACAGAAGTTCGCGCACGCCGCCGGCGCCGAGCACGTTATGCCACATGACACGCGGGTCGGTCAGCGGATTGAAGCCGACATAGCTGCCGTAGCGCGGAAACACTTCCTGGACCGGCAACACCGAGTGGCCTGAGCCGTAAAGATGAACCAACCCGCCGCTCTCGAGCGTGTCGGCAAAGCGGCTGGCCGCTTCGCCAAAGGCTTCGGCATTGGCTTTCGAGGCCTGTTCGATGAGGGCGGCAAGGCGAGGTATGTAAAGATCGGACACGTCGGTACTCCTGTTATGGGTCGGCTTGGGTATGGCTCAGCCTCTTGCGGTTGGCGCGGCGCGACCGGCACGCAGCGTCGAGCGGATTTCATAGCGGTCGCCACGCATGACCGAGACGGTGAATTCGAATGGGCCACGCTCGTCGGTGGTGATGCGCTCGACCACGAAAGCGGGACTCCCCGCAGGCAGATCGAGCAACTCGGCATCCGCCGCCCCGACAGCGCCAACACGGTAGTTTTCGCGCGCCGCGACCGGCACGATGCCGTAATGGCGTTCCAACGCTTCGTAGAGCGAGCCCTGCAACAGGCCGGCATCGAGAAAGCCGGGCACGCGCGCGGCCGAGAGTTGCGCAGTCTGAATACCGATCGGTTCGTTGTTGCCGAGCCTGAGCCGCCGGATGCGCACCACCGGGTCGCCCTCCTCGATCTCCAGCGCTCCGGCCGCAGCGGCATTGGCGGTGGTCAGGCTGCAGTCGAGCAAGCGCGAGCCGGCGACCACGCCCATATTGCCCATTTCCTGCGTGAAGCTGGTGAGTTCGCGGGTGCCAGCGACCAGCGTGGTGGAGCGCACGAAGGTGCCACGGCCATGTTCGCGCCTGAGCAGCCCGTGCTCCTCCAGATTGCGCAGCGCGTGGCGCAGCGTGATGCGGCTCACCCCGAACAGGGCGCATAACCTGTCTTCGGCCGGAATCTGGTCGCCAGTCGCCCACTCGCCACTCTTGACGATGGCGCGGATGGCCTCTTCCACCTGATACCAGAGCGGCTCGGGCCTTCGGCGGTCGGGCAGCTGGAAGCTGACTTGGCTCATCTTATCTGCCTCCACTGTGCTCCGGCGAGACCGGCCAGCGAGGCGCCGACGAGACCGGCGCGGGAGCCGAATTCGCCGGACCGCAGCACGACATCGCGCAGATGCGGCGGCAGATGACGCTGCAAAGCCGAAAGCAGCGGCGGCCCTACCACGTCCAGCGCATCGGCAAGGCCGCCGGAAATCAGGATCGCCTGCGGATCGAGCAACGCGACCGCACCCGCAAGGGCAGTGCCCAGCCGGCGCGCCGGCAGCTCCAAGGCGTCAAGTGCAGCCGTGTTGCCAGCCCGCGCGGCCTCGACAAGCCTGCCGCCATTGGCCAGCCCGATCTGGCGCGCCGCGGCGTCGAACGCCCGGCCGGAGGCGAAGCGCTCCAGCCAGCCGCTGCGGTCCTCACCTTCATCCTCGATCTCGGCGCAGGCCCAGCCGAATGAGCAGGCGCCGCCACGTGCGCCGGCGACGATGTGGTTATTGGCCAGAACGGCGGAGCCGATACCGGTGCCGATCGCCAGCAGGATGGCATCGGACAGGCCTTTTGCGGCACCTTCGACCGCTTCGGCCAGCATGGCGACCTGCGCGTCATTGCCAACGGCAACGCGCAGACGAGGAAACAAGGCCACGATGTCGATGCCGTCGAGATAGGGCAGGTTCGGAATCCAGCGGCAGACCGAGCCCTCGACAAGCCCCGGCACCGCCAAGCCAAGTGCCTCGACCGGACCGGCCTCGGCGCGCAAGGCACCGATTCGGGCGACGAAGGCATCAAGGCTTGCCGGCGCAGGCTCGCGGCTAAGCATCTCCAGCCAGCGAACATCGCCGGTATGGATTGCGGCGCGCAAATTGGTGCCGCCGAGATCAATGGCGAGAACGCGTGTCATCGAGAGCGGCTCCGACTGGCCACCGCCCGGTCCTCGGAGCGCCAGCTCCACGACGCCACGGTGTCGTCGGCTCTGGTCGGCAGTGCCGTACAGACCCCGGTGCACGCGGCGCCAAAGCCGATCGGGCTGAGCGCAGCGTGTCGATGAACCATGCTCCGTCTCCCATTCGACATCGGCGTCCTTTGCAGCGGCTCAGTGTCATTATAACGACATTACTTCGACCGCAAGTGCCTTGCAGTATGTTCGGGCATGGCCGGCAGCGGAGAATCAGCTCGAACTGTATCAGCTAATTGCCTTGTTTTTACGATGTAATATAGCATGCTTTGTGGATCGCAGTGAGAAAACGTCGCAACACCGGCAGGAGCTCTCCACGAAGATAGCGCTTGCATCGTTGCTTCAAGTTGTCATAACGTCATGGACATCGCTGTGTGGCTATGCGGAGGGTCGGATGTCTTTGGCTTGGATTTCGAAACTGGTATTGGCTGCAGGGTTGGTGGCCTCGCCCACCATTGGTTGGGCCCAATCGGTCAACATCTCCTATCTGACCCACTGGTCGCCCGAAACGGTCGCTTTGCTGGACGCCGCGGCCAAGGACTACGCCAAGAGCAATCCGGATGTGACCGTCACCGTACGCGCCGTTCCCTTCGGCGATCTCCTGACGACACTGCGTTCCCAGGGCGGCAGTTCGGACGGGCCGACGATCGGCGGCATCTATGATTTGTGGCTGCCCGAACTGGCGCGAGACAAGCTGGTCGCGCCGGCCCCCGATGCGGTTGCCGGCCAGGTCAAGAGTGCGTGGCCGGCCGGTGTCGTCAGTGCGGCCTCTGTTGGCGCCACGCTTTACGGCATTCCAAACGAGATCGACGTCTATGCGCTGAACTACAACAAGGAGCTGTTCAAACGGGCAGGCATCACAGCCGCGCCGAAGACCTGGTCCGAATTGAAGGATGCGGCCCAGAAGCTGACCAGGAAAGATGCCGGCCAGCAAGGCTTCGGCATGATCAATTCCTGGGCGGCGGGCGTCGTCCATCCCTTCGCCTCGCTGCTGGTCTCCAATGGCGGCGAGCTGGTCAAGGACGGCAAACCGATGCTCGACAGTCCTCAAGCCGGTGAGACTTTCCAGCTTTACGAGGACCTGATCAAGTCCGGCGCCAGCGATCCGGCGATGGCCACGGCCGACGCCAACACAACCGGCCCCTTCCTAGACAATTTCGTCTCCGACAAGACCGGCATGATCATCATGGCCAACTGGTGGGAAAGCGCATTGAAGAGCGGCATGGGCGACAAGTTCTCCAATATCGCCACCGCACCCATCCCGGTCGGTCCGAGCGGCGACAAGCCGCACTCGATCTCCTATTCATGGATGACCGTCGTCAACGCCAATGCCGGTCAGGCCGAACAAAAAGCGGCATGGGATTTCCTGGTATGGCTGAACAATCCGAAGTCCGGCAAGAACGGCGCATCGGCAATGTCGGATATTCTGATGTCGATGGGCATCTTGCCGACGCGGACCTCCGACATCGAAGCCCATAAGGACAAGCTCGGCTCCGAGTTCCTGTCCGGCTATGTCAGCGTGCTTGCCGACGCCAAGCCCTTCCCTGTCGTCCCGGGCGGCCAGGAGTTCAGCGAATCGCTGCAGCAGACGCTCGAGGCGTTGCAGTATGGGCAGCTCTCGGCCAAGGATGCGCAGGCGAACGCGCAGGCCGATGCCGTCTCGATCCTGGAGCGTGCCGCCAAATAGCGAAGGCGCTGTTTCGAGAGCCCGACGCTTTGGAAGCAGAGCGATGATCAAGACCTATCGTGCCTCGGCGGGCATCATGCTGGCGCCCGCCGTGACACTGATCGGCGTTTTCATCCTGCTGCCGATGCTGCTCACCATGTGGCTGTCATTCCAGGACTGGTCGACGCAGACGCCTTTTTCCAATGCGAGCTTCATCGGCTTCGACAATTTTCGCGAAATATTCGGGCCGACCTCGGTCGGGCGGGATTTCAAGCGAGCGCTGCTCAACACCGCCATCTACACGGCATTGTCGGTGATGCTCATCCTGCCCCTTTCGGTAGTGTTCGGCTTGATGGTCCACCAGCGCGATGTCGCAGGCGGCACGGCGCTGCGGACCGTGTTGTTTTCCACCTACATGGTGCCGATGATCGCCGTGACGCTGGTCTGGTCGAAGCTCTATTCGCCGAGCGAGGGGCCGCTCAACCAGGTGCTCGGTCTCG
The DNA here is from genome assembly GCF_040321675.1 of Mesorhizobium sp. M0296. NCBI lineage: Bacteria > Pseudomonadati > Pseudomonadota > Alphaproteobacteria > Hyphomicrobiales > Phyllobacteriaceae > Mesorhizobium > Mesorhizobium sp. M0296. The sequence continues at coordinate 202,613 of NZ_JAMYRZ010000005.1, forward strand.
CCGGCATCGGCCCGCAACTCTGGTTGTCCTCGCCAAGATCGGCGTTGATCTCGATCGTCGTCCTCAATGTCTGGCAGCAGATCGGCTATTTTACGGTGCTGGCCGTTGCCGGGCTGACCCAGATCCCAGGCAGTCTTTACGAGGCGGCGACGCTTGACGGCGCCAACCGGCGCGAACAGTTCCGCTTCATCACCTTGCCGCTATTGAGCCGCACGCTCTTGTTCAGCGCCGTCGTTGCCATCATCAATGCCGTGCAGGTGTTCGAGCCGGTGGCGCTGATCACCCAAGGCGGGCCGGTCGGCTCGACCAACGTGCTGACCTACCATATCCGCCGAGTCGGCATCGAGCGGGCACAAGGCGGGCTGGGCTCGGCCATGGCAGTGATGCTGATGCTGGCGCTGATCGTCATTGTGTGTGCGCTGTTTGCATTCGCCAACCGGAAGGATGACGAATGAGCGCGCCGGGCCGCTCAGCATCGAGCCAGTTGGCGCGCAAACGCCTGGCGGGCCGCAGAGCGCTGCTCGCCACGCTGATGCTGGTGGTTGCCGTGGCGTCCGCCTTCCCGCTGTTGTGGATGGTGCTCTCCAGCCTGAAAACGCCGGCCGAAACCATGCAGGTGCCGCCGGTGTGGATACCGCGCACGCCGAGCCTCGAAGCGTATGAGAAAGTGTCCGGCGTCATCAATGTCGGCCGCTCGATGTGGAATTCGCTCGTGATCGCCACGATCACCACCGCCGGCATTCTGGTCACCAGCATGATGGCTGGCTACGCCTTCGCCAAGCATCACTTTCCCGGCCGCTCACTGCTGTTTTCGGTGCTGATCGCCACCATGTTCCTGCCGCCGATCGTCACGCTGATCCCGCTTTACCGTCTCGTCGGATCAATCGGCCTGAACGCCAGCCTTGCCGGTATTATCGTGCCAAATCTCGCCAATGCGTTCGGCATTTTCCTGATGCGCCAGTTCATAGCCGGCGTGCCCGACGATCTGATCGACGCAGCGCGAATGGATGGGGCGTCGGAACTCCTGATCCTGTTCAAGATCGTCGCGCCGAGCGTGGCGCCGGCAATCGCGGCACTGGCGCTGTTTGCCTTCGTCTATCACTGGAATAGCTATCTCTGGCCGCTGACCGTTCTACAGGGCAATGCACACGAATATCCGATCGTCATCAGCCTTAGTCGCCTGCTCAGCTACAATCGAGGCGCTCTCAACACGGGACTGGTGATGGCTGGCGCGACGCTTGCCGTGCTTCCGCCACTGGTGCTCTTCGTCTTCCTGCAGCGCTTCTTTGTGGATTCGATCGTCGGCTCGGCGGTCAAGGGATAGCGTCGGCGGCACTGCCGGAATCCGTGTGGCTGTCATCGGGACGCGCTGGTGCGCTGAACGGAGCTAAGCAGATGACCGCGTTCTGAGAGCCATCAGTTCATCAGTAAACTGGCCGCGAATGCCTCCACCGTGTTAGCTGCAACTAGTGAATCTCACGCTTGGTACCCGCCCCAGGCCGTTTTCACAGCTGCCAGAAAAGCGGCGCGGCCCTGCTCGTTTGCAGACGTTCGGAAGGTCACGGGAAGGTAGTGATTGGACGCTGCGTTTAACCGGAGTCGGACCGTCTCGTCAGATCTGGCGAATATTTTCGTACCGCACCTTTTCGACGCAGTGCGTCCTGCTTGCCGAGCAGGCGGTAAGGGAGGCGCTGTTCCAGTGAGCAAGAATGTGATCCCCCACCCTTCGACGACTATCGCGGGAAGGACGTGCTGACCCAGCCGATGGTCGAGCTCTAACGTATCATCGCCGGCATCTACACCGATCTGGCGGCATCGCCCGATGCGGGCGGTGACCTGCCTCATCTCGGGAAGCTAGCCCCGATCGAGGAATTTGCGCTCCCGCGAGAAGCTCTCGCTCGAATAGTTGCTCGAACTCATGCGACGCGAGCTGGGTCAGAGCAGGACCGCGATCTTCAGCTGTTCGCTTCGCCCCGCCTGGCGATCATCGGCCGCTCGACAAGCCTGTCGAGGTGGACGACCCGCATGAGGACGCCGTCTATCGCTCGACCGAGCGCATGCCCCTGCCCGATCCGGCAGACTATCAAAAGCGCATCGATTTTCATTGAATCGCTCGGCGCTCGGCCAGCCTCCCCATCTGATGCGGCTAACCGGACCGGTCATGCCGCTGGTGGTGCCGGCCCAGATCAACCTCGGCGATCGTGACTTGTCGGTGCGCTGGGCGAATGACGGCGTCGAAACCGAACGCGACGTGCTCCCCCAACGCGGACCGCGCTCACCGGCGTAGCGTCAGCCGAAGCTACGCGATGCGTCGCTGCTGGAGGGCGGCTGGCTGCGGGCGTCGGACGACCGGTTCGCGCTGGTGCAGATGGATATCGACGGTGAGGCCTCAACCTGCCTGGAAGATGCCCTGATGGAGACTGCCATTGCCTCACGCTGCTCGGCATGCCGCAGCACCTGCCGACGTCACGCCGTACGCGACGTGCTCGTATGCGCCTGGCCTGTCGCGATGGCGACAAACCGGCGCTTGACCGCGGCAAACAACGCCGGTGGCAGCGGCCCGTAGTAGCCGCTCTCCGTCTCCAGCGGCCGGATGTCAGGCCCCGGCCAGGCGAACCGGTTACTTTCCGTCAAAACGATCCACGACCGCTCACCGTCAAGGCGCAAACGCAGCTTGACCGCAGCCGGAATCTCGATGGCATCATCGGGATCGGACGGCGGCGTATGAGTGATCGGCAGGACCCGGACGACCGGCGAGCCGTCCTCCTGCATGGCGACCAGCGCGAGCACCAGGCAGGGCCGGTCCTTTTCGCCTTCCTCGCGGCCTTCGCGGTGTTGCCAATGCCAGAGGTAGGAGTAACGGAAGACGTAGCCGACCTTGATTTCAGCCGGTAGCATTTTTTGCCGTCAGGCCTTTTGCCCCGTGGGGTTTCGACCCGAGGGTTTTGACCCAGAGAGCTCGTCGTTGAGATGGTCGAGATCCGGCTCCATTTCAGAGGCTTCGACCGCGGCGATCTCGTCCGAGCCGAGCTCCGCTGTCAGATCGACCCGCCGGTCGCGCTTCGACAGCCGGACAAAATCCTCATAGGCCAGCAGCACCGTGCGCGGGCGACCGTTCTTGGTGATGATTACCGGGTCGCGGACCGCGGCATCCTGATAGGCGCCAAAATTTTTCGAGACGGCGGCGGCGGTGACGGTGGTGCTCATCGGCGAGACTCCTTTATTCCGGAATATACGGGCTTTCCGGGCTTTCCGCAAATGTCGGGCAACATCTTCGAACTGATGCAGCCAGTCACCGCCTGATTAGCGGCCAAGGAGTTAGTGTCAAAGGCGTCCTTTCCTGCGCCATGTCTAACGCAGTGGGTAGGCGCCCACACAGCCCAGCTCAGACGCACGGACTAACTTCAGACGCGCATGGCCAAGGAACCGGTGGCGAGGGCAGCTTTGTCCGGAGAGCGGCTGTTCCGCGCGAGGGCGTCGGCTTCGTTGATCTGGTTAGGGTTCTTTCTTCAGCAGGTCCTTTACAACATCGAGAAAAGCCCGCAGGGCGGGCGGCACGGCTCGATGTCCGGGGTAGTAGACCGCAACTTCTTCCGGTGCTGGCGTCCACGCGGTCAGGACCTTGCGCAGCCGGCCATCGGACAACGCCGCTTCGGCGGCCCAATCCGCCACATAGGCGATGCCCAGACCCTCTATTGCGGCTTCGACCATCAGTTCCTCGTCATCAAGGACGATGGGGCCGTTTGCCCCGATCACCAGTTCCTGGCCTGCGCGTTCGAACTCCCATCTATAGAGCTTGCCGCTGGGCATACGGTGGCCGATGCAATGGTGGCGTTGCAATTCCTCGGGCGTTCCCGGCGCCCCGAAGCGATCGAGATAGGCGGGCGACGCGATACAGATGAACGTCAACGCGCGTGCAAACGGCACGGCGGTCATGTCTTTGGGAATTGATGTGATGAGGCGCACGCCGGCATCGAACCCGCTGGACACGATATCGATGAGCCGTCCCTCGACGACGATGTCCACGGTCACGTTCGGATGGCGCTCCGCCATCCGCGGAAGAACCGCGCGAACGAGAAGCCCGGCCACCAATCGCGGTGCATTGAGGCGGACCGTTCCTGCGACATTGCCCCGGAACCCCGCGACGCTGTCGAGCGCCTCGTCCAGCGAGGCGAGCGCCGGCTGAAGACGGTCGAGCAACCGGAACCCGGCTTCTGTCGGCGAGACGCTGCGTGTGGTGCGGTTCAGAAGTCGCACGCCCATGCGTTCCTCGAGCGCACGCATCGCATGGCTCAATGTGGAAGGTGCCGTGCCGATGTCGTCCGCTGCGCGGCGGAAGCTGCGGTGTGTGGCAACGGCGACGAAGGCGGTGAGATCGTTGAGCGACGGGCGGGGCATTGATGGGGATTTTGCATTATCCCATGCCGATTTCAACGGCTAATGCGCGCAATGCGATTGCCCTATCTCCTGCTGAGATCAATTGGAGAAATGAGAAATGGAAAAGACCTGGCTCATAACGGGTGTGTCTTCCGGTCTAGGCCGGCTGCTGGCGGAGAAGACCCTGATCAGGGGAGACCGCGTCGTCGGTGCCAGCCGCAGCGAGGACGCACTTCCCGACCTGCGTGCAAGTTACCCCGAACGGCTCCGCATCGTCGTAATGGACCTCAAGGACCAGAGCTCGGTCCGCGCCGCGGTCGACCGGGCCTTCGCGGCATCCGCTCGGATCGACATCGTCGTCAGCAATGCTGGCTATGGCCTGCTCGGCGCGGCTGAAGAGGCTGGCGATGTGCAGGTTCGGGACATCATCGACACCAATCTCATCGGCTCGATCACGCTCATCCAGGCGGCGTTGCCGCATCTGCGCAGCCAGGGTGGTGGTCGGATTCTACAGGTATCGAGCGAGGGAGGCCAGATCGCCTATCCGGCTTTCAGCCTCTATCACGCGACCAAGTGGGGTATCGAGGGGTTCGTCGAGTCCGTGGCGCAGGAGGCTGCTCCCTTCGGCATCGAATTCAGCCTTGTGGAACCCGGGCCGGCGCGGACCGGGTTCGGCGGCAATCTCGCGCGGACCAAGCCGCTCGCGGCCTATGAGGGAACACCCGCCGGTCAGATCCGCGAGGCGCTGGGTGTCTCATGGGTGATCAAGGGCGACCCCGACCGCATGACGGACGCAATGATCAGGCTTGCCGATCAGGATGGTCCGCTCCCGAAACGGCTGGTGCTCGGTGCCGAGGCCTATGCCGGCATCCGCAAGGCACTCGGCGGACGCATCGAGGAGCTCGACCGGCAGAATGACATCGCGGTTGCGGCGGATTTCACAGACGAGGAGTTGGCGCGGCTGTGACCCCCGGCTCCGGCCCGCTGCTCGTGCCCACCTCTTATCAAGACAGAAAGGAACATGAGATGCCTACACGTGACGCCGTCTACCCGGCCAACCGGCACGCGTTATACGATATCCACCGCTATTCCGCAGCCATTCGGTCCGGCGATCTTCTCTTCGTGTCGGGTCAGGTCGGGAGCCGTGAGGACGGCTCGCCTGAGCCCGTATTCGAGGATCAGGTTCGACGGGCCTTCGCCAATCTGCGCGCGGTCTTGGCGGCCGCCGGGTGCAGCTTCGACGACCTCGTCGACGTCACAACGTTCCACACTAACCCGGACGAACAGATCGAGACAGTTCTGGCCGTCCGAGCGGAAGAAATCGGTGCACCTCCCTACCCGAACTGGACCGCAGTGGGCGTCAATTGGCTTGCGGGCTTCGATTTCGAGATCAAGGTCATCGCCCGCATCCCTTCGACGACGAGCAGCCAGCCGACGGACAAGCGCTGATCGCTCGCCCTGCAGTTCTGTATTGGCTATTTGGGTCACGAAGGCAGCCTGTCAGCTTTTGTGTCCGGAGCGGAGATAGCTGACCTCCACCTGCGAGAACCGAGGTCGTGAACTGACCGAACAGATTAGGTTCGTTTGGTCAGCGTACCGCAAGGGAATCTCGCAGCCTGTTGTGTATCTTGGCTTTCTATTCGAGAGCGGTGCTGAAGATCGAGAACTCTTCATCTGTGATCGGGACCACGTGCTGCGGCTCGGGAAAAGCGCCCGTCTGCACGTCGGATATGAGCTCGCGATAGGCGGCAATACGCTCGCGTTGCAGCCGCTCATATTCGGCGGCGAAGTTGCGGTAGGTCTTGGCGTGGCGCAGCCTGTGGCCAGCGGTGTGGCCAAGCACGTCCTCGCTGAACAAATACTGCGCGTCGGCATTTGGGCCGGCGCTCATGCCGAGCATGATCATCGGTGTATTCCAGGTGATCAGTTCGGCGACCGGTCGGAGACCACCTCCAGCTCGGCGCCAAAGCAGCCTATGCCTCCACCTTCGCGTATGAGCTCCGAAATTCGTTCGGAGGCACCACTTTCAGATCTCTCCAACTCGAGGACCGGGATGTCGGAGGCAAGCACGCGCCGGAAGCGATGGGAGAACCCGTAACGGCGAATGTTGTCTTCAATCAGTGGCGCGGAACGCGACAGAGTGGCCACGACACAGAAGCTGTGAGCGACAAGGCTGACGGATGAAGCGAAGCCTTGCCTATACCGATGACGGGCTTGGTAGCGATGGCCCTTGCCGCGTCGAGACCCGTATCGTCTAAGCAGCCAATATATGGCGTCGACATTGTCCATTTCCGCCGCGACCACCTGCTTGAGCAGGCCCGGTACGGAGAGTGCACCGTCAAATGGCCCTTCGATCGCTTCAGGTCCAGCCGTTGGCATGCATGCCCACTATCTCGTCCCTGGGCCTGCCACCGCCATGGCGGCTGCGACGATCCCCCTGGTCATCGAAGCGGTCGTGTTGGGATTGATGATGGCAATTCGCATTCGGGGCATCCTGGCTTGGTTCCGCTCAGTCACAAGGATGCCAGCGCGCTGGACATCCGCTCCAGCCCTCGGCGTAGCAGAGGACGCGGGCAGCCGACATTCAGGCGGATGAAACCTTCGCCGCCAGGCCCATAGACGCGGCCGTCATACAGATTGACCCCGGCCTGATCGACAAAGAACTTCTGAATTCCACCCACTTTGCAATCGAGTGTGCGCGCGTCCAACCACACCAGAAACGACGCGTCGGGCCGCATGGGCGTGATGCCTGGGAGATGTTTACCGGCGAATTCGCAAACCAGATCGATGTTGCTGGCGATGTAGCCTGAGAGTTGATCGAGCCAGGGCGCGCCGGTGCTGTAGGCAACCTCCAGAGCCAGGCGGCCGAAAAAGTTTGCATTCACCATGAATGAGGCCTGCATCGCGGCAAGAAGCTGCTCGCGGCGCTTTTTGCTCGCCACCGCAATGGTTGCCGAAGGCACCCCGGCGAGGTTGAAAGTCTTCGTCGGAGCGGTGCAGATGAACGACTTCTCCGCGGCATCGTCCGAGATGGAGGAGAAGACGATGTGCGGGCGGTCCGACAACCTTATGTCGCAGTGAATGTCGTCGGATATGACCAAAATCCCATGGCGCTCACAAATGTCGTTCAGCGCTGTCAATTCTTCGAGTGTCCAGGCCATTCCGGCAGGATTGTGAGGATTGCACAGCAGGAACACCTTGGCGCCGCCGGCCGCCAGTTTCTCGAAGTCTTCCAGATCGAGTTCATACCTGTTGTTTTGCAGCCTCAGCCGGTTCGTGAGCAGAATCCGCCCATTTCCCTGAACCACTTCGAAATAGGGCGAGTACACGGGTGACTGAACGATGACGCCGTCACCAGGCTTCGTAAAGGTTCGCAGTATCGCAGCGACCGACGGCATGATCGCCGGCGCGGGGAGCAGGGTCTCCAGCATCGGCGACCAGTTGTGCCGGCGTGAGAACCACGATTGCACGATCTCATAGTGGCGCGGATCGCGGCGTGTGTAGCCGTAAATGCCATGATCCGCGGCCTGGCGCAGCCGCGCGATGACGGTTTCCGGAGCACGGAAATCCATATCTGCCGTCCATAGGGACAGCAGGTCCTGGCCCTCGACCTGCGGAGAGAACTCGTCCCACTGGTTGGCCCATTTGACGGATCCGAATTGCTGGCGGTCGTGGATTTGGTCGAAATCTATCCCCGGGATATCCCGTTGCCCAAGCGCCGATGCGGGCGTGTCTGCACAAGCCATTTGATAATCACCTGAAAAAATCTGTTGCCACGGATACGGCCGCTTTGCCTCCGCGGACGTCTCTATTTGTGGATCTGCGCCAGAAACTGCCGCGCCCTCTCTGATCGTGAGTTGGTGAAGAACTGATGGGGCGTGTTGGTCTCGACGATCTCCCCGCGGTCCATGAACACCACGCGATCGGCCACCTCCCGCGCAAAGCCCATCTCATGCGTCACGCACAGCATCGTCATGCCTTCGTCAGCAAGCGACACCATCGTATCGAGCACCTCCTTGACCATCTCGGGGTCGAGGGCAGAGGTCGGCTCATCGAAGAGCATGATTTTGGGATTCACGCAGAGGGCCCGAGCAATTGCAGCACGTTGCTGCTGGCCACCCGACAGCTGACCCGGGTAGCTGTCCGCCTTTTCCTCAATTCTGCCGCGCTCCAGATAATGGCGCGCCAATTCCTCAGCTGCCGTCCGCGGCATCTTCCTCACCCAAACAGACGCAAGCGTGCAATTCTCAAGCACCGTGAGGGGGAAACAGATTGAAGTGCTGGAAAACCATCCCGACATTGCTGCGGACTTCATCGATCTTGCGCAGATCCCCGGTTACCGCTTTGCCGTCGACGATGATCTCGCCCGACTGATGCTCCTCGAGATGGTTGACGCACCGGATCATCGTCGATTTGCCCGACCCCGAGGGGCCGCAGATCACAATGCGCTGCCCCTGAGGCACCGACAGGTTGATGTTCCTGAGCGCATGGTATGAACCGAACCATTTGTTGACGTCACGCAGTTCAATGGCCATCGCCTTGTTGAAGGGCTGTCCCTTCGTCGATGCGTACATTGCTTGTGGCATCATCGTCGCGTCCTAAGATTTGTGGCCGCGCGCCAATTGGCGCTCCATCGATTGCGAGTAACGGGACATGCCGAAGCAAAAGCCCCAGTAGACCAGTCCCGCAAAGAGGTAGCCGGTTGATGAGATCGTCGGGCCTGCCCAGTTCGGATCGACGCGCGCCGTTTCGATGGCTTTCAGGAAATCCGCGATGCCGATGATGGCGACCAGAGTCGTGTCTTTGAACAGACCGATGAAGGTGGAGACGATGCTCGGTATGACGATCGTCAACGCCTGGGGGAGGACGATCAGGCGCATTATGTCGAAGTAGCTGATCCCAAGCGCCTTCGCCGCCTCGTATTGGGCCTTCGGGATCGCCTGAAGGCCGGCCCTCACAACTTCGGCCATATAGGCGGACGAGAACAGCGCTATCGCCATGAGCGGGCGCAGGAGACGATCAGGCGTCAGATAGTCCGGGACGAAGAGCGGCATCATGAAGTTCGCCATGAACAATACCGTGATAAACGGCACCCCCCGGACGACTTCGATGAATGTGACGCAAACCGCCTTGACGAAAGGGAGTTCGGACCTGCGTCCAAGCGCCAGGATAACCCCGATCGGAAGCGAGAAGACGATGCCCACAATCGACATCAGCAGCGTGATCAGGAGACCGCCCCAGAGCGTCGTATCGATGACAGACAAATGGAGCCAGGCGACCCCGCGCACGAGAACGAACGCGGCAACGGGGTAGACAAGGAAGAATAGCAACGCCGCCACTTTGCGCCGCGGAGCCTTCGTCCACAGGAGCCAAACGATGAGGATGGCGCCGATAGCCTGTGCGAGATCAACGCGCCACCGCTCGGAAGCCGGGTACGCGCCGTATCGCAGGTAGTCGAACTTCTCGGCAATGAAAGGCCAGCAAGCTCCTTGGCTGTTCGTGCGGCAAGCCTCGCGACCGCCGCTCCAGACCGCGTCCAAGATCGCAAAGCTCAGAAAGTGAGGCAGCAGCCACACGGCGAAGAGGAGAAAGCATATTGTCAGCGCGCCTGAAGACGGCGTCGAAAACAGATTCTTTTTCATCCAGGTCACTGGACCCGGCCAAACGTCAGCGGGGGGCGCCATCGCTGGTATGGGCGCGCTGCTGACAACTGGCGAATGCATGGACTGATCGCTCATGCGTCACCTCTCGACGATCGCAAAATGTCGGTTACACGCGTTCATGGCCAACGACGTGGCAAGGGAGATAACGAGATAGACGGACAAGGTGATCGCCATGACCTGGACGGCGGCGCCGGTCTGGTTGAGTACCGTCCCGGCAAAGATCTGAACGAGGTCGGGATAGCCGATGAACACCGCAAGCGACGAGTTCTTGATTAGATTGAGATACTGGCTTGTCAAAGGCGGGATGATAATACGCAGCGCCTGCGGAACAACGACAAGGCGAAGCGTCTTGCCCGGCGCCAGCCCCAGCGCATATGCAGCCTCGCTCTGGCCCTTTGGCACTGCCTGGATTCCACTCCGGACGATCTCGGCGATGTAAGATGCGGTATAGACCGATAGACCGATCAGGAGAGCGGCAAACTCTGGATAGAGCTGATGCCCGCCTTGAAAATTGAAACCCCGCAGCTGCGGCGCGATAAACGAGACCGGCTCGCCAGCCGCCAGGAACACGATCAGCGGAAATCCTATCAAGGTCGCCAAACTGACCAAAAGCACCGGCAACTGCTTGCCAGTTCGTTTCTGGACACTCTTGGCGCGGAACCAGAATGCAATGCAGCAGAAAACGGCCGCTACCAATGCCAGGCCCACAAGCCCCGCCCCCGGATGCCACTGGATCTCCGGAATGATAAGGCCGCGATTGTTGAGGTAGATGCGGCCGGGGATGGCGATGGACGCCTTCGGGGAAGGCAACGGCTTGAGGACGGCATTGTACCAGAACAGCAACTGCAGCAACAACGGGACGTTGCGCACAAGCTCGACATAGGCGGTCGCCACCTTCGAAACGATCCAGTTCGGTGACAGGCGGGCAACGCCGATGGCGAAGCCAAGCAAGGTGGCCAGCAAGATTGCGAGGAAGCTGACGTAGAGGGTATTGACCACTCCCACCCAGAACGCCTGACCGTAGGTGGATAGTGCATCATACGGTATCAGGGTTTGATTGATGTCGAAGCCGGCAGCCTCACCCCAAAAATCGAATGAGAGCGGAATCCCCCGGACCCGCATATTCGATGCGGTCTGCATGCCGATGCCCAGGGCCAAAGCCAACAGGCAACCTGCGAGCAAGAGCTGGTAGAAAACGCCGCGCACTTTCGTATCGTGCAGCGATAGGCTCCTGCGCGAGGGCGCTGGAAGCGACAAATCGGACATGGCCTGTTCCTATCGGGATCTGTGCGAGGCGCTGGCGGTAACGCGCCAGCGCCTTGCAACCATGCTTTGCCTAGCGAATCGGCGGAGCGTACTGAACGCCGCCTTTGTTCCAGAGCGCGTTCATGCCGCGCTCCATTTTCAGCGGGGAGTCCTTGCCGACATTGCGATCAAACACTTCGCCGTAGTTACCGACCTGTTTGATCACCTCGACCGGCCAGTCGTCGCCGAGCCCGATGTCCTTGCCGATGCTGCCTTCCCCGCCAAGCAGACGGCGGATGCTGGGATTGTCCGACGACTTCATCGCATCAACGTTTTTGGAGGTGACCCCGTATTCTTCGGAGGCCACCATGACGTAAAGCGTCCACTTAGCCACATTGAACCACTGGTCGTCTCCCTGCCGCACTGCCGGGCCAAGCGGCTCCTTGGAGATCAGTTCGGGAAGAACGATGCTGTCGTCCGGCTTGGCCATGCGAAGCCGCGATGCGTTCAAGGTGGAGGTGTCCGCCGACAGGACGTCGCAACGCCCCTCCTCGTAAGCCTTCACGACAGCTTCCTCGTCGGCGAAACCAACCGTGGTGTACTTGATCGACTGCGAGCGAAAATAGTCGGCAAGGTTCAACTCGGTCGTGGTGCCCTGGGTGACGCAAATCGATGCGCCCTCGAGCCCCTTGACTGATGTGATGTTGTCCGCCTTGCGCACCATGAATCCCTGACCGTCATAGAAGTACGTCCCCGCAAACAGGATGCCGAGCGACGTATCGCGCGACGATGTCCATGTTGCGTTGTGTGCAAGAATGTCGATCTCCCCCGACTGCAAGGCGGTGAAGCGATCTTTTGGCGTCAATGGGATGAACTTAACCTTTTGCGCATCCCCGAGCACGGCAGCGGCCACGGCGCGACAATAGTCGACCACAAATCCGGTCCATTTGCCTTCATTATCGGGAAGGCTGAAGCCAGCCGTGGCCGAATTTGTGCCACACGTCAGCACGCCATTTTTCTTGACATTGTCGAGGGTTGCGGACCACGCCGAGGAGGCGGTGCACGCGATAGCGAGGGCAAGAAAGCCCTTGAACATCGATCTCATTTCGGTATTCCCCTGTTTTTGTTGAAGGGAATGTGGCCTCAAGTATGACTATTCGTCAAATTGACTGTTCTCATTGCGAAAATGAGCGTCATTCATAATTGAGGAGGCACTCGCTCTCGGGTGAAAGGGAGCTTGGGTGCTGATCGGGCTAGTTTGCTTGGGGCGGGCTAATCGAATGAGCGACGGCGCGCGCGACCTATGGTGCAGCCAACCCCGGTGCTCCGACAGTTGACCCTTGGTCTCTCTCGGTCCGCGACTCGTTGTAGATGCTCATGATTATTTCCCGGAGCCATTTGGTACCCGGGTCATTCGCCATCTGGCGGTGAACAATGAGCCAGGCATTCACATTCGAAACGGGAAGGGGCGGCGGGACCAACGTCACCTCACTCCTCTCGTCCAGCATTTGCAGGATTGCATCGCCGCAATGAGTAATCAGATCAGTGCCGCGAAGCGCCCAGGGCAGCACCAGATAATTCGAGATGGTCGCAACGACATTGCGCCGGAGACCATGCTGCTTGAGGGCGGCATCCGCGAGACCTTCTGCCAGACCATCTGCGGAAATCTGCAGGTGAGAACTGGCCAAATATGTTTCCAGTGTCATTGCGTTCCTGGCGATCTTGCTTCCACTCCACACCGCGCAAAACAATCGATCCTGGCCAAGCTCCACCTTCAAGAGACCTGGGTCGTCGCGTATTGCCGCTCCCGTCAGTGCACAGTCGACTTGTCTCAAATAGACCGATGAACCGATTTCGGGTCCGTTTGCGGGAATGACGTTCAGCGTCGCGCCAGGCGCTTGCCTCGAAAATTCTCGAATGAGCCCTGGGATGAATATCATGGCGTGATAGTCAGTGAGTCCCACGCGAAAGTTGCGTCGCGTCGTTGCTGGATTGAAGATCTGATGCCGGTCGATCGACGCGCGGATCGTCGCCAGCGCAGCAGAAATATCTGACAGCAACTCCACTGCCCGAGGGGTTGGTCGCATTTCGCCCCCGTCTCTCGTGAACAGTTCATCCTGCAACAGGTAGCGAAGCTTCGATAGGGAATGACTTACAGCTGATTGTGTTCTTCCCAATTCGGCAGCTGCGCGCGTTACGCTCCTTTCACGCATCATCACGTCGAACACTCTCAGCAAATTGAGATCGATATCATCCAAACTCATGAGACCTTCCCCGTTTTCATCATGCCTCGCCCGCATGCTAACATCGCTTCCAACGCGCGAACGATGCCATGGCGAACAAATGCGACCCTTCGACCTGCAGGGTCAACGTTCCCTACTGGGAAATCAATACGTTAGCGGAGGGTTCGCCAACCCATTTCCTTCGCATTCTCTCGTATGGTCTGGCGAACCTAAGGACCAGGGACGTCTACGACTCGCTGCCCCTTAGGCTGAGGCCAGACTGACCTGTTGGCGCTTCGGCTGCCGTGCCGAAACCAGGGTGGCGAACTGGTCCACCGCCTGCCCGGCCCGCGCCAGAACCTGCGGGTCCGTGAGCTTCCCGTCGGAAAAGTCGCTGTCACTGCCGTAGACGGCACTTGGCACCGTCAGTGCCGAGTAGAAGCCGAACAGGGGGCGAAGCTGATGCTCGACCACCAGAGCGTGGCGTTGACCGCCGCCTGTTGCGCCGATCAGGACCGGCCGGTCGACGAGCGCCAGCGGATCGATGAGATCGAACAGATGTTTGAAGAGGCCCGCATAGGAGCCGTTGTAGACCGGCGTCGTGACGATCAGCGCGTCAGCCTGCTCGACAGCCCCCAAGACACTCAGCGCCTCCGGCGTCAATTCCTGCCGCGTGAATGCTGCACCCAAACCGCGGCCGGCGTAGTCTGTTCCAAGGCGGCGCAGGCTGTTCTCGACCGTCTGGATCACCCATTTGCGCGAATGGCCGCCGAGATTAGGCCCCTTGTCATGCGAGTTGACGAACTTGGTCGCCACGACCCAATGATCGCGCGTCGCCTTGATGCCGCGACCGACGACTTCCTCGGACTTGCCGTTGTGGTAGACGTCGGCGGTGTCGATGAAGTTGATGCCTTGCTCGCGCGCCTTGTCGATGATGCGATATGGCTCCTATGTCATGGGAGTGAACGGCTTCCGGCGTCCGCCCCCAAAGCAGCTGCTTGCGGCGGTGACCGAGGCGCCGGTTACCGTATCGTGTCGTCGGTAATAAAGCGACGTTGCGCTCTCTGCTTTCACATCCGGGTATGCCGAAAAGTCCGTCGGTCAAAAGTCGACCAGCGGCGTGTCCACGATCTGGTGCTCGAATAGCAACCAGAACGACGATCCCCGGGATTCGGAGTACCAATGCTCAAAAATCGCAAGGGCCTCGCCGATATTGGTGGCGGGTTCGTCCTCGGGCAGCTTCGCAGCCTGGAACAACGCAAGCGCAACGGGGCCAAAATGCGTGATCGCTTCCGTGCGCGCCTCGCTGTCCGCATTCCAGCCGAGCCGCAAGCGCAGGACGGCCAAAGCGCTGGCCACGGCGATCTCCTCACTTTCGGCTGAGGCCACGGCGTCCGAGATCGCCTGCATGAGGTTGAGCCGCCTGAAGGCGAAAGCGCGCTCCTGTTCCAGAACCGCGATCTGATTGGCCGCTTGTCGCCTGAAGCTTGCCTCGGTTGTCCTGGCGGTCTCAGCCGTCGTTTTCAGGTCATTCAGAAAGGAAGCCGTCGGGTTCATCTTGGCTCACTAGGATGGCGGAAGAGAGTGGGAGTCGAACCCACCAGAGACCGACTCGCGGCCCCTCCCGGATTTGAAGTCCGGACGCCCCACCGGGGACGATGCTCCTCCAGAAATTTGCGCCATCGGCGGCTCACCCTCACCTGTCAGGCGGAACAGGTCCAGCCTGCGCCTGTTCAGACGGCGCAAGTCTCCCCGCCGCAGCGTCACGCCGTGCCGATCGAGAAATTCGAGGATATGGATGGCGACCTTGCGTCCGCTGCCCACGCGATCGCGAAATTGAGCAGCGGCGAACTCGTCTGTGGGCATCGACGCAGCGAGGTCGCGCGCGATCTCAACGATCTGCGCCAACGCCTGGCGCTGGAAGAAGTGATCATGAGCGACCTCGTGGACCTTCCCCATGCGGCCGGCAAGCTTCAGAAGCCGCCGGATTTCCGTCTCCGGAGCGGCCAGCACCTCGGCAATATCCCACACTCTCGGCGGATGGAATTGTTCGGGTCCGCCGATGAGAGGCTGGATCTGCAGCCAGAGAGTTTCATCCTTTGCCGTCAGGTGCGCCTCATGACCGGGCAGCCGCACCCAGGCGCCGTCCAAGGCAACTTCTCCAGCATGCGAAAGGCTCCGCAGAACTGCTATGAAAGAGGGAGCCGGCAGACGTGGATCAAGCCCAATACGCAGTCTCTCCATTCCTACGCCCGGCAAATCCGGATTGTCGGCATGGAAGTTCTCCAGGGTCGCGGCCAAGTCGCGCTTGAATCGCAACCAGCGCTCTGGCGACAGCACGAGAAGCATTTCTCCGACGGCAAAACGGACAAGCCCGAGTTGATCGATCAGGCCTTCCGTCTCGCAGTCACTGAGCGCCCTGTCGCGCGCGAAAGCCTTCAGGTCGAAATAGTGGGGCGGCGCATCAAGGAGTGCGGCGGCGGCCAGTTCGGGCGCCAATAGCGCATGGGCATCGAGTTGGACCAGCCGTTCCGGCGCGCGGCGTTTGCGGCTGGGCGCTCGCAGATCGAGAAAATGTCCGCCGCCGATGGTTCGCTGCGCGGACGTGTCGCGCACCACGTAAACGTCTCCGGCAGTGGCCGCGATCGGACTGTCCAGCACCAATTGAACATTGGCCGTGCCGCCAGGCCCGATCGGTTCGTCTCCGAGGAGTACAATGCGTGCCCCGACCTCCGTCGCGGCATGGTGGAGCCGCACCGGAAACCATTGGCCGATCGGCTTGCGTTCACCCGGCAGAACGCGAAGGCTTGCATCGATCCGGTCCGACGGCGCGTGAAGCTTCGGATCGACAATTACGTCGCCGCGCCGGATCGCCTCCTTGAAAACCCTTTCGCCGGTCAGATTGAGCGCGCAACGGTCTCCCGCCCGACCACGTTCAGTCGGCCGGTTCTGGGCGTGGATCGATCGGACCCGCGCAAGCAATCCTGACGGGCTTACGACCACGTTGTCGCCAGTACCGAGAGAACCCGAAAGCACGGTGCCCGTCACGACGGTGCCCACGCCGCGCAGCGTGAACGAGCGGTCCACCGCTAGTCGAAAACGGCCCGAAACTGCACGCCGGGCAAGATGCGACGCCTCCTCGAACAAGAGATACCTGAGTTCATCGATACCTTCGCCTGTAACGACCGAGACGGGAATCAGGGGGGCCTCGGCAAGCATCGTCCCGGCAAGCACCGAGCGGATATCGCTCGCCACCGCGGTACGGCGCTCGGGACTGGCCAGATCGCATTTCGTGAGCAGGACGGCGCCGCGCCTGACACCGAGCAGATCGACGATGGCGAGATGCTCCCGGGTCTGCGGCATGACGCCGTCGTCGGCGGCCACCACGAGCAACACGAAGTCGATGCCGCTGGCGCCGGCGAGCATCGTGTGTACGAAACGCTCGTGCCCGGGAACATCGACGAAACCGATGCTATCCCCACCCGGCACCGGCAAATAGGCGAAGCCGAGATCGATCGTCATGCCGCGTGTCTTTTCCTCCTGCAAACGATCGGTGTCTATACCAGTCAGCGCATGCACCAGCGCAGTTTTGCCATGGTCGACATGTCCCGCCGTGCCGACGATCATGATGCGGTCTCCGGCAACGGCGCGGCGGCGCGACGCTCGGCCTCGGCGGCATCGCCCGCGCTCAATTCGGCCCGCACCGCAGCCAGATAGCGGCGGGCAAGGGCGCTGCCGCCTGCCTCGGCACGCAGGAGCCAAACCAGCGCCTCGACCGCGTCAGCCGGCACGCCCGTACCAAGATGGCAGGCGGCGCCGAGCATTGCCTGCCCTTCGGCGTCTCCTCGCATGGCAGCACGGCGCCACCAGCGGACAGCCTCGTCCGGATCGCGCGGCACGCCGAGCGCATTGTGATAAAGCATGCCGATCCGGGTCATAGCGGATGCGATGCCCTGATCGGCCGCGGCAAGCGCCCAGCGTCGCGCCTCGCCGGCATCGGGAGCCATCACTTCGCCCTCCAGCAGCATCCAGCTCAGCATATCCTGCGCCGGTCCGTCGCCAGTTTCCGCCGCGGCCCGATAGAGCTCGGCCGCCCGGCGAAAGTCCTGCTCGACGCCTTCGCCGCGGAAATAGAGCGACGCCAGGTTCCTTTGCCCGACAGGATCTCCTGCCTCGGCGGCGAGCGCCAGCCAGCGAAAGGCCATATCCGCATCACGCTCGACGCCGAGCCCTTCGGCGAAGCAGGCGCCGATATTGTTCTGAGCGCGGGCAACGCCCTGGTGAGCCAGCGGCTCCCATATGGAGAGAGCCACGGCATGATCGCCTCGCCGCGCGGCTTCGAGGGCCTCGGTCATGCGTGCGGCCACAGGCGTCTCGGCTGGGCGGCGCGCAAGGCGGTCAAGCCAGCGCATCGGTTCCTCCCGGATTTAAGCCGGCTAGATTGGCGATGAAGTTCGCCTCGTCTTCCAGGCAGCGGAAATCGAGCACGAGCGCCTGGTTTTCGATGCGCCCGATCACAGGGACGCCCAGCCCACGCAGCGCAGCCGCAAGCGCTTCGAGCGCCCGGCCGCTCCCTGAGCGCGGCTTGAGAGCAAGCCCGGCGCTTGGCACAGTTTCGAGCGGCAGCGCGCCGGATCCGACTTGGCTCCGGCACTCCACCGTGTCGACCGCAAAGGCGTCGCCCACGGCGTCAGCAACCAGGGGAGCAAGGCGCTTTGCCTGCGCTGCAATCTCCCTCACCGAGCGCGAGAGCAGCCTTAGCGTCGGCAGGCGCTCGGCCAGGCGGTCGGGGTCGCGGTAGAGCTTCAACGTCGCCTCGAGCGCGGCCAGACGAAGCTTGTCGACCCTGAGCGCCCGCTTCATCGGGTTGCGGCTGATCGCTGCGAGCAGGTCCCTGCGGCCGACGATGAAACCCGCCTGCGGACCGCCAAGCAGCTTGTCGCCGGAGAATGTGACGAGATCGGCGCCGTCGGCGACCGCCTCGCGCACGGTCGGCTCGCGCCCAAGGCCGTAGCGGGCTAGATCGACCAGCGTGCCCGAACCGAGATCATGGACCAGCGGTACCCCATGCGCCTTTGCGATTGAAGCGAGCTCGGGTGCCCGGATCTCGGCCGTGAATCCTTCGACCCGGTAGTTCGACGTGTGCACCTTGAGGATGAGCCCGGTCTCCGGGCCGATCGCCGCGACATAGTCTTTGCGATGCGTGCGGTTGGTGGTGCCGACCTCGACAAGCCTGGCGCCGGCGCGCGTCATGATCTCGGGCATCCGGAAAGAGCCGCCGATCTCGATCAACTCGCCTCGCGAAACGATCGCTTCGCGACCGAGCGCCAGCGTGTTGAGCACGAGAAGGACGGCAGCCGCGTTGTTGTTGACGACGGTTGCATCCTCGGCTCCGGTCAGCTCGCAAACGAGCGATCGAAGATGATCGTCCCGTTCGCCGCGCTCGCCTTTCTCGACATCGAATTCGAGAGCCACCGCTTCGCGCATCGCCAGCCGAACAGCCTCGACCGCCTCTTTCGCGAGGAGGGCTCGTCCGAGATTGGTATGCAGCACCGTTCCGGTCAGGTTGAAAACGGGGCGCAGGGAAGAGCGTTCGCCGTCCCTGAGCTGCACGAGCGCGTCGCCGGCAAGATCGTTTGCCTCCGGCACGACGGCTGCGGCATTGCGGGAGGCCATTCGCGCATCGGCGACGGCTCGGCGAATGGCCTCCGTCGCGGCCTGCCGTCCGAAGCGCTCGATTGCGGCCGCCGCCAGCGGGGTCCTCAGCACTTGGTCGACCGACGGAAGATTGCGCAAAGGGTTTGCGGATGAAGCGGTCATCGTATCCTCAATAGCCAACAAGGAACGGATTGAACGATCCGCGGCGATGGCCACCCTCGCGGACGAGCAGGTCGAGGCCGAGCGTCGCCACGTCGTCGGCGACCGGATCGAGAGCCGGATCCTTGTGCTGGTACAGGATCTTTACATAGCAGCCGCATGCATCGCAGGTCTCGGCCTTGACCGTGCCAGGGCCTCCCTCGATTTCCTGATAGCCTATCCCCTTAGTCGAGCCGCACAGCGTACATTTGACACGGACGTGGTTCCACAATGTTCCACACAGCGCGCAGACGCAGAACCGCGCCCCGTGTGCGCCGTGCCAACCGACGATGATCGAGGATACGGGCGGCCCACCGCAGGCCGGACAGGCGCCGTCGGCAACCGGAACCAGCTTCGAGCTGTCGAGACATGCCGCGAGGCGGGCAAAGTGAACCTGCAGCGCGGCCGCGACATAGACATGCTCGGCAAGCGCGTTCATTGGGATCGCATCGGTGAGCACATTGCGCACCATGGAGTCGACCCCGGACGCATCGATATTCGCCAGCCTGTCCAAGGCGGCTGCGGCCGCCTTGGGTTTTTCGATCGTGGCTGCCACTTCGAACAGGCGGCCGAGCGTCATTCCAAGGGCGGCATCCGAAGTGGATTGGCTGCGATCGAGCGGCGGCATACCGAAGGTTCGTGCGCGCTCGCGCGCCTCCGCGGTCGGCAATTCGATCTCCGGCAAGCCGTCCTGGATGCGGTGCTGCGCATCCGTCAGTGCAGAAAGGAAGCGGAGATAGGGGCCGAGCTGGTGGTCATCCGCCAACACATCCAATCGCTCGGAGCGGCGAATGAACAAGGTCCGCGGATCAGGCAGGCGCGCAAAGGGTGGGGCCGAGACCTCGCCGATTACAGTCGGGTCAGGGCGTGACGGATCTTGTTGCTTTGGCATTTCAACCTCACGAACCTCACGGGCCACGTGGTCGGCTTGATACTGCTCCAGAGCAATTCCACGAAAAGTGTGTAACGGTTTTCCGTCCGGAATTGCGTAAAAACAAATACCCGCTCATTCGGCGGGATTCGATCCCGAACGTCCGTCCGGTTTGCCTGCGACCAGTTCACGCAGCCATTTGCGATGATGCCGCCAAGCCCAGCCGCCGGTCACCCGTCCGCGCGTCATGGCGGGAATGGTGCCGCGTACCCAGATGGCCGAATAGAAATGGATAATCCAGACGCCGATTATCGCCACGGCAGCGATCGAATGAACAAGCAGCGCCACCCGCTGCTGGCCGATCGTGGTGTAAGCGGCGAAATATTGTTGCCAGATGACGATGCCGCTCGAAATCAGGATGATGATGAGGATCGACATTGACCAGAAGACGAGCTTCTGGCCGGCATTGTACTTGCCGACGTCGGGAACGTTGTCCTCGTGATTGGACAATACGTCACGGAAACGGGCGAGCCACGTTCCGTCCTCGGGCCTCCACAAATTGGCCTTCCAGAACCGAAGGAAAAGCCCAAGGAAGCTGAAGAAGAGCAAGACGCCGATCCATGGGTGAATGAAGCGCGTGAACTGGCCGCCGCCAAACAGCCCCGACAGGAAGAACAGGCTCGGGTGAAACATGGCAAGGCCGGACAAGGCGAGCAGGATCAGGCTGGCCGCCGTGATCCAATGGTTGATCCGCGCGCTCACCGTGTAGCGGTCCACGATGACTGGCTTGCCGGGATGTACCTGCTCGTTCGGCTTCACGTCATATGCGGCCATCGTTGTCGCCTTCCGTCAGCTCTTCGGCATGCTCCTCATCCGCCTCGGAGACCCTGTTCGGTCCCATCACCAGATGGTGAAGCAGGCCGACGCCGGCCGCCACGCCGAGAATGGTGAGGCCGGCATATTTGGTCACGCCCTTCCACGCCTCCACGAGCGGACTGATCTTCGGCTCCTTCGGCAGACCAGAATAGAGTTCCGGCTGGTCGGCATGGTGCAGCACATACATCACATGCGTCCCTCCGACGCCGGGCGGATCGTAGAGGCCGGCATTCGAATAGCCGCGCGATTTCAGGTCCTTGATGCGGCCGTCGGCGTGCTGTTTCATCTCGTCTTTTGTGCCGAACACGATTGCCTGGGTCGGGCAGGCCTTGGCGCAGGCTGGTCCCTGGCCGACAGCCACGCGGTCGGAGCAGAGCGTGCATTTGTAGGCCGTGTGATCGACTTTGGAGATGCGCGGAATGTTGAACGGGCAACCCTTGATGCAATAGCCGCAGCCGATGCAGTTCTCATGGACGAAATCGACGATGCCGTTCGAATACTGCACTATGGCGCCTGGTGCCGGACAAGCCTTGAGGCAGCCCGGGTCAGCGCAGTGCATGCAGCCATCCTTGCGGATCAGCCATTCGAGTTCGTTCGTCTCGGGATTGTCCCATTCGCTGAAGCGCATCAGCGTGAACATGTCCGGCGTCAGATCGGCAGGATTCTCATAGACGCCGGCATTGAAGCCGATCTCCGGATGCGTGTCGTTCCACTCGATGCAGGCCGTCTGGCACGCCTTGCAGCCGATGCATTTCGAAACATCGATGAGCTTGGCGACTTCCGTCAATTGCTGCTCGGGCGCGGGAACCGTCGAGGCAGAGCGGCGGATGAGGTCCTTGTCGGAAAAACGCGGTGCGGTATCCGTCGTCGAAGGATTTGGAAGTGGAGGAAACATCGCTTACTCCTCCTACGCTACCGGCCCGACGATGGGCTCGATGTTGACAAGGAACGCCTTGTATTCCGGCGTCTCGATGTTGGCGTCACCGACAAAGGGGGTGAGCATGTTCGGGCCAAAGCCTTTCTTCGCCGCTCCCGTGAAGCCCCAGTGCAATGGTATTCCGACGATGTGGACGGTCTTGCCATCGCAGGTGAGCGGCCTGATCCGCTTGGTCACCATGGCCTTCGCCACAACGGAACCGCGCTTCGACCAGACGCGCACCCAGCCGCCTTTGGTGATGCCCTTCTCGGCCGCAAGCTGTTCCGAAATTTCCACGAAAAACTCCGGCTGCATCACCGCATTGGTGATGACGTGCTTGGTCCAGAAGTGGAAATGCTCGGTCAGTCGGTAGGAGGTCGCCGCGTAGGGGAACTCCTGCGAAGCCGATTCGGCGAACTGGGCCATATCTCCTTCGAACACCCGCGCTGCGGGGTTGCCGCGAACTTTGGGAGCTATCGGGTTCGCGATGGGTGACTCGAATGGCTCGTAATGCGCCGGGAATGGTCCGTCGCGCATCATGCCCCGGGTAAAGAGGCGCGAGACGCCTTCCGGATTCATGATGAACGGGCCTACTTGATCGGGCTTTGCCGTTGGCAAGATGTCGGGGACATCGTAGCCCGACCACTTCGTGCCGTCCCATTCAATCACCTTGCGGCTTGGATCCCAAGCCTTTCCGGTGAGGTCAGCCGACGCCCTGTTGTAGAGAATGCGGCGGTTGGCGGGCCATGAGAACGCCCATTTGGAATAGGCGCCGGTTTCGTCAGGATCGGTGGTGTCCCGCCTGGCCATGTTGTTGCCGTTTTCGTTGAAGCAGCCGGAATAGATCCAGCAGCCGCAGGAGGTGGAGCCGTCGTCGCGCAGCGCGGCGAAGCCCGGCAAGAGCTTTCCGGCCTCGGCCAGCACCTTTGTCGGGTCGGCCGTGTCGGTTACCCTGGCGAGCGCCCTGCCATTGATCTCCTGGGCAAGCTCCTCGGCCTTCGGATCGCCGGGATCGGCATAAGGCCAGTTGAGCTTGACGATCGGCTCGGCGAAGGCGCCGCCTTCCTTGGTGTAGAGCCCCTTCAGGCGCAGATAGAGCTGCGCCATGATCCAGGTATCGCGTTTGGCCTCGCCGGGGGGCGTGCCACCGGCCCAATGCCACTGCAGCCAGCGCCCCGAATTGACCAGCGAGCCGTCGTCCTCGGGTGGAGGGAAGCTGGTAGACTTCCGTCTGAATCTGCGACGGATCGACATCGTTGTACGGCCCGTGGTTCTCCCAGAACCGGCCCGTCTCCGTGTCCAACGGATCCATGATGACGAGGTATTTGAGCTTCGAGAGGGACTCGATCACCTTCTTCTTGTTCGGAGCTGCCTGTAGCGGGTTGAAGCCCTGGCAGAAATAGCCGTTCATCTTGCCCTGGTGCATCAGCTCGAAAGCCCGCAGCAGATCGTAGCCCGGCAGGTCGAGCTTCGGCAGGTAGTCGTAGGCGAAGCCGTTCTCCGGCGTTGCCGCGTTGCCCCACATTGACTTCTGGAAGCTTACGAAGAACTTCCTGTAGTTCTGCCAGTAGCTCATCTGGTTCGGCCGGAGCGGCTTGAAGCCTCGGGTCGACATGTAGGCTGCCAGATCGACCTCCTTCTCGGTCGGCAGCGTCAGATAACCGGGCAGCAGGTTCGACATCAGCCCGAGGTCGGTCAGCCCCTGGATGTTGGAGTGACCGCGAAGCGCGTTCATGCCGCCGCCGCGTATACCAATATTGCCGAGAACAAGCTGCAGCATCGCCATGGCGCGGATGTTCTGCGAGCCCTTCGAGTGCTGGGTCCAGCCGAGCGCGTACATCGAGGTCATCGCCTTGGTCGGAGACGACGTCTCGGCGACCATTGCGGCCACCTTCAGGAACCGGTCCTTCGGTGTGCCGCAGATGCGCTCGACCATCTCCGGCGTGTAGACCGCGACATGCTTCTTGAGCAGATTCCAGACGCAGCGGGGATTGGCCAATGTCGCGTCGACAACGGCAAAGCCGTCCGTGCCTATGTCATAGTCCCAACTGGACTTGTCATAGTCTCGCTTCGCTTCGTTATAGCCGGAGAAGAGGCCGTCCTGATAGGTGAAGCCCTCCTTGACGACATACGTCGCGTTGGTGAAGGCCTTCAGATAGTCCCATTGCACCTTATCGTTCTGGATGCAGTAGTTGATCAGCCCGAGCAGGAAGGCGATGTCCGTTCCCTGGCGGATCGGCGCGTAAAGATCCGACACCGAAGCCGAGCGCGTAAAGCGCGGGTCGACGACGATGAGCTTGGCGCCGCGGTTGGCCTTCGCCTCTGTGACCCATTTGAAGCCGCAAGGATGCGCTTCCGCGGCATTGCCGCCCATGATGACGACGAGATCCGTGTTCTTGATGTCGGTCCAGGAATTGGTCATTGCGCCGCGGCCGAATGTTGGGGCGAGACTCGCCACCGTCGGGCCGTGTCAGACACGTGCCTGGTTGTCGAACACCAGCATGCCCGCGCTGCGGACCACCTTGTAGGTCGCGAACGCGGTTTCATTGGTCGAAGCCGAGGCGGCGAGGAAGCCGGTGGTGATCCACCGGTTGACCGTCACGCCGTCATTGTTCGTCGCGACGAAGTTCTTGTCGCGATCGTCCTTCATCAGGCGGGCGATGCGGCCGAGCGCGTCTTCCCAGCTTATCGGCTCGAACTTGTCCGAGCCCGGTTTGCGGATCATCGGATGTTGCAGACGGGTCGGCGACTTGACAAATCCGAGCAGGGCCGACCCTTTGGGGCACAAGGTGCCGCGATTGGTCGGATGATCAGTGTCACCCTCGATATGGGTGATCTCGGCCGGCTCGCCCTTTCTGAGATCGCCCTTCGAATACAAGATTATGCCGCAAGCCACCGAGCAGTATGGACAGGTGTTGCGTGTTTCGGTGGTGTTCGCGAGCTTGAAGGGCCGTATAGCCGCCGCGTGTGCGGCCTCGCTATCGCCGAAGCCGAGGGCTCCAAGCGTAGTACCGGCGAGACCCGCGCCTGCTGTTTGCAGGAACGCGCGTCGAGAAAGATCGATGTTCATGGGTTCCTCCCGAAGCCGATGCCCCACAAGGCAACTCGAACCAACGGTTCAATCCGACTAACTAGTCTCGGACCACATAAAATCAATGCCAAAGAACGAGGTGCGTACGGTGCAGCAAAAGTGCCCCTCCGAACCGCCTTCCTGCAACAGGCTTGTGCCCGCAAATCGGCTTTGTGTATTATTGTTGAATATTCTTGTCATCTTTTCGTGACCGCGACTGCGATTGACGAAAACGAACGCATTACCATACTGTAAAGCGTGGCGATGAAACAGCTCCCGCGGGTCGGGGTGCCTTTCGATCGATACCCAATGACGGCGATGCCTCGCACGCCGGATACGGTGCTTGCCTTTCCTAACTTAATGAAATCCGCTGAGA
Organism: Mesorhizobium sp. M0296; assembly: GCF_040321675.1. Classification (NCBI taxonomy): domain Bacteria; kingdom Pseudomonadati; phylum Pseudomonadota; class Alphaproteobacteria; order Hyphomicrobiales; family Phyllobacteriaceae; genus Mesorhizobium; species Mesorhizobium sp. M0296. The sequence continues at coordinate 228,085 of NZ_JAMYRZ010000005.1, forward strand.
GCAAGCGTGCTCCAAACGCGCCGTGCGTTGGCGCGATCGTATTTTCCATTCCGGTTGACCTTGATCCCTACTAAAGCGTGCCAGCAGAGGAGGCTCGACGACTATGGCAATCGCCCTCTCGCCCGAAATAACCGATGCGCCCGTTGTGCGCCTGACCAGCCTCGCCCATGGCGGCGGTTGCGGCTGTAAGCTGGCACCGTCAGTGCTGCAGCAGCTTCTCGCTAATCCGGCGGCTGCCAGTCCCTATCATCAGCTTCTCGTCGGCACGGAGACCGGCGACGATGCGGCAGTCTGGCAACTCGACGGCGCGACTTGCGTCATCGCGACCACCGACTTCTTCATGCCTATGGTAGATGACCCCTACGATTTCGGCCGGATTGCCGCAACCAACGCCCTGTCCGATATCTATGCGATGGGTGGCCGGCCGATCATGGCGCTGGCGATCCTCGGGATGCCTCTCGACAAGATCCCGACGCTCATGGTCCGCGAAATCCTGAAAGGTGGCGAAGCTGTCTGCGCCGACGCCGGAATCCCGGTTGCAGGTGGCCACTCGATCGACTCGCCGGAGCCGATTTATGGCCTCGCAGTCATCGGCACATGCCGACCCGGAGATATCCGACGCAATTCTGACACCAGGCCGGGTGACGCCTTGATCCTGACGAAAGGGCTCGGCGTCGGCATCTACTCCGCCGCCATCAAGAAGCAGGCGCTTTCCGAGAGCGGCTATCGCGAAATGATCGCCTCCACCACCCTTCTCAACCGGATCGGATCGGAGCTGGCGCAGGACGCGAGCGTCCACGCCGTCACCGACGTGACCGGATTTGGCTTGCTCGGACATGGTCTCGAGATGGCACGCGGTGCCGGGTGCACGCTGATAATTTGCAGCCACGACGTGCCGCTCTTTTCCGAAGCTGCCTCGCTCGCGGTCGACGGCCACGTTACCGGCGCATCGCGGCGCAACTGGGCGAGCTATGGCGACGCGGTAAGCTTACCTCCCGGCATGCCCGAGTGGCGACGCCATCTTCTCACGGATCCACAGACTTCGGGCGGGTTGCTGGTTGCTTGCGAGACCGACCACGCAGCGGCGCTCGTCGAGAGGATCGTCGCGGACGGCTATCCTTCGGCTCGCATCATCGGCCATGCCAGGCCCGGCGCGCCGACAATAGTAGTAGAGGCCTGAACGGCCGCTCCGCGAGAATCCACCCAGAAACTCGCGACATGAGGTGTGATGGTCACCCTGGGATGAGTCCACAACGGCGATGAAGCCTCCAGCGGTTCACGCTCAAACACGTAAAGGGTCATGGCCGTGAATTGACCCGGAGCGAGCGAGCTTCCGCTTAGGGTCGGTCTTTCGCGTTCCCTCAGAGTCGCAAGAGCGTGGGGTGAGCGGTACTACATCGACCCGGCCAGACGCCATTCCAACCGCTGATCCGTTTCGGCCGCGTCGGCCGTTTCGCTAGGTCGCTTCGCCCGGCTTATGGAAGTTCGATCTCGCCGTCCACCACGTGGTTGAGGCCGGTGCCTTCCGCCGTCAGCGTCATGCGGACCTTCAGCTTCTTGCCGCCGATTTGCCCTTCGCGCACCGTCTCCTCGATCTTGCGCTGGGAGGTGACGCCGACTTCCTTCAGGAACTTGCGGATCGACATGTTGACGGCGTCTTCGCTCATGGCGGAACTCCTCTGTGTCCGGAAGGGATTGTAAGGGAAGGCAAGGGATCAAGGAAGCAGGACGGCGACGCACGGTTTTATTGAATTAGACCTCGAGCCGGGAGGAGACGTCGGGTCCTTAACTTGATCGACCCCTGGCAGGAGGAGTGGAACCGATCGACGTCTTGCGCAGAAGGAGCACTATGACGGCCATCTCGGCCTTGATCTGACCGATCAGGAAAAGAGTGATCTGATCGAGTACCTCAAATCGATCTGATCAGCACTCGGCGCTTCCTTGGGTTCGATTGGGAGGAAAGATCATTAAAGAAGATCGTGGTGAGATAAATTGCGGGTCGGCACAACGTGAGCCAGGCCAAGCGCTGTCTCGCCGGAAATTTCTTAAGGTGTCGACGACCGGCGCAGCGATTTGCCGGTGCAGGTGGGCTTGCTTCCTGCATGACAGGTCAGCCTGCGGCGCGCGGCGCCGAAACAACCCCAAAGCCTGTGGCGCTTTATTAGGATGTTCCAAACAAAGATCGCCGCTGCGCCGGGTGCACCCATTTCCTGAAGCCGAATGCATCCGAGATTGTCGCGGGTGAAATCAGCCCGATGGTTGGTGCCGCTTTTACAAAGCACGGCCTGCCTGATGGGCAGAGCCCAGCGGAGACTTTCGTTGTCTGCTGCGCTGCGGGTGATGGTCTGCAGGCATCGCGTCGAGGATGTCGGGTCACATTAGGCATTCGACAAGTCCGGAGTCAGAGCCGAAGTGATCGACGACCTTTCCAACGTTTGCCTTCGCGATTGCCCCCTCCCGGTCAAGCAACCCAAATATCAGCGTTCCTCTGGCG